>JADLES010000145.1 GCA_020845995.1 Burkholderiales bacterium | reverse complement strand
TCGAAGATCATGATGAAGAACAATGCGATCTGGAAGCAGATCACCGAGCACGGCACCCTCAAGCCCGGCCATTGAGCCGTTGCGGGTGCGTGCTTGACTTGCATCAATTCCCGCTTCGCCGGGTCCGGGCGTAATATCAGAGCATGCTTCGCCGCGCGCGTATCCTGACGTTCGCCAAGTTCGTGCTGGCCGCGCTGCTGTTCGCGCAGGCCACCCTCGCGGCCGCCGGCTGCGACCTGGGCCAGCGCTCCGCGGCCCAGGCAGTCGCTGCCGTGGGCGAAGCGCCGTGCCCGGATCACAGGTCGCAAGACACCCGGGAAGTCAACCCCAACCTCTGCCTCATACACTGCACGAGCGACGCGCAGAACGTCGATACCAATGGCCCGGCGCTTCAGTCGCTATCGGCAATCGCGGTTCTCACGGTTGCGGCAGAGCCTGCAGTTGGCAAGCTGACGTCGTTCCGGTCCGCTTCCACCAACTACGCGTTTGCGGCGCCTCCGGTCCGCATCCTGATCCACAACCTCCGAATCTGATCCTGCCGCTGCGCTAGCAGCACGGGACGATTCTCTTTCGGCGCCAGCCTTGGCGCGCGTTGCATTCGGAGGTCTTGCATGGTCCGCTTTATCGGTTTTCTTGCTTTTGCGCTATTCACGACGACGGCCTTCCCCCAGGCTGCGGTACGCGTCCCATCCTCGTTCGGACCGCAGCCCGCGACTTTGGAGGCGCTCGTCGCGGAAGCGCTGCAGAACAATCCCGAGATCAAGGCCGCGTTCAAGGAGAAGGAGGCGGCGGGCCAGCGGATTCTGCCCGCCGGCGCGCTGGAGGACCCGATGCTGGAGGCAGGGCTGTTGACCGTGCCGACGGGGTCGTGGAGTTTCAGGCGCGAGGACATGACGATGAAGATGCTCGGCCTGTCGCAGAAGCTGCCCTCGCCCGGCAAGCGCGCGCTGCGCCAGGATGTCGCCGCGAAAGACGCCGAGGCGGTCGAGCAAGGGTACCGCGAGACGAGCAATCGCGTCGTGCGCGACCTGAAGATCGCCTATTTCGACCTCGGGCTCGCGGGCGAGACCGTGCGCCTGCTCAACGACAACGTCCGGGTCCTCGGCCAGTTCCTGCGCATCGCCGAGAGCCGCTACGGCGTCGGCCAGGCAACGCAGGCGGATGTGCTCAAGGCGCAGACGCAGCTCGCGAAGATGTCGGAAGAGCTGCTGCGCATGGAGCGCGAGATCCCCGTCGCGGAGGCCGAGCTCGGCAGGATTCTCGGCCGGGCCGGAGCGGGCGGCGCGATCGGCGCGGTGCTGCCGCCAGCACGCGAGGTCAGGCTCGATCTGGACGCGCTGCGCGAAGGGGCGCTGCGGCAGCGGCCGCAGCTGGCCGGGCTGCGCGCACTGATCGACAAGAGCGGCGTAGCGCTCGAGCTCGCGCGCAAGGAGTACAACCCGGATTTCGACGTCCGCATCTCCTACGGGCAGCGGGACAAGACGCCCGACGGAATGCAGCGCTCCGATCTGGTGAGCCTGACGGTCGCCATGAATCTGCCGGTGTGGGGCAAGGACAGGATCGAGCCGCGCATCGCCGAGGCGCAGGCGATGCGCGATCAGGCGATGAGCCTGTACCAGGCGCAGCAAAACGAGCTGTACGCCAAGCTCCGCCAGCAGATCGCGACGGCCGACCAGAACCGCCGGTCCGCGGGCTTGTTCGACACTACGATCCTGCCGCAGGCGCGCCTGGCGGTCGAATCCACCCTTGCCTCCTACCGGGTGGGCCGCGCCGACCTGCTCGCGCTGCTGGACAGCCAGATGAGCCTGTACAGCTACGGCATCGGACGCGCGGCAGCCGCGGCCAGCTTCCACAAGGCGCTGGCGGAGATCGACTTGCTGACCGGCGCCAGCCAATGAACCGGCCAGGGGCGCATCCGCCGATGAACCGTGCGCTTTCCGTCCTTGCCGCCTGCGGTCTGGTCGCGGCTTCGCTTGCCGCTGGCTACTGGTGGGGCGCCGGCAAGTCCGCGCCCGTTCCGCCCGCCCCGGTCGCGAAGCCGGAGGGCGCCGCCGGCAAGGGCCGGATTCTCTACTACCGCAATCCAATGGGCCTGCCCGACACCTCGCCAGTGCCGAAGAAGGACCCCATGGGCATGGACTACGTCCCGGTCTACGAGGGCGGCGAGCCGGCGGGGCCCGCGGGAACGGTGAAGATCAGCGCCGACAAGATCCAGCTCCTGGGCGTGCGCACGGAGGCCGCCGCCGCACGGGAGCTGCGCCATGCTGTGCGCGCGGTGGGAACCATCCAGGCGAACGAGCGCCTGTTGTACAAGATCGCACCGCGCTTCGAAGGCTGGATCGAGCGGCTGCATGTCAATACCACCGGCCAGAGCGTAGGCCGCGGGCAGCCCCTGATGGAGGTGTACAGCCCGGAGCTGGTGAGCGCGCAGGACGAGTACCTGATCGCCCTGCGCGGAGCGAAGGAACTGCAGGAGGGCGGCGCCGAGGCGCAAGCCGGAATGCAGCGGCTTGCCGAGGGCGTGCTGCGCCGGCTGCGCAATTTCGAGATCTCCGACCAGGAAATCCGGCGGCTGCAGGAAACGGGGTCCGCCCAGCGGCTGCTCGTCTACCGCTCGCCGGTCAGCGGAGTGGTGCTGCAGAAGCCGGGCACGCAGGGGATGCGCTTCATGCCCGGGGAGGTCCTCTACGAGATCGCGGACCTGTCCTCGGTCTGGATGCTCGCGGATGTCTTCGAGCAGGAACTGGGCCTGGTCCGCGTCGGCCAGGAAGCGAAGATGCGCATTGCCGCGTATCCGGACAGGGAGTTCGCCGGGAAAGTCGTCTTCATCTACCCGACGCTCGATCCGGGTACGCGCACCGGCCGCGTGCGCATCGAGCTTGCGAATCCCGGAACGCAACTCAAGCCCGCGATGTACGGCAACGTGGAGCTTGCCGCCGGCGAATCGTCCGGCAAGCGGCTCGCGGTTCCGGAATCGGCGGTGCTCGACAGCGGCACGAGCCAGACGGTGCTCGTGCGCCGCGGCGAGGGGCTGTTCGAGCCGCGCAAGGTCCGGCTCGGGACGCGTGCGGAGGGCTTCGCGGAGATTCTCGAAGGCCTGAAGGCGGGCGAGGAGGTCGTGGTGCGAGCCAACTTCCTCATCGACGCCGAGAGCAACCTGAAGGCGGCGCTCGCGGGATTCGGGGGCAAGGGCGAGAGCGAAGGGAAGGCGGCGGTCCAGGTCCACGCGGGCAAGGGAACCATCGAGGCGCTGGATGCGAAATCGGCCAGCGTCGAAATCCATCACGAGCCGATGGCCAGCCTGAAATGGCCGGCCATGACCATGGAGTTCAAGCTCAGGGACAAGGCGATGCTCGCCGGGCTGAAGAAGGGGCAGGCCGTCGAGTTCGACCTGCGCGTGGGCGCCCCGGGTGAGTTCATCATCGAGCGCATCGGGCCGGCAGGCGCTCCCGCCGCCGGTCACGGCAAGGGGCACTGAGATGCTCAACCGGATCATCGAGTGGTCCGTGCGCAACGTGCTGCTGGTGCTGCTTGGCACCTTGTTCATCACCGCGGCTGGCATTCACGCGCTATTGACCACGCCGATCGACGCCATTCCGGACCTGTCGGATGTGCAGGTGATCGTTTATACGGAATACCCGGGCCAGGCGCCGCAGGTCGTCGAGGACCAGGTGACCTATCCGCTCACCACCGCGATGCTCGCGGTGCCGAAATCCAAGGTCGTGCGCGGCCTGTCGGTGTTCGGCGCCTCCTTCGTCTACATCATCTTCGAGGACGGCACCGACATCTACTGGGCGCGCTCCCGCGTGCTGGAGTATCTCAACTACGTGTCCGGCAAGCTGCCGCGAGGCGTGACCGCCTCGCTCGGGCCCGACGCGACCGGCGTCGGCTGGGTCTACCAGTACGCGGTGACGGCGAAGAACAAGACGCTGGAAGAACTGCGCAGCATCCAGGACTGGTTCGTGCGCTACCAGCTTACCAAGGCGCCGGGGGTCTCGGAGATCGCCAGCGTCGGCGGCTTCGCGCGCCAGTACCAGGTCACCGTGAACCCCCGGCTGCTGCAGGCTTACGGGGTGCCCCTGTCCAGGGTCGTCCAGGTGATCCGCGAGAGTAACCGCGACGTCGGCGGACGCGTGGTGGAGATGGCCGAGACCGAGTTCGTCGTGCGCGGGCGGGGCTACCTGCGCGGCGCGGGCGACCTGGAAAGGCTCGTGCTGCGTGCCGAGGCCGGCACCCCCGTGCTCGTGCGGGATGTCGCGCGCGTCGAGCTGGTTCCCGAGGAGCGCCGCGGCATCGCCGAGCTGGACGGCCAGGGCGAGGTCGTAGGCGGGATCGCCGTCGCCCGCTATGGACAGAACGCGCAGGACGTCATCCACGGCCTGAAGTCGAAGATTGCCGAGATCGCGAGCGGGCTTCCCGAGGGTGTCTCCATCCAGACCGTCTACGACCGCGCCGAGCTGATTGAACGTGCGATCAGGAACCTGCAGCGCACGCTGATCGAGGAAAGCCTGATCGTCGCGCTGGTCTGCGTCGTGTTCCTGTTCCATGCGAGGAGCGCGCTGGTGGCGATCCTGATGCTGCCGGTCGGCGTGCTGATCGCCTTCGTCGTCATGGCGCAGCTCGGGCTCAATTCGAACATCATGAGCCTGGGAGGCATCGCGATCGCGATCGGCGCGATGGTCGACGCCGCCATCGTGATGATCGAGAATGCGCACAAGCACCTGGAGCGCCTGGCGCCCGGGGCGCCGCGTCTGCCGGCGATCATCGCGGCGTGTCGGGAAGTGGGGCCGGCGCTGTTCTTCAGCCTGCTCATCATCACCGTGTCGTTCCTGCCGGTGTTCACGCTGGAGTCGCAGGAAGGGCGCATGTTCAAGCCGCTCGCCTATACGAAAACCTTCGCGATGGCGGGTGCGGCCTTGCTGTCGATCACGCTGGTGCCGGTGCTGATGCTGCTTTTCATCCGTGGCCGGATTCCCGCCGAGCGCAGCAACCCCCTCGTGCGCCTGCTCATCTGGGGCTACCGGCCGATCATCGACTGGGTGCTGCGCTGGAAGAAATTCACGATCATGTTTGCGATCGTCGCGCTGGGTGTGACCGCGGTCCCGGCGGCGCGGCTGGGCACGGAATTCATGCCCACGCTCGACGAAGGCACGCTCTTTTACATGCCGACGACGCTCCCTTCGCTATCGGTGACCAAGGCTGCGGAGCTGCTGCAGGCGCAGGACCGGATCATCCGCAGCTTCCCGGAAGTCGCTTCGGTATTCGGCAAGGCCGGGCGCGCGAACACGGCGACCGACCCTGCCCCGTTGGAAATGTTCGAAACGGTGATCAACCTCAAGCCGCAGGGCGAATGGCGCCCGGGCATGACGACCGACAAGCTGATCGCGGAGATGGACGCAGCGCTGCAGTTTCCCGGCATCGCCAACGCCTGGACGATGCCGATCAAGGCGCGCATCGACATGCTTTCGACGGGGATCCGTACGCCGATCGGCATCAAGGTGTTCGGCAAGGACCTGGCGGAAATCGAGCGCCTGGCCCGGGAGATCGAGGCTGTGGTGAAGAAAGTGCCGGGCACGACCAGCGCCTATGCCGAGCGGCTGACCGGCGGCTACTACATCGACATCGAGCCCGACCGCATGGCGCTGGCGCGCTACGGGGTCACGGTCGGCGAGCTGCAGGACACGATCGCGACGGCGCTCGGCGGCGAGACGGTGACCACCACCGTGGAGGGCCTCGAGCGCTATAGCGTGGTGGTGCGCTATCCGCGCGATTTCCGCAGCACCCCCGAGGCGATCGCCACGCAGGTGCTGGTGCCCGTGATGGCGCCGGAGGCGGGCGCCGCGTCCGGGGCGAGCGGACGGCCCATGGCGGCGGTGGCCGGCGGGCGACTGCCGCGCGCGGCGGGCGGCGCCATGGTTCCGCTGGGACAGCTCGCCAAGGTGGCGCTCGTCAAGGGTCCGCCCAGCATCCGCACCGAGAACGCGCTGCTCGCCGCGTACCTGTACGTGGACATCCGCGATCGCGACATCGGCGGCTATGTCGCGGATGCGCGCAAAGCGGTTCAAGAGCAGGTCACGTTTCCGCCGGGCTACTACGCCACGTGGAGCGGGCAGTTCGAGTACATGGAGCGCGCGAAGGAAAAGCTCCGTGTCGTGGTGCCGCTCACGTTGCTGATCATTTTCCTGCTGCTATACCTCAACTTCGGGCGCCTGTCCGAGACACTGATCGTCATGCTCTCGGTGCCCTTCTCGCTAGTCGGCGGCGTCTGGCTGATGTGGCTGCTCGGCTACAACCTGAGCGTCGCCGTCGCCGTCGGCTTCATCGCGCTGGCAGGGGTCGCGGCCGAGACCGGCGTGGTGATGCTGATCTATCTCGACCACGCCTGGGAAGCGGCCAGCGCGAAGCGCCGCGCCGAGGGCGGCGAGCCGGGCATGGACGACCTGTATGCGGCGGTGATTGAAGGCGCGGTGGAGCGCGTGCGCCCGAAGATGATGACCGTCGTCGCCATCATGGCGGGCCTGCTGCCGATCATGTGGAGCAGCGGCACGGGCTCGGAGATCATGCGCCGTATCGCGGCGCCGATGGTGGGCGGCATGCTTTCCTCGACCCTGCTCACCCTGATCGTGATTCCGGCGGTCTACACGCTGGTCAAGAGCTGGGGGCTCGGCCGGCAGGCGGGAGAAGCGCGTGCGGCTGTTCTATAGCGAAT
Organism: Burkholderiales bacterium; assembly: GCA_020845995.1. Lineage (GTDB taxonomy): Bacteria > Pseudomonadota > Gammaproteobacteria > Burkholderiales > SG8-39 > RBG-16-66-20. The sequence goes on along the minus strand of JADLES010000145.1, from coordinate 25,108 downwards.
GGACGTTTTCCCTGCCCGCCCGGCCCAGCTCGCCGAGAGCGCCGGCGATGACGTGCAGCGAGGCTGCGATCGCGAGCGTCGCCATCAGGCCGGCCACCGCGACATCGGGCCAGAAGCTGCCCGTGCCGAACACGCCGGCGGCGGCGGCGAGCACGGCGAGATTGCCGATGGCGTCGTTGCGGGTGCAGAGCCACACCGAGCGCATGTTCGCGTCGCCGTTGCGGTACGCATAGAGCAGCCAGGCCACCGAGAGGTTGGCTGCCAGCGCGAGCAGGCCGACGACGCTCATGGTCATCGCGTCCGGCGGCGTGCCGAGCGCCAGCCGCCAACCGGCGTAGGCGAGCACGCCGAGACCGTAGACGCCCATGGCGGCGCCCTTCACGATCGCCGCCCGCGCAGACCACAGCCCGCCGGCGGCGATCGCGGCGAGGCTGAGGCCGTAGTTGGCCGCATCGCCCGCGAAATCGGCGGCGTCGGCCGCGAGCGAGCTGGATCCCGAGGCCGCGCTCGCTCCCAGCTCTACGAAAAACATCGCGGCATTGACCGCGAGCGCGATCCACAGGATGGCGCGGTAGCGGCCGCCGCTGGCGGCGGGTTCGTGATGGCAGCAATCGGCGCTCATGCTTTGCGCATTCAAAACCCTGTAGCTACTATCGGGTCAAGCATTGCTGCGAAAGACCCCGATGCGCATAGGAGAACTGGCGGCCCGGGCCGGCGTCGACGTGCAGACGCTGCGTTACTACGAGCGGGAAGGCTTGCTCGATCCTCCCGCGCGAACGCGCTCGGGCTATCGCAGCTATGCGCCCGCGCACCTGGAGCGGCTGAATTTCATCCGGCACTGCCGTTCGCTCGACATGGCGCTGGCCGACGTGAGGCGCCTGCTGGAGCTGTCGAAGGACAAGTCCGCCTCGTGCGACGAAGTCAACGCCAAGGTGCATGCGCACCTTGAGCGCGTGCGCGCCAAGCGCGCCGCGCTGCAGGTCCTGGAGCGACAGCTGGCCGCGCTCGACGCGCAGTGCGCGAGCGGTCACCGCGTGGCGGATTGCGGGATCCTCGAAGAGCTGATCCACGCCGCGCACGGCGAGGCCTGCGCCTGCCACGCGGGCCCAGCCGCGGGCGCGCGCGAGGTCAGTGCAGCAGACCGTTGGCGAGGCCGGTAGCGCGCAGGCGCGCGCACTGCGCCTCGCTGAGCCGGGTGTCCTGCGGCGCGGTCTCGTCGCGCATCAGGTTGCCGGGTTCGTCGGAGTGCTCGCCGCTGTCCATGAGCACGTGCGCGAGCTCGTGCGCGAGCGCGACGCCGGGGTCGCGCGCGTCGCGCACGATCCACACCGTGTCGGCGAGTTCCGGCCGCGTGCGGCTGTTGCCGCGTCCGATTGCCTCGGCGTCGTAGGCAGGGCGCTGCAGGGTGCCGTCCACGAAAAAGATGGCGGGCCTGTGCGGCCGCAGCTTGCGGGCGAGTAGGCGCGAGCGCGGCGTCTGATACATCCGGAAGGCTGGCCCCTCGTCGGCGCGCAATAGTTTCATCGGTGCCGCGGCGACGCCGCACTGGTCGAGGATTGCCGCGGCCTCCCGCGCGGCCGCTACGGCTTCACTCTCGGGCCAGGCGCCACCCGCGAACAGCACGAGCGTGAGACGCATCTCGGCGCGCTCTTGCGCCAGCGCGGGCAGCGCGGCGAGCAGGATCAGCAGCAGCAGCGGGGCGTGCATCTGCGAAATGAGCCAGACAGATGCTGGATTTTAGCGGCGCCTGCCTTTAGGCTTCCCCTCTCCCGAAGGAGGGTTGCATGCGATTGCTGATCTTGATTGCCGCCGCGCTGCTCGCCGCGCCTTTTGCAGGCGGGGCGCGGGCGCAGGACTATCCCTCGAGGCCGCTGCGCTTCGTCGTGCCGTATCCGCCCGGCGCGCTCACCGATGTGCTCGCGCGCGCGCTCGGCGAGCGGCTCTCGGCGGCGCTCAAGCAGCCCGTGGTCGTCGAGAACAAGCCCGGCGCCGGCACGCTCGTGGGCGCGGAGCTGGTGGCCAAGGCGCCCGCCGACGGCTACACGCTGCTGATGGCCACCTCGACCACGCTCGGCATCAGCCCGGCGATGTATTCCAAGCCCGCCATCGATCCGGTGAGGGATTTCGCGCCGGTCTCGCTCGTGGGCTCGGTCAACTTCTTCCTTGTCGCCGCGCCCTCGTTTCCGGCGAGGAGCGTGCGCGAGTTCATCGACCTGGTGAAGAAGAACCCGGGCAAGTTCAACTACGCTTCCGTGGGCTCGGGCAGCCCGCACCATCTGTACATGGAAGTGCTGAAGAAGGAGCTCGGGCTCGACATCCAGCACGTTGCCTACAAGGGGTCGGGCGCGGCGCTGCTCGATGTCATCAGCGGCAAGCCTGAAGTGATGTTCCTCGACTTCTCGGTCGCGGTGCCCAACATCAAGGCGGGCAAGATCACCGCGCTCGGCACCTCCGCCGGCAAGCAGTCGGTGCTGATGCCCGAAGTGCCGCCGATCTCGGCGACGCTGCCCGGCTTCGACTGGCAGGCATGGCAGGGCGTGGTGACGACCGCCGGCACGCCGCCGACGATCGTCTCGCGGCTTAACGCGGAAATGCAGCGCTTCCAGAACACCGACGAATTCCGCGCGCTGCTCTTCAAGTTCGGCATGGAGCCCTGGGCGCCGAACTCTCCGGCGCAGTTCGGCGAGATCGTCAGGACCGACATGGGCCGCTGGGCGGCCGTGGTCAAGGCCTCCGGCGCGAAGGTCGATTGATCCGGTCCGCCCGGGCGCGCCGCGCGATGGTGGTGCGGAAGCGCTTGACGCCGGCGGGCGCGGGAAACTCCTCGAGGCGATCGTCCACCACCTGCCAGCCGGCGAACGCCGCGGGCAGCTCGTCTTCCCCGAACAGGCAATAGCCGGCCCGGGGGTCGAACATGCCCATGAACGTGGTGCCTTCGATGAGCACGTTGACGACGGCGACGCCGCCCGGCCGAACGGCGGCGAGCGCCCGCGCCAGCTGGCGGCGCGCCACCGGGCAGGGGAAGAACATGAACAGGCCGATCGCGACCACGCTGTCGAAGCTGGCCGCCGGCGCGTAGTCGCGCAGGTCGGTGAGCCGGGCGTCGATCGCAAGGCCGGACCCAGCGGCTCGCGCGCGCAGGCTTTCAATCGCGGCCGCGCTGGCGTCCAGCGCGAGAACCTTGGCGCCGCGCTCGGCAGCCGCGCAGGCCAGATTGCCGAGCCCGCAGCCGAGATCGAGCACGTCGCCGCGCAGGTGCGCGAGGGCGCGAGCTTCGAACGGGTTGAGCGCGAACTCGCCGGCGGCCGCCTGGCGCTGGAACTGCATGTCGAAAAACCGGACCGACTCGTTGCTGGTCATGACCGCAGCCGGGGCGCTGCGAAACTCCCGACCCGATCATACCCGCCTCGGGTTAACCTAGCTCCAGAGGAGAAACGCCATGTCGCCAGTCGTAGACGTCCACACTCACATGCTGAACCACGGTTGGCTGAAGCTGCTCGAGAAGCACGGCCGGCCGCGCTACACGCTCAAGACCGTCGCCGGCGGCCTGCGCGCCATCCACCTCGACGGCGCGCCGTTCATGACTCCGGTGCCCGAGATGTTCGACTGGGACCTGCGCATCCGCAACATGGACCGGGTCGGCATCGACGTCTCCGTGGTCTCGCTCACCTGCCCCAACGTCTACTGGGGCGGCGAGGCGGTGAGCCTGAAGGCGGCCCGGGTGATGAACGACGAAATGGCGCGGGCGCGCAAGGCCTGGCCCGACCGCATCCAGTGGTTCTGCTCGCTGCCCTGGCAGTACGAGAAGGCGGCGCTCGGCGAGCTCAAGCGCTGCCTGAAAGCCGGCGCCTGCGGCGTGATGGTGCTCGCCAATATCGGCGGCAAGCCGCTGACCGACCCGAAGTTCGAGAAGATCTGGAAAGCGATCGACGCGGCCAAGCTGCCGGTGCTGATCCATCCGACCGCGCCCCCGGGCGTGGCGGAGATGGCGATGGAGCAGTTCCAGCTGGTGGCTTCGATCGGCTTCACCACCGACACCACGCTGGCGGTGGCGCGCATGATCTACGACGGCTTCTTCGACCGCTTCCAGAAGCTGAAGATCATCGCCAGCCACGGCGGCGGCACGCTGCCTTACCTGATCGGCCGCATGGACCAGTGCTACGAGCACATCCCCGCCTGCCGGACCCGGACGCGGGAGAAGCCCAGCCTGCATGCGCGCCGCGTCTACGCCGACACGGTGGTGTTCACCGACGAGGCGCTGGCGATGGCGGTGAACGTGTTCGGCTCTGGGAACGTGCTTTACGGCTCGGACTACCCGCACACCATCGGCGACCCGATCGGCTGCCTCGCGCGCGTGGACCGGCTGCCCGCGGGCGTGCGCGAGCGCGTGCGCGGCGGCAACGCCGGGCGGATCTTCGACTTCCGCTAAGCGAGCCGGACGAGCGCGTCGGCGGCAACGACGCCCAGTCCGCGCGGCCGGACGAAAAGAGGGTTGACGTCCAGCTCGAGCAGCCGGTCCCGGTGCGCCCACGCGGCCTGCGACAGGCGCGTCAACGCGGCGACCAGCGCGTCGACGTCCGCGTTTGCCCGCCCGCGATAGCCGAAGAGCAGCGGCGCGCAGCGCAATTCCGCCAGCATATCGCGCGCGGTCTCCTCGTCGAAAGGGGCGATGCGGTGCGTCACGTCGCGCAGCAGCTCGGCCTGCACCCCGCCCATGCCGAGCGCCAGCGTCGGCCCGAAGGCGGGGTCGGCGACCACGCCGAGCAGCATCTCTACGCCGTCGGTGATCATCTCGGAAACGAGCACGCCCTCGATGCGCGCCTGCGGAGCGTGCGCCTTCGCGTTGCGCAGGACAGCGGCGACTGCGCCCTGCAGTTCCTTCGGATCGCGAGCGCCCAGGACCACGCCGCCGGCTTCCGTCTTGTGCGGGATGTCGGCCGACAGGATTTTCGCCGCGAGCGGAAACCGCAGGCCCGCGCAGGCGGCCGCCGCCTCCTCGCCCGACTGGATGATCAGGTCGCGCGAGGAAGGGATTCCCCAGTCCGCGAGCAGCCGCTTGCTTTCGCTCTCAGAGAGCGCGCCCGGCCGGACCGCGAGCGCGGCTGACTCCGGCCGAAGCGTCTCGGCGAACAGGGTTCTGCGCGCCGCGCGTTCCCGCTGCTCGGCAAAGCGGGCGAGCGTTGCCGCGGCGTTGGCGAGGCGCACCGGGGAGGAAAAATAGGGAATGCCCGCATCGTCGGCCGCCGCGTAGGCGGCTTCCGCCCGATGGCGCCGCGCCGCCCAGGCCAGCATCACCGGCTTGTCGGTGCGCCGCGCCGCGGCCGCAACCGCCTGGTTGCAGCGATGCGCGACCTCGCCCGAGAGCCCTGCGTAGAGCACCCCGAGCTGGTCGATGTTGGGATCGCGCAGGACGAGGTCCACCGCGCGCTCGAAGGCGCCGAAGTCGTTGAAGATGTCGGCGGTGACATCCACCGGGTTCCTCGGCGAGCCGAAGGCCGGCAGCATCTTCGCCAGCGCCGCTTCGGTCTCGGGCGCGAGCGGCGCCATCTCGAGGCCGAGCTCGGTGCAGCGGTCGGCAAAGAGGATGCACGACCCCGCCGAGGAGCCGAGCGCGGCGACGCGCCGGCCGCGCGGCAGCCGGCCGGCCAGGACGGCGCGCGTCTTGTCGGCGATCTCGTCGATGTCATGCACCTCGAGGATTCCCGCCTGCCGGAACGCCGCGCGGTATACGGCATGGTCCCCCGTCAGGTTCGCCGTGTGCGAGAGCGATGCCTGCCGCCCGGCGGGCGAGTTGCCGGTCTTCCACATGAAGAGCGGCTTGCCCGCGCGTACGGCGCGGTCGGCGGCGCGCATCAGCGCGCGCCCGTCGCGCACCCCCTCGACGTACGCAAGGAGTACGCGCGTGCCGGGATCGTCCACGTAGCCCTCGAGCAGCTCGGGCGCGGTCAGGTCGGCCTCGTTGCCGGAGGAAACGATGCGCCGGAAACCTACGCCCGCCGCCTCCGCGAGCATCACCACGCTGAAGCCGAAGCCGCCACTTTGCGACACGGTGGACACCGACCCCTGGCGAAGCTGCGGCTCCAGGCCGAGCACGCCGAAGGTCGCGTACAGGCGGTTTTCGAGATTCAGGTAGCCCTGGCAGTTCGGGCCGATCACGCGCACGCCATGCTCCGCCGCGGCGGCGAGCAGCGCGCGCTCGAGCGCCTCGCCCTCGGCACCGCTTTCCCGGAAGCCGGAGCTCAGCACCACCGCGAAGCGCATGCCCTTGCGGCCGCATTCGCGCAGCGCCCCGACCGCGGCCTTCGCGTTCACGGCGATGATCGCAACGTCGCAGGGGCCGTCGATCGCCTCGATGCTGCGGTAGCAGCGCAGCCCGCCGATCTCGTCGCGGTTCGGATTGACGGGGTAGACGCGGCCCGGGTACCCGTAGGCGGAGAGGTACTTCACCGGCTGGCCGCCGATGCGGCCCAGGTCCGCGGATGCGCCGATCACCGCGATGCCGCGCGGCCGGAACAGCAGCTCCCAGTCGGGCGCCCCGGCGCCCGCCGGCCCGCTCATGCGGGATTGCGATCGACCAGCAAGCCCGGGTTGAGGAGCCATTTCGGGTCGAGGGCCGACTTGGCGGCGCGCAGCGCGCAGGCGAAGAGCTCGGGCCGCTGCCGGTCATACCAGGGCCGGTGCTCGCGTCCGACCGCGTGGTGATGCGTGATCGTGCCGCCGCCAGCGATGATGGCGTCCGAAGCGGCGGATTTCACCGCCCAGTAGTCGCTCATCAGGCGTTCCGGCGACGACGACAGTCCGTGAAAGGTGAGGTAGGGCGCCGGCCCGTCCGGATAGACGTGCGTGAAGCGGCAGCTCACCGAGCCCTCGCGGCCTGTCGCCTTGCGGATCGCGGCGAGCCCGGCCTCGCGGATCGATGCATGAAAATCCTTGAACCGATCCCAGGTGATGGCGGTTTCGTAGGCGTCGCGGAAGATGCAGCGCGCGGCCATGTGCTCCTTGAAGTACGGCAGGAACATGAAGCGCTCCCGCCAGCGCCCCGCCGCCCCCTCGAGATGGGAAGCCTCCCCCGCACCCATGTCCGCCTCGCCGCCGAAGTCCCGGCACAGCTCCAGCGCGCGCTTGAGCGGCGCCTCTACCGGGTGGTCGGCCGATTCGAAGGCCACGACGAGCACGCTGTGGCGGCCGTCGGCGAGGCCGTTGTACTGCGACTCCTCGGCATCGAGAATGCGGCAGTTCGCCGGATAGAGGCCCGACTGCGCGAGCGCGCGCACGGCGTCCGTGCCGCGGTAGAAGTCGCCGAACTTCACCGTGGCCGTGGCGCGGAAGCCGGGACGGCGGCGCAAGCGCATCCAGGCCTCGGTGATGACGCCGAGCGTGCCTTCGGAGCCGATGAACATCCGGTCCGGGCTGGGGCCGGCACCGGAGCCGGGCAGTCGCCGCGTCTCGAGGACGCCCGAGGGCGTCACCACGCGCAGGCTCTCGACCAGGTCGTCGATGTGCGTATAGAGCGTCGCGAAGTGCCCGCCCGCGCGGGTCGCGATCCAGCCGCCGAGCGTCGAGCACTGGAAGGACTGCGGAAAATGCCGCAGCGTGAGGCCCGCGCCCTTCAGCTGCGCCTCGAGCGAGGGGCCGAAGGTGCCGGCCTGGATGCGCGCGCATTGCGAGACCTCGTCGATCTCGAGCACCTTGCCCAGGTTGCGCAGGTCCATGCTGACCACCGCCGCGTGGCCGCCCCCGGTGGGCGGCGTCACTCCGCCCACCACGCTCGAGCCGCCGCCAAACGGCACCACCGCGGCGTTCGCGCCGTAGCACCAGTCCAGGAGATCCACCACATCGCGCTCGTTGCGCGGCAGCGCCACGACATCCGCGGGCGAGGGGCATTCGCGCCGGTAGACGCGGATGATGTCCGGAAAGGACTTGCTGTAGGAGTGCAGCACGCGCTCGTAGTGATCGGTCGTGCAGATCGCGGCGAGCGAGGCGGGCGGCGCGATGCGCGGCGCGGGCAGGCGGATTTCCGCCGCCGCCGGCGTCGGCGTGACGCTGAAGCCGGCGACGCCGAACCGCTCCGCCCAGGTGGATTCCATCCAGCGCAGCTCGGCTGGCGGGACTACCTCGTCCTCGTAGCCCCAGCCCCAGAATTTCAACCGCTTTGCCATCGTCCGCCTCCGCTCGCTACTCGGGCTTGATCCCCGCCTCGCGGATCACCTTCGCCCACTTGGCCGTATCCTCGCGAATGATCCGCGCGAACTCCTCGGGCGAGGTGCCGCTCGGGATCAGATCCATCTTCAGCAGGCGCTGATGGATCGCCGGGTCCTTCACGGTCGCCACGACCTCGCGGTTGAGCCGCGCGACGATCTCCGCCGGCGTTCCCGCCGGCGCGGCCACGCCGAACCACGCCGTCGCCTCGAATCCCGGATAGCCAGCCTCCCCGAACGTCGGCACGTCGGGGGAACTCGGCAAACGGGTGGGCCAGGCGGCTGCCAGCACCTTGACCCTGCCTGCCTTGATGTGGCCTTCGGCCACGATGCGGCCTTCGAAATAGACGTCGATGCGCTCGGCGATCAGGTCGGTGAGCGCCGGGCCGGTACCCTTGAACGGCACCGCCAGCAGGTCCACGCCCGTGCGGCTCTTGAACAGCTCGAGCGCGAGGTTCGGCATCGAGCCGCCGAGCAGCGTACCGGCCGTGATCTTGCCGGGATTCTGCTTCGCGCGCGCGACGAGGTCCTGCACCGAATTCACGCCCAGCGAGCTGCGTACCATGATGGTGTAGGGGTACCAGGCGACGTGCGCGATCAGCGCGAAGTCGCGCTGCACGTTGAAGGGCAGCCCCGCCTCGCCGAAGAGCGCGGTGTTGGTGGCGAACGTCGTCGAGGCGTACATCAGCGTATAGCCGTCCGGAGGGCTCTTGGCCACCGCTTCCATCGCGATGCGCGTCGTCGCCCCCGGCTTGTTCTCGGGCACCACCGGCTGGCCGAGCCGCTCCTGCAGCGCCAGCGCGATCACCCGCCCCGAGGCGTCGGTGTTGCCTCCCGGCGGGTAGGGAATGACCAGCTTGAGCGGGCGCGCCGGCCAGGCCTGGGCGAAAACCGCGGACGAGGCGAGCAGCAGGATCGCGGCGGCGAACGTTCTGGTCAACGCATGCATGGTTGCCTCCCTGATGAGCGTAGAGTTCCCTTGCCGATTGCGCAAACGATTGCGCATGAGGATGCAGCGCCGCCGGATTGCTGTCAAGGGACTCGCCGCTTCAGGCGTGCGGCGGCGCGGCCGAACCGCGAACGACGAGCTCCAGCGGCGCCAGCACGCGGGCGACCCTGCGCGCGCGCCCCTCGATCAGATCGACCAGGCCCCGTGCCGCCTCGTAGCCCATTCGCCGCGTCGGCAGCCGCACGGTGGTCATCGGCGGATCGAGCACCTCGGCGATGATGCTGTCGTGCAGGGTGACGATCGAGATGTCCCCCGGCACCGCGATCCGGGCCGCCCGCAAGGCCTTCAGCGCCCCGGCGGCGGCAAGCAGCGTCGCCACGAAGACCGCGGTTGGCCGCGGCCTGGCGCTGCGCAGCACCGCACGCATCGCGCGCTCGCCGCCCTCGGCGCTGAATCCCGCCGCCGCGACGAGACGCGGATCGAAGCCTACCCCCGCCGACTCCAGCGCCCCGCGGTAGCCGGCAATCCGGTCCCGGGTGCCCGCCCCGCCGGGACGACCGGTGAGATGCGCGATGCGGCGGTGCCCGAGCTCGAGCAGATGAGCGACCGCCTTGCGGGCCGCGCGGCGGGTGTCGAGCGAAACGCAGTTGGCGACCCCCGCGGCGCGCCGGTTGAGCACGACCGAGGGCACCTTGGCATGACGCAGCGCGGGGGCGAGGACGGACTCGTGGTCGAACGAGGAGACCAGGAGGCCGTCCACATGGTTGGTGCGCGTCAACCGCTCGATTGCCGTGACGCCGCTCTCTGCTTCGCCGACGTGAACGATGAGCAGCGCGTAGCCGCGCTCGCGCGCCGCGGCCTCGGCTCCCGAAATCATCTGCGCGTAGACGGGATTGTCGAGCTGCGGCACGACGATGCCGAGCGAATTCGAACGCGCCGTGCGCAGCGCCCGCGCCAGCAGGTTGGGCCGGTAGCCGAGCTTGCGCGCCGCCGAGAGCACCCGCGCGCGCGTCGCCTCGCTCATGCGATGCCGCGCGTCGCCGGCGAGCGCGCGCGAGGCAGTGGAGGTGTCCACGCCCGCGCGCCGGGCCACGTCCGCGAGAGAAACGGCGGATCTGGAAACGGATCGCGAAACTCGCTCGCTAGCTTTCGTTTTCACAGTCCGCGCAGGCGTTCGCAAACGACGGGGCCGGGCGGTGCTTCGCCAACGGGCGCAAGCGCCGTCGGACCCTCCGGCAAATCATAACCCGGTCGGATTTCGCTCCACGGGATCGGCGTAAGTCCGCGCCGATACGCTACGATCGAACCTGCGCGGCGAGGGAGTTTGCGGCGCGCCCGCCGGTGCCATATTGACGTTAACGTTAACGTAAAGTAGGCTTGGCGGTTCCCGGGTAGAGGGACCATGACCGACCTGTCCGAATCGAAGGGCCTCGTCTACAAGGCGAAGCACAAGATCCGCTTCGTGACGGCGGCGAGCCTGTTCGACGGGCACGATGCGTCGATCAACATCATGCGGCGCATCCTGCAGGCCTCCGGCGCCGAGGTGATCCACCTCGGCCACAACCGCTCGGTGGACGATGTGGTCACCGCGGCGCTGGAAGAAGATGTGCAGGGTATCGCCGTCTCGTCCTACCAGGGCGGCCACCTCGAATTTTTCAAGTACATGGTTGAGCAGCTGCGCGCCCGTGGCGGCGCCAGCATCAAGGTGTTCGGCGGCGGCGGCGGCGTGATCGTCGCCGACGAGATTGCCGAACTGCAGGCCTGCGGCGTGACGCGCATCTACTCTCCCGAGGACGGCCAGAAGATGGGCCTGCAGGGCATGATCAACGACATGCTCGCGCGCTGCGACTTCGACCCGACGCAGCACGCGCCGAAGGATGCCAGGGGTTTGCTCGCGGGGGATCGCAGGGCGCTTGCGCAGATCGTCACCGCCCTGGAACTGGGAGTTTGCGATTCAGCGATAAGAGAGGTAATTCAAGAAAGAGCGGAAAAGCACAGCACGCCCGTACTCGGTGTCACCGGGACCGGCGGCGCCGGCAAGAGCTCGCTCACCGACGAGCTGGTGCGGCGCTTGCGCATCGACCAGGGCGACCGGCTGAAGATCGCGATCATCTCGGTCGACCCGACGCGGCGCAAGACGGGCGGCGCGCTGCTCGGCGACCGCATCCGCATGAATGCGATCCACGGACCGAACGTGTTTATGCGCTCCCTCGCGACGCGCGCATCGGGCGCCGAGATCGCGGCCTGCCTGCCCGAGGTCATCGCGGCCTGCCGCGCGGCAGGCTTCGACCTGGTCATCGTCGAGACCTCGGGCATCGGCCAGGGCGATGCCGCCATCGTGCCGCTGGTGGACGCGACGCTCTACGTCATGACGCCCGAGTTCGGCGCCGCCAGCCAGCTCGAGAAGATCGACATGCTCGACTTCGCCGACTTCGTGGCGATCAACAAGTTCGACCGCAGAGGCGCGGAGGACGCGCTGCGCGACGTGCGCAAGCAGGTGCAGCGCAACCGGCAGTCGTTCCACACGCAGCCCGAGGAGATGCAGGTCTACGGCACCATCGCGTCGCGCTTCAACGACGACGGCGTCACCGCGCTCTACCACGCCATCGCGGCCAGGCTCGCGGGCACGGGCCTGCGCCTTTCGCCCGGCACGCTGCCGAAGCCGGCCTCGCCGGTGTCGTCGAACGTGAACGTGGTCGTGCCACCCAAGCGCGCGCGCTATCTCGCCGAGATCGCGGAATGCGTGCGTGCCTACCACGAACACGCGCTTGCGCAATCGCGCGCGGCGCGCGAGCGCCAGAGCCTGCAGGCGGCGCGCAGTCTCAGCGGCCTTGCCGAGCTGGACGGCCACATCGCGCGCGCGGAAGCGAAGCTGGATGCGCATTCGCGCAAGCTCCTCGAGATGTGGCCCGACACCGTCAAGGCCTATGCCGGCGACGAGTACGTGGTGAGGATCCGCGACCGCGAGGTCCGCACTAGGCTCACGCACGCCACGCTTTCGGGCACCAGGATCCGCAAGGTGGCGCTGCCGAAGTTCGAGGACGCGGGCGAGATCTTGCGCTGGCAGTTGCGCGAGAACGTGCCCGGGTCCTTCCCCTTCACCGCCGGCGTATTCGCCTTCAAGCGCGAGAACGAGGACCCGACACGCATGTTCGCGGGCGAGGGCGACCCCTTCCGCACCAACCGGCGCTTTCACCTGCTCTCGAAGGACATGCCCGCGAAGCGCCTGTCCACCGCCTTCGACTCGGTGACGCTGTACGGCTTCGATCCGGACGAGCGACCCGACATCTACGGCAAGGTGGGCAACTCGGGCGTCTCCATCGCGACGCTGGACGACATGAAAGTCCTGTATTCGGGCTTCGACCTGTGCGCCGCGAACAACTCCGTGTCGATGACCATCAACGGACCGGCGCCGACCATCCTCGCGATGTTCTTCAACGCGGCCATCGACCAGCAAGTCGAGAAGTTCGCCGCGGACAACGGACGGCAGCCGACCGACGACGAGCTGGAGAAGATCCGCGGCTGGACGCTCGCCACCGTGCGCGGCACGGTGCAGGCCGACATCCTCAAGGAGGATCAGGGCCAGAACACCTGCATCTTCTCCACCGAGTTCTCGCTCAAGGTGATGGGCGACATCCAGGACTTCTTCATCCGCAACCAGGTGAAGAACTTCTACTCGGTGTCGATCTCCGGGTACCACATCGCGGAAGCAGGCGCGAACCCGATCAGCCAGCTCGCCTTCACGCTCGCCAACGGCTTCACCTTCGTCGAGGCTTACCTCGCGCGCGGCATGCGCATCGATGACTTCGCGCCCAACCTGTCGTTCTTCTTCAGCTACGGCATGGACCCGGAGTACGCGGTGATCGGGCGCGTCGCGCGCCGCATCTGGGCGGTGGCGATGAAGAACCGCTACGGCGCCAACGAGCGCAGCCAGAAGCTGAAATTCCACTCGCAGACCAGCGGCCGCAGCCTGCACGCGCAGGAGATCGCCTTCAACGACATCCGCACCACGCTGCAGGCGCTGATCTCCTCCTACGACAACACCAACTCGCTGCACACCAACGCCTACGACGAGGCGATCACCACGCCCACCGAGGAGTCGGTGCGCCGCGCGATGGCGATCCAGCTGATCATCAACAAGGAGTGGGGTCTGGCGAAGAACGAGAATCCGAACCAGGGCTCGTTGGTGATCGAGGAACTCACCGACCTCGTCGAGGAAGCGGTGCTGAAGGAGTTCGAGGCGATCAGCGCGCGCGGCGGGGTGCTCGGCGCCATGGAGACGGGCTACCAGCGCGGCAAGATCCAGGAAGAATCCATGCACTACGAGCACCTCAAACATTCGGGCGAGTACCCGATCGTGGGCGTGAACAGTTTCCGCAACCCGCACGGTGACCCGGTGCCCGCGAAACTCGAGCTGATTCGCTCAAGCGACGAGGAGAAGCAGTCCCAGCTGCGGCGGCTGCGGGCTTTTCAGGGAAAGAACGCCGCGCTTGCCGGGCCTGCGTTGCAGCGCCTCCAGCAGGCGGTCATCGACAACGAGAACGTATTCGCGGTCCTCATGGACGCGGTGCGCGTCTGTTCGCTGGGGCAGATCACCCACGCGCTCTTCCAGGTCGGCGGTCAGTATCGCAGGAGCATGTAACGGAAACGCTCCGGCAGGTCAGCGGGGAACGAAGGTGGAATCGAGGCTGCCGTCGGGTAGCAATCGCGCGATGCCGTAGCGCTCCACCCGTGACCCGGAGGCCGGCGTCACGCTGCGGAACTCGCCCGCGATCACGATGCGGCCGTCGGACTGGACGATGAGGTTCGTGAGAAAGCTGTCGACGCGCACCACGCCCGCGGGGCCGCCGAACGAAGGGTCCGGATCGCCGTTCGGCAGGACGCGGATGATCGCCCCGTAGTCCATCGCGCGCAGCGAACCCGCGAGGATCAGCTTGCCATCGGGCTGCATAGCGACGTGCTCGATGCGCTGAATGCGATCCGCCGAGAGCCGGAACGACGGGTCCGGGCGTCCATCGGCGCCGAACTTCGCGCACGTCGAGCGATATCCCGCGGGTTTCAACCCCGGCACCTGGACATGGCGCACGGCGAAATACTCGCCCGCCTGGGTGGCGAGGCCAAAGGCGACGGGCTCCGCGCCGAGTGCCGACTGATACGCGGGATCCTGCGTTCCGTCGGCGTTCAGGCGAATGAGTTCCTGCCGGTGCCCGGAGGACGGGAATATCCCGCGCACGAGGATCTGTCCCGAAGCGAGCCGATCGAACGCGTGAATCGAGCACGCAACGGCGGGCCCTTTCGCGTTCCAGGCTCCATAGAGTGCGCGCATGGCCGCCGCTTCGAAGGCGCGGTCGCGTGCGCCCGAGGAGTCGAAGCGATAGAGGCAGCTGTCCTGCTCGCGCTGGACGAAGCGCCGCGGCGAGATCGCGAGCAGGCTGCCGTCGGGAAGCATCCCGAGGTTGTCGATAAAGGCGCGATCATTCGGGTCGAGCGCAACGTCCGGTCGAAACGCCGTGTCGATCGCGCCGTCCGGGCGCAGCCGCATGAGCCCCGAGGCGGGCGCCGGAGAGCCGGGCAACGGGCGGTTGATGACGATCGAGCCGTCCGGCGCGACGAGCATGCGCGACGGCGCATATCCCGCCGGGTCGCCCGGCGGCATGGCGGCGAAGTCCCTGTCGAGCGTGCCGTCAGCGAGCAGGCGCACGAGGCCGATTGCGTCCTTCCCGGCGTAGTAGTGGATATTGCCCGCCACGAGGTAGCGGCCCTCGCGGTCGAGCGCCACGGCGCCGACGCGGTTGTCGAACCCGTGCAGGCTGTTGCCGACCTGGAGGCGATCGAGGTGGCCGATCTTCTTGCCGGCGGCGCGTTCGTAGGAGGTCACGCCGGCCTCGCGCGCCTCGCGGATCCGCGCGTGCTCGACGAACTGGCGATAGCCGTCGTACGCGAGCAGCGCCGCAACCACTGCGACCACCGCCGCGACGGCGCGGCGACCCGGTCTGCTCTTACGCGCGTGTCCGGCGATGCCGAGCGTCGCGTAGAACGCGCAGACAAACGCGAATGCGAGGAGGAGGCCGCCGAACGGCGCCATGGGACGGGGATGCAGGCCGGCGAAAACGGTCGCGGCCTGCGAGAGTTGTGCGAGCGGATGCACGCTGAATGCAATCAAGGTCGCATCGACGAGCGTGTAGCGCAGGAGCGTCGCAGCGGAAAGGGCGCCGACCATGTCCCTGCGCAGGGTCGCTGTTGCGACGGCGGATAGCAGGGCGAACCCCAGGATCACGCCGGTTCCCGTGAAGAGCCACGGCGCCAGGGTGATCGCCATCAGCAGCGCGAAGGCGGCAGCGAAGGCTGGAACGGTCCAGCCCCAGTCGGTGATGGCGAAGGACTCCCACCAGGTGGAGCCTGGATGCTGGCGCGCCGAGGCCGGGGTCATGGCGGCCCAGTATAGTGAACGCGATGGACTCCCAGGCACGTTCGCGCCCTCAGGGCTTCGCCGCGCGCCACCCCAGGGTGTTCGGCGTGCTGATTCTCATCGCGCTGCACGCCGTATTCGCCGTCCTGCCGGCCGCGGAGTGGCTTGGCCTCAAGCGGGAAGCCTCGATCCTGCTGATCGGTGTCGTGCAGCTCGCCTACGCGATCCCGGCCATTCTGCTCTCGCTCAAGCTCCGTCACCCGGAGGTCGCCAAAGGCCTCGTCATCGGGGCAGTGATCACCTTTCTCGCGAACATGGCGGGTTGCGCGGCCATGTTCGCGATGCTCAGCAGGATCGGCTAGGGTGGCCGTGAACGGCCGGGCGCGGTGACCGCGAGGCGTCAGCCGCTTGACAGGCGCGTGCAAGGTTTGGCGGGCATATTCCCCCACTCAAAGGCCACTCCGGAGCCCCGCATGAAAGCCCTCAGATCCGTGTTCTTCTTCGCTGCTGCCAGCGCCGCCTGCTTTGCCGACAACAGCGTCAAGCGCGGTATCGCCCGCACGGCGCGCGTGTTCGTTGCGTTGTTCTCGGTGCTGTTCGTCGTCGCCGAAGCGATGGATCTGCTCGGCTAGGCGGTCGTTTTCTTCGGCGCCTCGGCGTCCGCGCGCAGCGCGTGGACGATGGAGATGTTCCAGGGCCGGCAGGCGAGCAGCACCCCCAGCGTCACGCGCTTCTTCGCCGGCGTGGCGGCGTCGATCTCGACCATCTCGTTGATTTCCGCGGCGACCTTCTCGAGGCGCCGCTTCACGACGATCGCCGATTCGGGCGACAGGTCCTGCGCCTCGAAGTGGAACGCGTCCTGCGGGGCGTCGAAGCGCGCGCGCATGAATTCGCTGATCACGCGCAGGCCGTAGCTCTTGCGCAGGGGGCCGCCGGCACGCCAGACGTAGCGCTTGGGCACGCGCAGGCGCGCGCGGTTGCCCGGCCGCCAGTCGATCAGGCGCAGCCGCTCCAGGCGCGCGAAGTAGGAAGTGATCTGCGCCGCGCCCAGCCGGAACTCCGCCACGATCTCGTCGAAGCGCCACTCGTTGCACAGCAGCCAGAACACCGAGAACAGGCGCGCATCCCTGGCCAGCGCCGCCTCCTGCTCGAGCGAGAGCTCCGCCGGCCCGCTGCGTCGCCCATGGCTCATGCGCGCGAGCTCGTAGAAATCCAGCTCGAGGACCTTGAGGATCTCCTCCAGCCGCTCCAGCGTGAAGGTACGCCGCGAAAACAGGCGCTTCACGGTGGGAGTCGATACGCGCAGTGCGAGCGCGAGATCCGCGTAGGTCATGCCGCGCGCCTTCAGGACCTTCTTCAGCGTCTCCACGAGCGCGCGGGTCATGGCGCGGGCGCGACCGCAACTTTTCTCATGCTTGGACCCCCTACTCGGTAGCTTACAACGCGTTGCCAGGGCCGGTTTCTCCCCGCGTCCGGGATGCGCGGGGCCGGATTTCCGGTCTTTTCGTGCAATGCGTTGTTTCGCACTATAAAATTCGGGACGATCCCTGAGGAGGGAACCATGACGGAAGCGCTTTCCGGTCTCGATACCTTTCCCAAGCTTCTGCTGCACCACGCCAAGGCGCGGGCGGGGCGGCCCGCGATCCGCGAGAAGGACCTGGGCATCTGGCAGACCTGGACCTGGCACCAGTTCGCCGAGGAAGTGCGCGCGATGGCCTGCGGCCTCGCGGAGCACGGCTTCAAGCGCGGCGACCACCTGGCGCTGGTGGGGGACAACCGACCGCGCATTTACGCCGCGATGTGCGCCGCCCAGTGCCTGGGAGGGATCCCGGTGCCGCTGTATCAGGACGCGGTGGCGGAGGAGATGGCTTTCCCCATCCAGAACGCGGCGATCACGCACGCGATCGCGGAGGACCAGGAGCAGGTGGACAAGCTGCTCGAGATCCTGCCGCGATGCCCGACGCTGGAGCGCATCTACTACGATGACCCGCGCGGCTTGCGCCATTACCAGAACGCATCGCTCATGGGCTGCGATGCGCTGCTCGCGTTGGGCCGCGAGACCTTCCGGCGCGACCCCGCCTTCCTCGAAACCGAGATCGCCAAAGGCTCGGGCGCCGACACGGCGGCGATGTTCTTCACCTCCGGCACCACGGCCGCGCCGAAGGGGGTGGTGCTCACGCACGCGAGCCTCATCGACCGCGCGCGCGCCGCCGCGGAGATGGAGGGTCTGGGCGATACCGACGTGGTGCTCGCCTACCTGCCGCCCGCCTGGATCGGCCAGAACATCTTCTCCTACGCGCAGCCCTTCGTCACCGGCTACTGCATCTGCTGCCCCGAGTCCTCCGATACCGTGATGAGCGACATGCGCGAGATCGGGCCGACCTACTATTTCGCGCCGCCGCGGGTGCTGGAGGCGCTGCTCACGCAGGTGTCGATCCGCATGGAGGACGCGAGCGCGATCAAGCGGGCGATGTACCGGTACTTCATGGAAGTCGCCCGCCGTATCGGCGGAGCGCTGCTGGATGGCAAGCCCGTGGGGCTGGCCGACCGGATGCTCTACCGGCTGGGCGACTTGCTCGTCTACGGGCCCTTGCGCAACGTGCTCGGCATGAGCCGCGTGCGCGTCGCCTACACCGCGGGCGAGGCGATCGGGCCGGACCTGTTCCGCTTCTACCGCTCGATCGGCATCAACCTGAAGCAGCTCTACGGCTCAACCGAGACCAGCGTGTTCGTCTGCGTGCAGCCGAACGGCCAGGTGAAGTCCGACACCGTGGGGCCCGCGGTGAAGGGCGTGGAGCTTTCGTTCACCCCCGAGCGCGAGCTGCTGATCCGCTCGCCGGGGCTTTTCAAGGAGTACTACAAGAACCCGCTCGCGACCGCCGAGGCGAAGGACGCGCAGGGCTGGTTCCACACCGGTGATGCGGGCTACTTCGACGCCGACGGCCACGTGAAGATCATCGATCGCGTGAGGGACGTGGGCAAGCTCGCCGACGGGTCGCTGTTCGCGCCCAAGTACCTCGAGAACAAGCTCAAGTTCTTCCCCTACATCAAGGAGGCCGTCGCCTTCGGCCACGGCCGCGACCGGGTCTGCGCGTTCATCAACATGGACATGGAAGCGGTCGGCAACTGGGCCGAGAGGCGCAACCTGCCCTACGCGGGCTACGTCGATCTCGCCGCGAAGGACGAAGTCTACGAGCTGGTGCGCGAGTGCATCGAGAAGGTGAACGCCGATCTCGCCGCCGAGCCCGAGCTCGCGGCCTCGCAGGTCCACCGCTACCTCGTCCTGCACAAGCAGCTCGAGGCCGACGACGGCGAGCTGACGAGGACCAGCAAGGTGCGCCGCGGCCACGTGGGCGAGAAGTACGCCGCGCTGGTCGACGCGCTCTACGGCGGCGCACGGACGGTGCATGTGGAGGCGCAGGTCCGCTACGAGGACGGGCGCACCGGCTCGATCTCGGCGGACCTCAAGATCCGCGACGCGAAGACCTTCGCGCCGGCGGCCGCGCGCAAGGCGGCCTGATGACGGCGCGCGCGCATCCCATCGGCGGCGTGATCCTCGCGGTCGAGGGCGTGTCGCTCGCCTTCGGCGGTGTGCAGGCGTTGCGCGAGGTTTCGTTCGACGTGCGCGAGCACGAGGTGCGCGCGATCATCGGGCCGAACGGCGCCGGCAAGAGCTCGATGCTCAACGTCATCAACGGCGTGTACCACCCGCAGCAGGGAACGATCCGCTACCTGGGGCGCGAATATCACGACATGGACTCGCACGAAGTCGCCGCCAGCGGCATCTCGCGCACCTTCCAGAACCTGGCGCTGTTCAAGGGCATGACGGTGCTCGACAACATCATGGCGGGCCGCAACCTGAAGATGCGCACCAACCTGCTGCTGCAGGCGCTGCGCATCGGCCCGGCGCTGCGCGAGGAGCTGGAGCACCGCGAGGCCGTGGAGCGCATCATCGATTTCCTCGAGATCCAGGCCTACCGGAAGATCCCGGTCGGGCGCCTTCCCTACGGGCTGCAGAAGCGCGTCGATCTCGCACGCGCGCTCGCCATGGAGCCGCGCCTGCTGCTGCTCGATGAGCCGATGGCCGGCATGAACGTGGAGGAAAAGCAGGACATGTGCCGCTTCATCCTCGACGTCAACGACCAGTTCGGCACCACCATCGTGCTCATCGAGCACGACATGGGCGTGGTGATGGACATTTCCGACCGCGTGGTGGTGCTCGACTACGGCAGGAAGATCGGCGACGGCACGCCCGACGATGTGCGCGCCAACCAGGCGGTGATCGATGCCTACCTCGGCGTGAGCCATTGATGGTGCGCGCTCGGGTATCGCGGCGATGAGGAAGAACTGGCCGGTCCTTGCGCTGGGCGCGGCGCTGCTGGTCGGGCTCGCGCTGCCGCTGGCGACCGGCGCGTCGTCGCTCGGCTTCTACATCGAGGTGCTGCTGGGCGGGCTGATGACGGGAGTGCTGTACTCCCTCGTGGCGCTCGGCTTCGCGCTCATTTTCAAGGCCTCGGGCGTCTTCAATTTCGCGCAGGGCGCGATGGTGCTGTTCGCCGCGCTCGCGGTGGCGCGCCTCGCCGAAGCGGTGCCGCTGTGGCTGGCGATCGTGCTCGCCACCGCGATCATGGTCGCGCTCGCCTGGGTGATCGAGCGCGTGGTGCTGCGGCCCCTGGTCAACCAGGAGGGCGTCACGCTGCTGATGGCGACGCTCGGCGTGACCTACTTCCTCGACGGCTTCGGCCAGACGGTCTGGGGGTCGGACATCTACAAGATCGACCTGGGCATCGCCAAGGAGCCGGTGATGATCCTGGAGAAGCTCTTCGAGGGCGGCATCCTCGTCAACAAGGAGGACTTCCTCGTCGCGATGGTCGCCGCCGGGCTGGTGGCGGGGCTCACGCTCTTTTTCCAGAAGACCGCGACCGGGCGCGCGCTGCGCGCGGTCGCCGACGACCACCAGGCCGCGCAGTCGGTCGGCATCCCGCTCAACCATATCTGGGTGATCATCTGGTCGGTGGCCGGATTCGTGGCGCTGGTCGCGGGCGTGATCTGGGGTTCGCAGCTCGGCGTGCAGTTTTCGCTCGCGCAGGTGGCGCTGAAGGCGCTGCCGGTGGTGATCCTCGGCGGCTTCACCTCCATCGCGGGCGCCATCGTCGGCGGCCTGATCATCGGCGTGGGCGAGAAGATGGCCGAGGTGTTCCTGGGGCCCGTGCTGGTCAAGGCCTTCGACCTCGCCGGCGGCGGCATCGAGAACTGGTTCGCCTACGTGCTCGCGCTCCTGTTCCTGCTGGTGCGGCCCGAGGGGCTGTTCGGCGAAAAGCACATCGACAGGGTCTAGGACATGCTCTACCGCGAGAACGGCCAGTTCAAGTCGACCTACGCATCCGACCAGCAGATGCTGCCGATCGCGCAGGATCGCGTGTTCATGGTTCTGCTGCTGGCGTTCGCCTTTATCGGGGTGCCGCTCGTCACGTCGGATTACGTGTTCCTCTCCCTGCTGATCCCGTTCCTGATCCTTACACTCGCCGCGATCGGCCTCAACCTGCTGGTGGGCTACTGCGGGCAGATCTCGATCGGACACGCCGCTTTCATGGCCGTGGGCGCCTACGCCGCCTACAACCTCGTGCTGCGGGTGCCGCAGCTCAATTTCCTCGTGGTCCTCCTGCTCGCGGGCCTGATCGCCGCCGTCATCGGCGTGCTGTTCGGCATTCCCAGCTTGCGCATCAAGGGGCTGTACCTCGCGGTGGCGACGCTCGCCGCGCAGTTCTTTTCCGACTGGATGTTCGCGCGCGTGAAATGGTTCACCAACTACGCGCATTCGGGCTCGGTGCAGACCGCGCCGATCGAGCTGTTCGGCTGGACCGTCGAGACGCCCGTGGAAAAGTACCTGTTCCTCCTCGCGGTGCTTGTCGTCTTCACGCTGGTGGCGAAAAACCTCGTGCGCGGCCACATCGGCCGGGAATGGATGGCGATGCGCGACATGGACGTGGCCGCCGAGGTGATCGGCATCCGGCCCGTGTACGCGAAGCTGACCGCGTTCGCGGTGAGCGCGTTCTACTGCGGCGTGGCGGGCGCGCTCTGGGGATTCGTCTACCTGGGCTCCTGGGAGCCGCTCGCCTTCAACCTGAACCTGTCGCTCAACCTGCTGTTCATGATCATCATCGGCGGCATGGGCTCGCTGCTCGGCAGCTACTTCGGCGCCGCGTTCATCGTCGCGCTGCCGATCCTGCTCGACCAGGTGCCGATCTGGCTCGGGGTGCCGATCTCGACCGCCACCTCCGCGCACCTGGCGCTCATGATCTTCGGCGCGCTGATCGTGTTCTTCCTGATCGTCGAGCCGCACGGCCTTGCGCGGCTGTGGGCGATCGGCAAGGAAAAGCTGCGCCTATGGCCATTCCCGCACTGACGGGGGTATGATTCGCCAGGGAGTAGTTCCGAAACTCAATGGAGGAGGGATCACCATGAAGGTCAAGTCCATTGTCGTGGCTGCGGCGGTCGCCGCTGCGTTTGCCAGTCCGGCCGCGTTCGCCCAGGCGAAGGAGCAGTTTTTCCCGTCGTTGGTGTACCGGACCGGTCCGTACGCGCCCAACGGGATTCCATTCGCCAACGGCTTCGCCGATTACCTGAAGCTCATCAACGCGCGCGACGGCGGCATCAACGGCGTGAAGATCACGTTCGAGGAGTGCGAGACCGGCTACGCGACCGACAAGGGCGTGGAGTGCTATGAGCGGCTCAAAGGCAAGGGACCGACGGGGGCCACGGTGTTTCAGCCGCTCTCTACCGGCATCACGTTCGCGCTTACCGACAAGTCCTTCAATGACCATATCCCGATCATCACCGCCGGCTACGGGCGAGCGGACTCGGTCGATGGCACCGTGTTCGCCTGGAATTTCCCGCTCGGCGGCACGTACTGGGACGCGGCCGACATGCTGGTGCAGTTCGTCGGCAAGAAGGAAGGCGGCCTGGACAAGCTGAAGGGCAAGAAGATCGCGCTCGTCTACCACGATTCGCCCTACGGCAAGGAGCCGATCGCGCTGCTGGAAGAACGCAGGAAGATGCACGGCTACCAGCTGATGCTGCTGCCGGTCACGCACCCGGGCGTGGAGCAGAAAGCGACCTGGCTGCAGATCCGCCAGCAGCGCCCGGATTACGTGTTCCTGTGGGGCTGGGGCGTGATGAATTCCACGGCGCTCAAGGAAGCGGTGGCCACAGGGTATCCGCGCGAGAAGATGTACGGCGTTTGGTGGTCGGGCGCGGAGCCCGATGTCGCGCCCGTGGGCGAGGGCGCGAAGGGCTACAACGCGCTCGTGTTCCTCGCGCCCGCGGGGCAGGGCCAGGTGCACAAGGACATCATCAAGTACGTCTACGACAAGGGGCAGGGCACCGGCAAGAAGGAAGACATCGGCGACGTGCTCTATAACCGTGGCCTGGTCTCGGTGATGATGGCGGTCGAGGGCGTGCGGCGCGCGCACATCAAGTACGGCAAGCGGCCGCTGAAGGGCGAGGAAGTGCGCTGGGGCCTGGAGAACCTGGCGATCGACGAGGCGGCGATCAAGCGGCTCGGCTTTGCCGGTTTCATGACGCCCGTGAGCACGAGCTGCGTCAACCACGAGGGCGACGCCCAGGCGAGAATCCATACCTGGGACGGCAAGAAGTGGGTCGTGCAGCCGGGCGTCTACCATGCCGACACGAGCATCCTCAAGCCGATGATCCGGGCTTCGGCCGAGAAGTACGCGGCCGAGAAGAAGATCACCAAGCGCGACTGCGCGAAGGAAGCCGGCTGATCGCCGAAGACGGAAACAAAGGCGAGGACGGCGCCGGGCAGCCACCCGGCGCCGTTTTTTCGAGAGGAAGACGATGACCGGGGCTCCGGCGATGCTCAGCGTGAACGGCATCGAGGTGATCTACAACCATGTGATCCTCGTGCTGAAGGGCGTCTCGCTCATCGTTCGCGAGGGCGGCATCGTCGCGCTGCTGGGCGCCAACGGCGCGGGCAAGACCACCACGCTGCGCGCGGTGTCGAACCTGCTCAAGGCCGAGCGCGGCGAGGTCACCAAGGGCTACATCGAGTACCTGGGCGAGCGCATCGAGCGCCTGACGCCCGCGGACCTCGTCAAGCGCGGCGTGGTGCAGGTGATGGAGGGACGCCACTGCTTCGCGCACCTCACGGTCGAGGAGAACCTGCTCACGGGCGCCTATACGCGCAGCGGCGCCGAGACGCGCGAAGGGCTGGAGCGCGTCTACCAGTACTTCCCGCGCCTGAAGGAGCGGCGCGGCTCGCAGTCGGGCTACACTTCGGGCGGCGAGCAGCAGATGACCGCGATCGGCCGCGCGCTTATGGCGCGCCCGCGGATGATTCTGCTCGATGAGCCCTCGATGGGTCTGGCGCCGCAGCTCGTCGAGGAGATCTTCGAGATCGTCAAGGAGCTGAACGCGAAGGAGAAGGTGAGCTTCCTGCTCGCCGAGCAGAACACCAACATCGCGCTCAGGTACGCCGGCTACGGCTACATCCTGGAAAACGGGCGCGTGGTCATGGATGGCGAAGGCGCGGCGCTCGCGCAGAACGAGGACGTGAAGGAGTTCTACCTCGGCTTCTCCGCCGGCGGCCGCAAGAGCTTCCGCGACGTGAAGTCCTACCGCCGACGCAAGCGCTGGCTTTGAAGAAGACCGCGGCCGAGCATTTCGACAAGCTGGAAACGCGCTCGCCGAAGGCGCGCGAGGCGGCGCTGCTCGCCGCGCTGCCGAGACAGGTCGCGCATGCGCAGCGGCGCGCGCCCGGGTTCGCGCGCATCCTGGCCGGCGTGGAGGCGGCGAAGATTCGTACCCGCAAGGCGCTCGCGGCGCTGCCGGTCACGCGCAAGTCCGACCTCGCGGGGCTGCAGGCGGCCGAGCGGCCGCTCGGCGGGCTGAACGCGACGCCGGCGGCGAAGCTCGCCAAGATCTTCATGTCGCCCGGGCCGATCTACGAGCCCGAGGGCAGGGGGCGCAACTGGTGGCGAACCGCGCGCGCTCTCTACGCGGGAGGGTTTCGCGCGGGCGATCTCGTCGTCAACACCTTCGCCTACCATTTCACGCCCGCCGGCTCCATGCTCGAGTCCGGCGCGCTCGCGATCGGCTGCACGGTCGTGCCCGCGGGCGTCGGCCAGACCGAGCTGCAGGTCGCGGCAATCCGCGACCTCGGCGCGAACGCCTACATCGGCACGCCCTCGTTCCTCAAGCTCATCGCGGAGAAGGCCGCCGAGCTGAAGGCGGACCTCTTGTCGCTGCGCAAGGCGCACGTAGGCGCCGAGTATCTGCCGCCGGCGCTGCGCCAGGCGATGCTGGAGCGAGGCATCCGCGTGACGCAGAGCTACGGCATCGCGGACCTGGGTTCGATCGCGTACGAAACGCTCTCGCCGGACGGCTCGGTGAATCCCGGCATGATCCTCGATGAGGGGCTGCTGCTCGAGATCGTGCGCCCGGGCACGGGCGACCCGCTGGCCGCGGGCGAGGTGGGAGAAGTCGTGATCACCACCTTCAACCGCGACTACCCGCTCATCCGCTTCGGCACGG
>JADLES010000144.1 GCA_020845995.1 Burkholderiales bacterium | reverse complement strand
TGCGCTGGGAACTCGGACACGTGGCGTTCTTCTACGACGTGTTCCTGCTGCCGGCGCTCGGCGAGCGCGGGTTCCAGCTGGCCGGCGCCGAGAAGCTCTACGATTCGTTCAAGGTCGACCACGACGACCGCTGGGGACTGCCGCTGCCTTCGCGGGCGGAGACGCTGGCCTACCTCGACCGCGTCCAGGAGCGCGTGCTCGCGCGGCTCGCGGCGGCCGCGCCCGATCCGCGGCTGACCTACCTGACGCTGCTTGCCGCCACCCACGAGGACATGCACGCGGAGGCGTTTACCTACATGCGCCAGACGCTCGGCTATGGCGCGCCCGCTTTCATGCGCGCCCCGCAGCAGCCCGGGGGGGGCCCGCTGACCGGGGACGCCGAAGTGCCCGGCGGAACCTTCCTGCTCGGCGCGCCCGAGGCAGCGCCTTTCGTCTTCGACAACGAGAAATGGGCGCACCCGGTCGAGGTGGCGCCGTTTCGCATCGCGCGCGCGCCGGTCACCAACGCCGAGTACGCAAGCTTCGTGGACGACGGCGGCTACGGACGCCCCGAGCTGTGGAGCCATCAAGGCTGGCTGTGGCGCCGCAAGGTAGGCGCGCAGCATCCGCTCTGCTGGGAGCGTTCCGGCTCGGGATGGCTGAGGCGGCACTTTGACCGCTTCGTCGCGCTCGAGCCCCATCACCCGGTCGTGCAGGTCGGCTGGCACGAAGCGGAAGCCTATTGCGCGTGGGCGCATCGGCGGCTGCCGAGCGAAGCCGAGTGGGAAATGGCCGCATCGCTCGAGCCGGGCGGGCGCAAGCGCCGCTATCCGTGGGGCGACGAGCCGCCGTCGCCCGAACGCGCCAATCTGGACGGCCGCCTGTCAGGCTGCGCGGACGTCGGCGCGTTCGCGACCGGCGACAGCCCCTGGGGCTGCCGCCAGATGATCGGCAACGTATGGGAATGGACCGCCTCGGCGTTCTTCCCGTTTCCGGGCTACGTCGTCGACGAACCCTACCGCGAGTATTCCGCGCCGTGGTTCGGCTATCGCAAAGTGCTCAAGGGCGGCGCCTGGGCGACGCGGCCGCGCTTCGCGCGCAACACGCTGCGCAATTTTTTCGAACCTCACCGGCGCGACATCTACGCCGGCTTTCGCACCTGCGCGCGCTGATCGGTAAATATTCTTGTAGAACTGTCCGCGGAACGGATGCAAAATGCGAAACCAAGAAAGGAGTCTTCCATGAGGCTGTTGTTTCGCTTCATCGTCGCAGCGGCGCTCGGAGCGGCGAGTTTGCTGTCCTGGGCCCAGACCTACCCGAGCAAGCCGGTGCGAATCGTCATTCCCTACGCCGCCGGCGGCGGCGTGGATGCCGCGGCGCGGCTGGTCGCCCAGCACCTCGCCGGCGCATTGGGGCAGGGCTTCGTCGTCGTCGCGAGGCCCGGAGGCGCCACGGTGATCGGCGCGGAATCCGTGGCCCGCTCCCCGGCCGACGGCTACACGCTGTTGCTCACTGGCGGCTCGACGATGTCGCTGCTGCCGCTCGTGCATCCGGCCAAGCTGCCGTTCGATCCGCTCGCCGACTTCGTGCCGATCGGCATGGTCTCGCGGCTGCCGTTCTTCCTGGCAACTCCGTCGAAGCTGTCCTACAACAGCGTGCGCGACATCATGGCCGACGCAAGAGCCAATCCCGATCGCCTCGCATTCGGCAGCAACGGCGTCGGCTCCATGGCACACGTGGGAATCGAGATGCTGCTGCATAGCGCCGGCGTGAAGATGATCCACATTCCCTATCCCGGATTCGCGCCGATGATCTCCGATCTGGTCACCGGCCGGATCGTGATGACGATGGGCGATCTCGCGCCGCTGAAGGGGCAGATCGACGCCGGCGCCGTGAAGGTGCTCGCGGTCAGCTCGGGTACGCGCTCGCGCTTCCTGCCCGATGCGCCGACCCTGGCCGAAGCCGGCTATCCCGGCAACGAGTTCGAGATCTGGCTGGCTCTCTTCGCCCCCGCGGGGGCCCCGCAGCCGATCGTCGACACGATCGGCAGGTCGATGCGCGCGTACCTGGGCTCACCGGAAGCGCGCGAGGCCTACGCGAAGCTCGGTCACGAGGCCGACACATCCGACGGGCCGGCGGTGCGCCAGCGCATCGTCGCCGAGCAGAAGGCCTTCGCGCCGGCGGCGGCGGCGGCCAGCGCCACGCGCAAGCAATGAAACAGACCACCCGCAGCGGCGCCCACTTCCTCCTGCAGGCGCTCGTCGATCACGGCATCGAATACCTCTTCGGCAACCTCGGCACCGACCACGCGCCGCTGATCGAAGAGCTCGCGCGCTGGCGCACCGAAGGCCGCACCGCGCCGAAGATCCTGCTCTGCCCGCACGAGAACACGGCCGTGCACATGGCCGGCGGCTACGCGGCGGCGACCGGCCGCGGCCAGGCGGTGATGGTGCATGTGGACGCGGGCACGGCCAACGCGTCGATGGGCCTGCACAACCTGTTCCGCGCGCGGCTTCCGGCGCTGCTGATGGCGGGCCGCGCGCCGTTTTCGAGCGAAGGCGAACTCCCCGGCGGGCGCGACACCTATGTCCACTTCGTGCAGGAGCCGTTCGATCAGGGCAGCCTCGTGCGCCCTTACGTGAAGTGGGAATACACGCTGTACTCCGGCGCAGTCGCCTCCGAAGTCGTCGCGCGCGCCTGCGCGGTGATGCGCAGCGACCCCGCCGGCCCGGCCTACCTGATTCTGCCGCGCGAAGTGCTGGCCGCCGAATGCGACTCCGCGGGCGTTCGCCGCTTTCCGCCGGCCCGCTACGCCCCCGTCCCGCACCGCGGGGCCGATCCCGCGGCGATCCGCGCGGTCGCCGAGCGCCTGCTCGCCGCGCGCGAGCCGCTGCTCGTCACCGCGTACTCCGGCCGCCAGGCAATCACGCCGCCCCTCGTCGACCGTCTGGCGCGGCTGGCCGGCATCCGCGTCTGCGAGTTCAACACGGTCTACCTGAACATCCCTCGCGACAGCCCCTGCTTTGCCGGCTACCAGCCCGCGCCGTACGCGCAGACCACGGATTTCGGCCTGCTGGTCGATGTCGACGTGCCCTGGGTGCCGAAGACCACGCGCCCCAATCCCGAGGCGTTCTGGGTGCAAATGGACCTGGACGCCATCAAGCGCGAGCTGCCGATGTGGCCTTTCGCCACCGACCTGAGGCTGGAAGGCGACAGCGCGCGCATGCTCGAGCAGTTGATCGAAGCCGTGGAGGCGCTGGCGACGCCGGAGTTCCGGACGCGGGCGGCGCAGCGCGTGGAGCGCATGAAGGCCGAGCACGCCGAACAGGAGAAGGCCGCGGCGGCTCGCGCGGCCGACCCGGGCAAGCCCGGGTGCCTCAACCCGCACCATGTGTGCGCCGCGCTCGGGCGCAGGCTCGACCCCGCGGATGTCGTACTCAACGAAGCGATCCGCAATGCGCTCGCCGTGTTCGAGCAGATGCCACGCAGGCACCCCGGCTCGCTGGTCGGCGTGCCGGGCGGCGGGCTGGGATTTTCCGGCGGCATGGCGCTCGGCTACAAGCTCGCGCACCCCGGTCGGCGGGTGGTGCACGTCGTCGGCGACGGCAGCTTTCACTTCTGCAACCCGAGCTCGCTCTACGCGACGGCGCAGCAGCACCGTTTGCCGATCTTCACCGTGGTGCTCGACAACGGCGGCTGGGCCGCGGTCAAGGAATCCACCTTGCGCATGTACCCCGAGGGACTTGCGCGCCAGCAGGGCGCCTACCATTCGGTGCTCGCGCCGCAGATCGATTTCTCGCAGATGGTCGCCGCAGCCGGCGGCCACGGCGAGCGGTTGACCGATCCGGGCGAGGTCGATGCCGCGATCGACCGCTGCCTCGCCGCGCTGGACGCCGGCCGCTCCGCATTGCTGCACGTCGCCATCGGGGCGCACTGAGCGCCGTCGCTTCCCGCGAGGCCGAACACCTCCGGCCCTGACAACGGGGAGGCGAGTCAGGGCGCCGGCTTCACGAGATCGGGACGGCCCGACCAGGTCCACGCGAAGCTCGCGCGCGACACGCCAAGCAGCATGCCGTGCAGGCTCCTGGGGTGGACCCAGAGGCCGTCGCGCTCGGCGGCGATGTCGCCGGCGCGCGCGGCGAACTGCGCGCCGGCGTGGATCAGGCGCGCTTTCAGCGCATCGAAATCGCCCGCCTCGGCAAAGCACATGTAGAGCCCGGCGCCGCCGCGCTTCTCGACAAAGCGGCGCATGGCGCCGGGGCGGCCGGCGAAGGTCTGCGAAAGCTCCACCCGGTCGAGCCGCGCCGGCGGATCGAAGAGGGTGAGGGTCCCCTCGTAGCCGAAGCGCTCGCTCGCGATCGGGGAGAAGCGCGCTGCGTCCAGCGCGAAGAGTTCGGCGTAGCGGGCGGCCACCGGCCGCCAGTCGCCGTCGAACGCGTGGGTGGCTTCGTAGAAGAAACGGACCGCGCCCGTGCCGCTGCGCGCCGCCGCGGGCGAGATCGCCATCGGCAAGCCGCCGGTCGTCTCGCCCGGGACGTACAGGCGATCGCCCTCGCGTACGAGGGCGACGCCGCGTTGCGCGAGCCGCTCGGCGAGCGTATCGAGGCGGCCGCAGGAATAGCCGGCGGCGAGCAAGCCCTCGCCCCAACGCTCGAGGAATGCCTGCGTGGGCCCGGTCCCCTCTGGCTGCCACAGCTCGATTTCGGATTCGCCGAGCGCGAGCACGGTCGCGCGCGCCGCGAGGTGCGCGCTCGCCGCCTCGCGCGCCGGCCGGGCATCGAGCACGCGCGCGAACGTTTCCGCGGCCTTGCCGCGGTCACGCACCGCGACGAGCATCCGGTCGACGCGCTCGAGCAGGGTTACTGCGCCTCGATCTTCGCGTCGCGCACGAGCTTCGCCCAGCGCGCGGTCTCCGTGCGCAGGAACGCGTCCACCTCGGCGGGCGTCGAGGGGGCGGCGACGTCCGCGCCTGCGGCTTCCAGCCGCTTGCGCACCTCCGGGTCGGCGAGGGCCTTCTGCGTTTCCTGCGAGATGCGCTCGACGACGTCGCGCGGCGTCTTCGCGGGAACGACGAACGCGTACCAGGCGACCACCTGCGCCTCCGCGAACCCTGCCTCAACGAAGGTCGGCACGTCCGGAAATCTCGCCGAGCGCTTCGCCGCGCCGATCGCGAGCGCCCTGAGCTTGCCCGAGGCGATGTGCGGGGCGGCGAGCGGGAACGACACCATGCTGAAGGACACCCTGCCGGCGAGCAGGTCGGGAATCCCGACCGGCAGCCCCTTGTAGGGCACCGGCACGAGGTCCAGGCCGGCGGTCTGCTTCAGGAGCTCGGTGTTCAGGTGCATCGACGAGCCGATCCCGGGCATCAGGTAATTGAGCTTGCCCGGCTGCGCCTTCACGAGGGCGACGAACTCGGCGAGCGTTTTCACGGGAACGCTTGCCGGCACCACCGCCA
Source organism: Burkholderiales bacterium (assembly GCA_020845995.1). Taxonomy (GTDB): domain Bacteria; phylum Pseudomonadota; class Gammaproteobacteria; order Burkholderiales; family SG8-39; genus RBG-16-66-20. The sequence goes on along the minus strand of JADLES010000144.1, from coordinate 15,243 downwards.
GCGCGGGCACCGCGGCGATCATCGCCACGCCGGCGAAGTCGTTGGTCGGGTGCCACGGCAGGTTCTTCACGAGGTTCGGATTGACCGTGTGGTTCAACGTCGCGAGCAGCCAGGTGTAGCCGTCCGGCGCGCTCTTCGCCACCAGCTCGGTGCCGATCGAGGCGTTGGCCCCCGGCTTCGCCTCGAGCACGATCGGCGAGCCCCAGTTCTGCGCGATCCTCTCCATCACCGGCCGGCCGATAATCTCGACGATGCCGCCCGCCGGCCACGGCACGATAAAGCGCACCGGCTTCGACGGATAGGGCTGGGCCTGCACCGCGGCGGCGAGAACGCAGGCGAGCGCCGCGAAGACGGTTCGCAACATCGATTCCTCCTTTCCTGACTGGCTGAATTCCGGCCGACTATACTCCAGGCGCCCGCATAGAATCGGGCGATGCGATATCCGCCGAGGCTCGCCTGATGGCCTACTACGTCTACCGCCTCTACGAGCGCCCGATCCGCCGCGTCGAGCCGCTCGGCGAGTTCGCGCGCTTTCCGGAAGCGGGCCGCTTCGCCAAGGCGCGACGCGCCGAACCAGGCGCCGGAGACAGCACAGTGCGCGTGGTTTTCGCGCCGAACGCGCTCGCCGCGGAAGAGGCGCTGCTCAATCCGCGCGAGGCGCCGCCGCGCTTCGGCGACGACGATTGAGCGGCGTAGAATGAAGCGATGAAGGAGGCGGACCTGCGGCGCCTCGCGGACGCCGTGCAGCGCAATTGCGACATCGCCGACGCGCGCCACGCGCAGGAGGCGACGATGTGCACCTTCCTGCTGCAGATGCGCGAGCTGTACTGCTGGGAACGCGGCCTGCCGCTCGGCGCGCAGCCGGCGCGCGCGGAGCTCGCGTGCTGGCTCCCGCAGCGCGAGGCGGCCTGGCGCGCGCTGGAGGACGAAGACTACCGGCCGCTGCCGCTCGGCGCGCGCGAGATCGGCCCGTTCGACGCCGCGGCCGCCAACCGCGACCTGCTCGCGCATGGCCTGCTCTACGGCGCGGGCTACGGGCGCTTCCACCGGCCGCACTTCTTCCTCGCGCAGCTGGAGCGCGACGCGCGCCGCGAGGGCGTGCGCGTGCTGATCGCCGGCCGCGAACACGCGCGCGGCATCCCGGCAGCCCCGGCCGCGCTGCAGGGCGATACGATCTTCGTGCGCCGCGAGGCGCTGCGCCGCTGGCTGTGGGACAAGGTCGAATTCTGGCGCGCGCGCCGACCCGCGGGTGCGCTCGCCGCGGCGCTCGAGCACTGGGGCCTCGCCGCCGGCGACGACGCGGCGTTCGAGCGCGCGGTCGAGGCCGAGCTCGAGACCCTGGTCTTGCACGAACTCGGCGAGGCGCGCGCCGGCGCGAAGCTCGGCGCGGCCTGGGAGGACATGCTCGCCGGCCTGCGCGACTGGCGCGCGGAGATCCTCGCGCGCGCGGTACGCGACAACCTCGCCGACTGCCTGACGACGCTGCCCGCCCTGCTCGAGCGCGACGCGCGCGCATCGCTGCACTTCTGGTTCGCGCAGCTGGAGGGCATGCGCCGCGAGATCTTCCCCGCGCTCGCGCGCGCCTACGCCGCCTGGCGCGAGTCGGGCCGCGCGGCCGCGCTGCTGGAGACGATCGGCGCCGGCGCCGCGCACTGGGAGCGCGTGGCGCGCGCGCTGCTCGACTCGCCCGCGGCCGCCGACGCGCGAGCCGTCGCGCTCTGAGCCGCGCGATGGCCCGCGCGCGCAACGACACGCCGCCGCCAGCCGCCGCCGGCGACCGGCTGCAGGCGCTGCAGATGCTCTCGGAGACGACCTCGGGCCTGCCGGGCGAGGCGGGCGTCGAGGCCTGGCTCGGCCGCATCCTTGCCACGATGGTGCGGCTCGCGGGCGCGGCCGCCGGCGCGGTGCGCGTGGTGACCGGCGACGGCAGACATCTCAGGCTCGTCGCCTCGGCGGGACTGCCGCCCGAGGCGGTGGCGCGCGAGAAGCTGATGCCGTCCGACTGCGGCGCCTGCGGCGTCGCGCTGCGCGATGCGCAGATGAGCCAGGCGGCGGCGGGCACCGCCTGCGCGCGGATCACCTCGGTCGCCTGGTTCGGGGGGACGGCGAGCATGGTGGTGGTGCCGCTCGCGCACCAGGGCCGCGTGCTCGGCGTGTACAACCTGTACCTGCGCGAGGCGCGCGCGCTGCCCGAGGAGATGGCGCTGCTGTACCGCTCGATGGGCGAGCACCTCGGCATGGCGCTCGAAAACGCGCGCCTCGCCCGCGAAAACCTGCGCATCACGGTGATGAACGAGCGCCAGATGATGGCTGCCGAAGTCCACGATTCGCTCGCGCAGACGCTCGCCTACATGAAGATGCGCATCGCGCTGCTGATCGACGCGCTGCGCGGGGCCGCCGGCGGGACCGGCGCGGACGACGCCGCGCGCGCCCTGAAGTACGCCGCCGACCTGCAGGGCGCGCTCGGCGAAGCCTATGCGGACCTGCGCGAGCTGCTGGCGCAGTTCCGCAGCCGCATGGATCCGCTGGGACTCGCGCACGCGCTGGAGGGGATCGCGGCGGGCTTCGCGGACCGCACCGGCGTGGCGCTCGGCTTCGAGAACCGCCTCGCCGAGCTCAACCTCAGCGTGGAAGAGGAAGCGCACGTCTTCCACATCCTGCAGGAAGCGCTCGCCAACGTCGGCCGGCATTCGGGCGCGACGCGCGCGCAGCTCCTGCTCGAGGAACGCGCCGGCGAGTACCTGTTCAGCGTGGAGGACGACGGGGTCGGCTTCTTCACCCTGGGCCAGGCCGCCGGCAGCGGCGACCAGGCGGCGCCGCGCCACCAGCTCGGCGTCAACATCATGCGCGAGCGCGCGCAGCGCATGGCCGGGCGCATCGAGATCGCCAATCTCCCGCGCCGCGGCGCGCGAGTGCGTCTGGTGCTGCCCGCCGATCCCGCCGCCCGCGCCCCGGCCGCGTGAACGCGCCCGTCAAGGTCATGCTGGTGGATGACCACACGCTGTTTCGCCGCGGTCTCGCCGAGCTGCTGGAGGGCCGCGGCGGCATCCGGGTGGTCGCCGAGACCGGCGATCCGGGCGAGGCGCCGCAGCTCGCGCGCCGGCACGCGCCCGACGTGGCGATCGTGGACCTCAACATGGCGCCGCTCGGCGGCCTGGCGCTGATCCGGCGCCTGCGCGACGAGGGCTGGCAGGGCACCTCGATCGTGCTCACCGTGAGCGACGCCGGCGACGACATGGCCGACGCGCTGGCGAGCGGCGCGCGCGGCTACCTGCTGAAGGACATGGAGCCCGATCAGGTGGTCGACGCGGTGCACCGCGCGCTGCGCGGCGAGACGGTGGTCGCCCCCGCGATGACGCTGAAGCTGGTGGACCTGCTGCACCCCAAGCGCGGCGCCGCCGCGCGCCGCAGCCTGCTCGAGAGCCTCACCGCGCGCGAGCGCGAGATCCTGCGCTGCCTCGCGCAGGGCATGACCAACAAGACCATCGCGCGCGCGCTGGAGATCAGCCCGGAAACGGTGAAGCTGCACGTGCGCAGGATTCTCGCCAAGCTCAAGCTCTCCTCGCGCGTCGAGGCGGCGGTGTTCGCCGTCGAGCACGGCGCCGCGGGAGAGCGCAGGACCGTCTGACCGCCGGCAAAGGAGGAACGCATGTTCGGACCGATCACGATTCCCTTCGGGGCCAAGATGCTGTTCAACACGCTCAGGCTCAGGCCGGGGGTGCAGATGGACGATGTCGAACTCGCGCTTGGGGAGATGTGCAACGTGGTGAAGAACGCGTACGGCGGCGACAAGGGCGGCTTCATCGCCGGCCAGGCTTTCCGGTTCAGCGGCTTCGTCTCCGAGGAGGGCTCGCTCGCCGCCGTCAAGCAGGCCGAGGATCACGTCGCCATCGTCACCTACTGGCGCAGCTTCGAAGAGCACGAGCGCTCGCACGCCGACAGCGTGTTCCGCGCCAAGTTCGCCGCGGTGGCCGCGATGTGCACGGACTCCAGGGAGCTCGGCTACGAGCTGCTCTGGCAAGGGGAGCCCGAGGGCGGCTGAACGCCGCGCGCGCTCAGCCGCGGCGAGCAGTGAGCAGCCGGCGCAGGCGCAGCACGCCGCCGATCAAGATCAGCGTCGGCGCGCGCAGGCGCGCCGCGGCGGCGCGCCGCGGCAGCGCGGCAAGCGGACCTTCCACCACGCGCTGGGCCGGCATCGTGCCCTGCTGGATGATCGCCGCGGGCGTGCGCGGCGGCAGGCCGTGCGCGATCAGCTCGCGCGCGACGCGCTCCAGGCCGGCGAGCCCCATGTAGACCACGATCGTCTGGCCGGGCCGCGCGAGGCCCTTCCAGTCGAGGTCCGGCGCGCCCTTGCGCCGCGAGCCCGTGACGAGCACGCAGGCCTGCGCGAGCGCGCGGTGCGTGAGCGGAATGCCCGCCGCCGCGGCCACGCCGGTCGCCGCGGTGATGCCCGGGATCACCTCGCAGGCAATGCCCGCGCGCGCGAGCGCGAGCGCCTCCTCGCCGCCGCGACCGAAGACGAACGGATCGCCGCCCTTGAGGCGCACCACCCGCCGGCCCTGGCGCGCGAGCCGCGCGAGCAGGCGGTTGATTTCGACTTGCTTCATCGCGTGCCGGTCGCGCTGCTTGCCGGCGTAGATGCGCCGCGCACGCCGCGGGATGCGCGCGAGGATTTCCGGGGCGACCAGGCGGTCGTGCACCACCACGTCGGCCGCGGCGAGCACGCGCGCCGCCTTCAGCGTGAGCAGTTCGGGATCGCCCGGTCCCGCACCCACCAGCCACACGCGGGCGGAACCGCGCTTCGCCCGCCGCGGCGCGGGCTTGCGCGCAGCGCTCACCCGGTGCTCCACGCGCGCGGCCGACGCATGCCGGCGATCTTGCAGGCCTGCCGGACGTAGCCGTAGGGGAAAAGCCGGAACAGCTCGTTGCGGTCGGCGCCGCGGCTCTGGGTCAGGTGCCGGATCACGAAACGCGCGTCGGGCGCGACGCGGTGCTCTTCGTAGAAGGAGCGCATGAACTCGATCGCCTCCCAGTGCGCCTCGGTGAGATCGACCCCCTCGCGGCGCGCCTGCTCGAGCGCGACCTCCCTGCTCCAGTCGGCGGGCTCGACCAGGTAGCCCTCGTCGTCGATCCGCACGGCGCCACCCGCGAATTCAAGCAGCACGGCGGCAGCTCCGCGCGAACCGCACAAAGCGCGCCGGCCAGTCGCAGCCGCCCGCGGCGCGCAGATGCGCGTAGGAGGCGAGCACGTTACCCTGCACGATGCCGTCATGCTCGCCGTCGATGCCGTGGCCGCGCCGCACGCGGTAAGCATAGCGCGTGCCGGCGTCCACTCCCTCGAGACGCGAGTAGTGGAACTCGTGGGCGCGGATCTCGCCGCCCGCGGCGAGGCCCCAGGGATGGCCGGCCTGCGTCTGCAGACGCACGTAGCCGCGGCCGGTCGGCCGCTCGCGCATCACCACGTCGGCGCCGATCGCGCCGACCATCGCGCGGCGCTCTCCCCGCCAGGTGATCGAGCGCGCGAGGTACATGAGCCCGCCGCACTCCGCGTACGCGGGCAGGCCGGCCGCGACGCGCTGCCGGATCTCGTTGCGCAGCGGCGCGTTCGCTTCGAGCTCGCCGGCGAAGCACTCGGGAAAGCCGCCGCCGATAAAGAGCGCGTCCACCGCCGGCAAGCGCGCTTCGCGCAGCGTATCGAAGGGGACCAGCTCGGCGCCCGCCTCTTCCAGCGCCTCCAGGTCGCCGGCGTAGTAGAAGCCGAAGGCGCGGTCGCGCGCGATGCCGATGCGGATGTCCCTTGCGCCGGGCGCGGAGCGCTGGGTCGCGGCAGGCCCCGGCGCGCCGCCGCGCGTCGCCACGAGCAGCGCCTCCAGGTCCACCTGCCGCTCGATCGCCGCACGGATCGCTTCGATGCGCGCCTGCGCGCCGCCCGCCTCGTTCGCGGGCGTCAGCCCGAGGTGCCGCTCGAGGATGCCGAGCGCCGGATCTTCGTGCACCGCGCCCAGCACCGAGATGTCCGTGTAGTGCTCGATCACCGCGCGCAGCTTCGCCTCGTGCCGCGCGCCGCCCAGGCGGTTGAGGATCACGCCCGCGAAGCGCACGCCGGAATCGAATTGCCGGTAACCGAGGATCAGCGGCGCGATGCCGCGCGTCATGCCGCGCGCATCGATCACCAGCACCACCGGCGCGCCGACCAGCTTCGCCAGCGCGGCGTTCGAGTTCGAGCCGTCGAGGTCGAGGCCGTCGTAGAGTCCCTTGTTGCCCTCGATGAGGCAGACGTCGGCCGCGGCGCCGTGGCGCGCGAACGCGGCGGCGGCCTCCTCGCGCGAGGCGACGAAGAAGTCGAGATTGCGGCAGGGCCGGCCGCTCGCGGCCGCGAGCCACAGCGGGTCGATGTAGTCCGGGCCTTTCTTGAACGCCTGCACCGCGAGGCCGCGCCGGCGCAGCGCCGCCGCGAGCCCGATGCTCAGCGTGGTCTTGCCGGAGGACTTGTGGGCTGCGGAGACGAGGAAGCGGTGCATGGTTCGTCGGGAAGAAGCGGCAGTGCCTTGAGCCCCGTCGCGATAAGCGCGGCAGCGAGCGCCACGCCGCCGAGCCCGAGCAGCAGCTCCCAGCCGCTCGGCGCGTACGGATGCACCTCGCCGTCGAAGAAGCTGCTCTGCTCCTGCCAGCCGGGAAAGATCGGCTGCGACCAGGCCTGCGCGCCGATGATGGTGACATACATCTGCGCCAGGCCGCCGAGGATGACCAGCACCGCCGCGCCGATCACGCCCGCGCGCGTGCCGCCCGTCCTGCGCGAATAGAGGAGCGCGAGCGGCAGCGCGCCGCCCAGGCCCACCTGGCCGAGCCAGAACAGCACCGGGTACACTCCGCCGCTGGCGAGAAGGAAGTCCTCGACGCCGTGGCTGCGCGTCACGTAGAGCTTGGCGAGGTGAAAGGCCGCGGTCATGTAGAGCGAGGCGGCGGTGAAGATCGCGAGCAGCCGCCCGATGCGCGCGAGCGTCTCGGCGTGCGCGGCGCGGCCCGCCCAGCGCCAGCTGAGATCGAGCACCACGAGGAACGCGGCGGTGCCGTAGGCGAGCGAGTACACGACGAACGCGGGCCCGAGCAGCGCCGAGTCGTAGGCCTCGCGCGCGGCGAGGAAGCCGAAGATCGAGCCCGTTCCCGTGGTGAGCACGATGCGCCAGACGAACGCAGCGAGGCCGGCGGCGCCGCTCCAGGCGTTCATGCGCCGCTCCATCATGAACCACAGATACACGGCGACCAGCGCGAAGAAGCCGTTGTACAGGAACATGTTGAGCGCGAAGATCGACTTGAAGTTGAAGTGCGTCATCGCCACCACGAGGCGATCCGGGCGCCCGAGGTCGGCCACCAGGATGGCGAGCCCCCCGGCGAGCAGCGCGATCGCCGCGAGCGCCGAGAGCGGCGCGAGCGGCTTGTACGCCACGCGACCGAATACCGAGGCGACCGAGGCGACGTTGAGCGCGCCGGAGGCCGCGACGATGAGGAACACGGCGAAGACGTGCGGCAGGCCCCAGACGATCTGGTTATCCATGCCGGTCACCCAATGGCCCTGCGTCTCCATGTGCACGAAGGCGGCGAAGCCCGCGGCGATCACCGCGCCGATGGCGAGCAAGGGGCCCCAGAACCTCCAGCCCGCCGCCTGCAGCTCCCGATGGATCACCGTGGCCATGTCAGATTCCCGAATAGCGCACGCCGGTGTCGAGGCGCAGGTCGGCGCGCAGATGGATGCTCGGGATCTCGCGCAAGCGCCGGGAGACGGCGCTCTGCGGGTCGTTCAGGTCGCCGAAGACGATCGCCTCGTGTCCTGCCGCCTTGCAGGCCTGCGCGCAGGCGGTGGTGCCGTCGCCGCGATCCACCTTGTGCACGCACAGCGTGCAGCCTTCCACCGTGCCCTTGCCGCGCGGCACCGCCGGCTTTTGCTCGCTGAGGTTCTCGTGGATGAAGGAGCGCGCCTTATAGGGGCAGGCCATCACGCAATAGCGGCAGCCGATGCAGGTGTGCTTGTCCACCAGGACGATGCCGTCGGCGCGCTTGAAGGAGGCGCCGGTGGGACACACGTCCACGCAGGGCGGCTCGGCGCAGTGCTGGCACATCACCGGCGCCGAGTGCTGGCGCCCCGTGCGCGGGTCCTTGAGGTCGATCTTGCGGATCCATTGCGCGTCGGTCCGCGGGCGGCCAGCGCCGTGCAGGCCGTTTTCCTCGTTGCAGGCCTTGACGCACTCGGTGCAGCCGCTCGCGCACTTCGCGGTGTCGATCAGCATGCCCCAGCGCACCCTGGCGCTCGCCGCCTCTTCCGGCGCGCGCGCACCGGCGATCTCGATCAGGCGAATACCCGGCGCGATGACGACGCCGGCGAGCGCCGCGGCCGCCGTGGCGAGGAAGCCGCGCCGTTCCGGATCGCTCACGGCTTCGCCCGGGCCGAGACGCGCCCGGGCTTGGAGGCGTGGCATTCGAAGCAATCGAGCTTCACGCTCGCATAGCGGTGGCAGCTCTCGCAGAAGCCCTGCTCGCCCAGCACGCTCCCGGTCTTCGCGCTGGCGTGGCACTCCACGCAACCCGCGAGGCTGTGCGGCCTGGTGCGGATGCCCTCGCGCATGGTGCGGTCGCGCTGGTGGAGCAGCAGCGTCATGTGGTCGCGCCGCATGACCTCGGTCGCTTCCACGCACTGCCCCGGCCGTTCGATCACGATCACGGGTCTCGGCGCGCGCGCATAGGCGAGCGACAGCCCTGCCGCCAGCACGAAGAGCAGCGCGATCGCAACGCGCGAAATCACTCGCCCATGCCCATCTGGATGTAGCCCGTGGGACACACGTCGGCGCAGATGTGGCAGCCGATGCATTTCGTGTAGTCGGTGTCCACGTAGCGGCCCATCGTCGCCTTGTCCTTCTTGACGCGGAACACCGCGGTCTGCGGGCAGTAGACGACGCAATTGTCGCATTCGAAGCACAGCCCGCAGCTCATGCAGCGCTTGGCTTCCGCCACCGCGCGCTTTTCGTCCAGCGCGTCCAGGCGCTCCTCGAAATTGCCGAGCGCCTGCTGGGCGGTAAGCTGCGTGACCTTGCGCTTCTCGCGCGGCGTGTGGGTGAAGTGCCCGAGGAACAAGTCCTCGTGCGGGATGACGTGGCGCGCCGAGCGGTCGTCGTAGTTGTGCACCGCGAATTTCGCGACATCGGTGCCGTGCACATTGGTGCGCGGCGCCTCCTCCACCCTGATACCCTTTTCCACGAGCTTTCGCATCAGGTCGAAGGAATGCACGTCGATCTTCGGGCGCTTGTCCGGCGCCTCGCCGCGCAGGTGGCGGTCGATCCCTTCGGCGGCGATCCAGCCGTGGCCGATCGCGGTGGTGAGCAGATGCGGCCGCAGCACGTCCCCGCCCGCGAAGACTCCCGGCTTGCCGGCGACCTGGTAGTTCTTGTCCGCCGCGATGAGGCCCTTGCCGTTGTCAAAACCCGGCAGCCCCGTGAAATCCACCGCCTGGCCGATCGCCGAGACGATGAGGTCCGCCGGCACTACCTGCGCGCTGGCTTCGTCCACCTTCACCTCGAGCTTCGGCCCCACGAACTTCGCCTCGCACTTCGCGATCTTGAGGCCCGTGGCGCGGCCGTCGGCGCCGCGCACCACCTCGACCGGCGCCCAGCCGTCGCGGATCGTGATGCCCTCGGCGAGCGCGTGCTCGATCTCGTGCTTGTTGGCCTGCATCTTCTCGATGGAGAACACCGAGGTCAGCGTCACCTCCGCGCCCTGGCGCGCAGAGACCTCGGCGACATCCTGCGCCGCCTTGCCGACGATCACCACCTCGGGATGGTCGGTCGGGCGGGCGTGCTGGATGTGGCCGAGACGCCGCGCCACGGTCGCCACATCGATGGAGGTGTCGCCGCCGCCGATCACCACCACGCGCTTGCCCACGTGCCTCAAGCGCCCGTCGTTGAAAGCGCGCAGGAACGAGGTCGCCGTCACGCAGTTCGGGGCTTCGGCGCCGGGCACCGGCAGCGCGCGGCCGCTCTGCGCGCCCAGGCCCATGAACACCGCGTCGAACTCCTTCTGCAGCGATTCCAGAGTCACGTCGCTGCCCACGCGCGTGCCGAGCCTCGTCTTCACGCCGAGCGCGAGGATGCGGTTGATCTCCGCATCGAGCATGTCGCGCGGCGTGCGAAAGCCCGGGATGCCGTAGCGCATCATGCCGCCCAACTCCGCGTGCTCGTCGAAGATCGTCGCCTCGTGGCCCATCAGCGCGAGCTGGTAGGCGCAGGACAGGCCCGCCGGCCCGCCGCCGATCACGGCGACCTTCTTGCCGCTCGTCTTCTCGGGCTTGCGGTACTGCAGATTGTTCCCGATCGCCCAGTCGCCGAGGAAATGCTCGACCGAGTTGATCCCCACGAAATCCTCGACTTCGTTGCGGTTGCAGCCCGACTCGCAGGGCGCCGGGCACACGCGCCCCATCACCGAGGGGAACGGGTTCGCCTCGGTGAGGCGCCGCCAGGCGTATTCCTGCCAGGCCACGCCGGCGGGCGGCTTCTCGGTGCCGCGCACGATCGACAGGTAGCCGCGGATGTCCTCGCCCGAGGGACAGCTCGCCTGGCAGGGCGGCGTGCTCTTCTGGTAGGTCGGGCACTTATGGCTGTGGTCGGCGTCGAAGATCTGCTCGCGCCAGTCCTTCCTCTCGTGGTCGCCGTCCCTGAAGCGCCGGAAGGTCAGCTTCTCGGCGGCGGGTTGCTTCTCCATCGTTGCGGACATTCGCGTTGCCTCGTTGAGAGCTAGTCGTTGCGCCCGAGCCGGATGGCGTTGCTCACCAGCTGGTGAACGCCGCCGATCATGCCCATGTCGAACTTGTAGTACGGCAGGACTTTCGCGAACTGCGCCTTGCAGATCGCGCAGATGGTCGCCATGAAGTTGACGCCGTGCTCGTCCACCACCTTCTGCAGCGCTTCCATGCGCGGCAGCGCGCCCTTGACGCGCAGCTCGAGCAGCTCGTCGGTGAGCAGCCCGCCGCCGCCGCCGCAGCAGAAGGTGTGCTCGTGGATGGTCTCCGGCGCCATGTCGTGGAAATGATTCGCCGCCGCGCGGATCACCGCGCGCGGAATGATGAACTGGCCGCGCGGCAAGCCGCCCATGCCGGAGGCGCGCGCGACGTTGCAGGAGTCGTGGAAGGTGACGACGTGCGCGTCGTTCTTCTCGCGGTCGAAAGTGATCGCGCCGCGCTCGATCAGGTCGTACGTCAGCTCGCAGATGTGCTGCGGCACCGGGTAGCGCGAGTCCAGGAAATCGAAGGGGCCGATCAGCGTGTTCCAGAAGCTGTAGGCGACGCGCCAGGCGTGGCCGCACTCGCCCACCACCAGGCGCCTGACGCCCAGCTCGAGCGCCGCCTCGCGCACGCGGCCCGCGATCGCCTTCATCTGCGCCTGGCTGCCGATGAACACGCCGAAGTTCGCCGCTTCCGAGGCGTGCGAGGAGAGCGTCCAGCGGATGCCCGCGGCGTGGAACACCTTGGCGTAGCCCACCAGGCTGTAGACGTGCGGCTCGGCGAAGAAGTCGGCCGAGGGCGTGACCACCAGCACTTCCGCGCCCTTTTCATCCAGGGGAAAGCGCACGTCCTGGCCCGTCTCCTCCTTCACCTCCTCTTCCAGCGTCTCGAGCGTGTTCTTCAGCGCCGGGCCGGGGAGTCCCAGGTTGTTGCCGATCTTGTGCACCTTGCCGATGATCTCGTTGGTGTACTTCTGCCCGACGCCGATCGAGTCCATGACCTCCTTGGCGGCCATGGTGATCTCGGCGGTGTCGATGCCGTAGGGGCAGTACACCGAGCAGCGGCGGCACTCGGAGCACTGGTTGAAGTACCGGTACCAGTCCTCCAGCACCGATTCGGTGAGGTCCTCGGCGCCGACCAGCTTCGGAAACAGCTTGCCGCCGAGCGTGAAATAGCGACGGTACACCTTGCGGAACAGGTCCTGGCGCGCCACCGGCATGTTCTTCGGGTCGCCGGTGCCGAGGAAATAATGGCACTTGTCGGTGCAGGCGCCGCAGTGCACGCAGGCGTCCAAAAAGACGCGCAGGCCGCGGTTCTTCGCGACCAGCTCGCCGATCTTGAGGACCGCCTTCTCCCGCCAGCCGTCGACGAGCTTGCCCGGGAAGCCGAGCGCCTCGTTCATTTTCTCGCTCGCGGGATAGGGCCTCGATCCCGCCATCGCGTCGCGCGCGAGGATCGGGATCACCGGGTATTCGCGCAGCGGCGGTGCCTGGACGGCGGCGGTGGCCACGGTGCCCCTCGCTCTCAGGCAGCCACGTGCCGGCGCTCGCGCGAGTCGTCGGCCTGGTTGCGCGTGGGACTGAAGAACACGCCCGGCGCGTGCAGCAGCTTCGAGGCGGGGAACACCGCCATCAGGAGCGCGACGAGCGCGAGGTGCACGAGCAGGACCGGGTCGGCGGGCAGCGGCTGCCAGTCGAACACCAGGAGGCCCAACATGAACGCCTTCACGGCGACGACGTCGGTGTGCGCCACGTATTTCATGGCGAGCCCGGAGGCGGCGATCGCGACGAGCAGCGCGAGCATCAGGTGGTCGGACGCCGTGGAGATGTAGCGGATGCGCTCGACGAGAAACCGGCGCGCCCAGAGTCCGGCGAGGCCGGCCAGCATCGCAAAGCCCGCGTAGATGCCGAAGGGCTGCGCGAGCGCCACCACGCCCCAGACCGGGTCCTGGAAGTAGCGCAGGTGGCGCAGCAGCACGAGGGCGAGCGCGACGTGGAACAGCCAGCCGAACAGCCAGATCCACTTGTTGGCGCGAAACAGGCTCTCGAAGAGCACCACCTCGCGCGCCACGCGCACCGCGGCGCCGGCGGGCGTAGCCGGCGCGGGCGTGGTCGGGATCTTCAGCGGCGCGGGAGCGCGCCAGTACTCAGCGACCTTCCACGCGAACCCCGCCACCAGCACTGCGGCGGCGGCATAGAACAGGCACGCGTAGACGATCGTGAGGACGGGCACTCAGACGCAGCCGGTGGGCTTGGGCAGCCCCGCGATCTTGCAGGCCTGCTTGGCGGGCCCGTAGGGGAAGAGTTCGTACAGGTACTTGCTGTTGCCCTTGTCGGGCCCGAGCTTCTTGCCGATCGCCTTGGTGAGCACGCGCACCGCCGGCGCGATCTGGTACTCGTTGTAGTACTCGCGCAGGAAGTTCACCACTTCCCAGTGGTTCTGGCTCATGTCGACGTTCTCGGCCTTGGCGATCTCGTTGGCAACCTCCTCCGACCAGTCGCCGAGGTTGGTGAGATAGCCTTCTTCGTCGGTCTCGATGCTCTTGCCCGCTACGTTGATTGCCATTGCGATTCTCCTTCGTTGCGATTCAGGTCACAGTCAAAGCCAGGACTGGCTCGTGCGGTGCTCGATCACCAGGTCCACGAAGCCGCCGTAATCGACCACCTTCACGCCGTCGATGACGCTCGCGCCCATGCCACGCGCATCGAGGTCGGGCCCGAGCGCGTATACCGGCAGCTCCCGCAGGGCGCGCTCGACCGAGGCCTGCGCCGCGCTGCCCTTGGTCGCCGCGTACACCGCGTCCTCGATGAGCAGCACCGCGCCGCCTTTGCGCGCGTGCGCGAGGCAGCTGGCGAGCGCGCTGCGCTCGGTCGGCGACTTGTTGACGATGTGCAGCATGCGGCGCGGTCTCCCCCGGTCTAGGACGAGATGATCACGTCCTGCTGCTCCATGAGCTCGGCCATCTCCCCGGCGCTCACCACCTGCACGGCAACGAGCAGCTGCTGTTCGCTGATGCCGCGCGCCTCGAGCGACTCGCGCTCGACGTAGAGCTTCTCCACGTCGTAGCCCTCGAGCGCGCGGTAGGTGGGTGAAAAATTCTTCACCCCGATCGCCTTGGTTTCCTGCCCCTTCAGCAGCTGGTAGACGCCGTCGTCGAGGAACGCGAGCGACACGTCCTGGTCGAAGGCGGCGCTGATCAGCACCACCTCCAGCCCTTCCAGCGCGTAGATCGTGCCGTGCGGCGCCTTGCGATTGACGAACATGAACTTCTTGACGACCGCCTCCGCGCCCGCTTCGCGCTCGATGTCTTCGGCCACCTGGGTCATGCGTGCCCGCCTTTCGCGCTCAGTCGCCGAACACCACGAGGCGGTCGGATTCGATGCCGGCCTCGACCAGCTGCCCCAGGCCCGAAATACGGAAGCCCGGCGCGAGGTTTTCCTCGACCAGCCCGCGGCGCAGCCCGGCGGCGACGCACACCACCAGGTCGGTGCCGTGCTCCTCGGCGAGCCTGGACCAGCGGTTGACGATGTGCCGGTCGTCCTGCGGCGGCTCGGTCAGCTTGGTCGCGTTGTGCACGCCGTCGTTGTAGAAGAAAACGCGCTGAATCCGATGCCCCCTGGCGAGCGCCGCCTTGGCGAACTGCCAGGCGCTGTCCGCGGCCTGGTGGCTGTACGGGCCCTCGTTGATCAGCAGTCCGATGTTCACGCCTAGAACCGGATGTGCGTCGAGGCGTTCAGCGTCCGCCGGGAGCCGCGCCAGTCGTCGATGTGGTACTTGGTGAACGGCAGCCCGGTCTTCTCGAAGAAGCGCGCCCAGCCGATGCGCTCGATCCAGTCGACCATGCGCTCCCAGGAGCGCGCGTCGGCCTTGTAGACGGCGAGGATCTTCTTCACCACGGCGGCCACTTCCGGCCAGCGCGGCGCGTTGTTGGGCAGTCCCGAGGCGACCAGCTTGTGGAAAGTCGGCTTGCCGCGCGCGTTGGAGTTCTTGCCGCCGACCCAGATGGCGATCTTGGAGTTCTCCGGGTCGTTGATCTGCATCGGCGGGCACGGCGGGTAGCAGGCGCCGCAGCAGATGCATTTCTTCTCGTCCACTTCCAGCGAGGGCTTGCCGTTGACGAGCGCCGGCCGGATCGCCGCCACCGGGCAGCGCGCCACCACCGCCGGGCGCTCGCACACGTTCGCCACCAGGTCATGGTTGATCCTGGGCGGCTTGGTGTGCTGCATGATGATGGCGATGTCCGCCTGGCCGCCGCAGTTGATCTCGCAGCACGACGTCGACAGCTTCACGCGGTTGGGCATCTCGCATTTCACGAACTCGTCGTAGAGCTCGTCCATCAGCGCCTTGACCACGCCCGAGGCGTCAGTGCCGGGGATGTCGCAGTGCAGGAAACCCTGCGTGTGCGCGATCATGGACATCGAGTTGGCGGTGCCGCCCACCGGGAAGCCCGCCTCGCCGAGCGCCCGGATGAGCGGCTC
>JADLES010000143.1 GCA_020845995.1 Burkholderiales bacterium | reverse complement strand
TGCTCAACCGGTCGGAGATCGCCGCGCCGCTCGGAGTTTCGGTGCCGACGGTGTCCGAGTGGATCAGCGTCCTGGAGACCACCGGCCAGATCCTCGTCGTGCCTCCCTACTTCGAGAACTTCGGCAAACGCATCGTCAAATCGCCGAAGCTGTATTTCGTGGACTCCGGGCTCGCCTGCCACCTGCTTGGCCTCGATACGCCGAAAGCGCTTTCCCGGTCGCCCTTCGCCGGGCCGGTGTTCGAGGGATTCGTCGCCGCCGAGATCGCCAAGCAGCAGGCCGGTTTCGGCCGGCGTCGCGAGTTGTACTACTTCCGCGACCAGCGCGGATTGGAGGTGGACTTCGTGGTGCCGCGCGGCTCGGCCCGGCTTGCGTTCATCGAGGCCAAGGCTTCGCGCACGGCCAGGCCGGAGGCCGCGGCCGGGTTGCGCGCGCTGGCGACGAGCGCGAAGGGCCGCGCTCCCGATTGCCTGCTCGTGCACGGGGCGACCGACAATGCGCCGGAGGGCAGTACGCTCGCCCAGGGCGTACGCGCCATCGGCGTGCGCGGCCTCCTGGCCAGGCTGGAGCGGAACGCTTGAGCATTCCAAGCGTCCGCGGAGTTTAGAATAGCGTCCAGCCGCCCGCGCCATGCTCATCGATTTCTTCCTCAAGCTGAAAAGCCACAAGCTGCCGGTCTCGATCAAGGAGTACCTGACGCTGCTGGAGGCCATGCACAAGGACGTCATCGGCCCGAACATCAACGAGTTCTACTACCTGTCGCGCGCCTCGCTGGTGAAGGACGAGGCCAACTTCGATAAGTTCGACCGCGCCTTCGCCGAGTTCTGGGATGGGGTGCAGACCATCCCCGGCATCGAGACCGAGATCCCGCTCGAGTGGCTGCTCAAGCAGGTGGAGCTGACGCTGACCGAGGAGGAGAAAAAGCAGATCCAGGCGCTCGGCGGCTGGGAAAAGCTGATGGAGACGCTGAAGAAGAGGCTCGAGGAGCAGAAAGGCCGCCACCAGGGCGGCTCGAAGTGGATCGGCACCGGCGGCACCTCGCCCTTCGGCGCCTACGGCTACAACCCGGAAGGCATCCGCATCGGCCAGGACCGGTCGCGCAACCGCAGCGCGGTCAAGGTCTGGGACCAGCGCGAGTACCGCAACCTCGACGATTCGGTCGAGCTGGGGACGAGGAACATCAAGGTCGCGCTGCGCAGGCTGCGCAAGTTCGCTCGCGAAGGCGCGCCCGACGAGTTCGACCTCGACAACACGATCCAGTCCACCGCGAGAAAGGCCTACCTCGACATCCACATGCGGCCCGAGCGCCGCAACGCCATCAAGGTGCTGATGCTGATGGACATCGGCGGCACCATGGACGACCACATCAAGCTGGCGGAAGAGCTGTTCTCGGCCTCCAAGACCGAGTTCAAGCACCTGGAGTTCTTCTACTTCCACAACTGCCTGTACGACTTCGTCTGGAAGGACAACCGGCGCCGCCACTCCGAGCGCACGCGCACCTGGGACCTGCTGCACAAGTACGGCCACGACTACAAGGTGATCTTCGTGGGCGACGCGACCATGAGCCCGTACGAGATCCTGCAGCCGGGCGGCTCGGTCGAGTACTTCAACGAGGAGGCGGGCGCGGTGTGGGTCAAGCGCGTCACCGACATCTACCCGAAGTGCATCTGGCTCAACCCCGAGCCCGAGGAAGTCTGGCCCTACCGGCAGTCGATCCAGATCGTGAAAGAGCTGATGAAGGACCGCATGTACCCGACCACCATCGCCGGGCTAGAAAAGGCGATGAAGGTGCTGGCGAAGTAACCCCGAACCCGGAGAATCGATGTTCCTGCGACCCGCAAGATCCCTGTTGCTCGCCGCGCTCGCCTCGACGCTGGCGCTGCCCGCGTACTCGCAGAACAACGCCCAGGGCGGGATCCTCGAGCGGCTGAAGCGCGAGGGCACGATCGTGCTGGGCTACCTGGAGAGCGCGGCGCCCTTTTCTTCCGCGGGTCCGGACGGCCAGCCGCAGGGCTACTCGGTGGACCTGTGCCGCGCCATCGCCACCGGCATCGCCGCGCAGCTCAAGATCGCCGGCCTGAAGACGCGCTGGGTGCCGCTCACGGTGCAGAACCGGCTGGAAGCGGTGCGCGCGAAACACGTCGACCTGGAGTGCAGCACCACCACCTGGACGCTGACGCGCCAGGCGGCGGTCGACTTCAGCCTGATCACCTTCGTCGATGGCGCCAACATCCTATCGTTCGGCGATTCGGCGGCGGGCCGTCTCGCCGCTTTCGCCGGCAAGCGCGTCTCGGTGATGGGCGGCACCACCACCGAGAAGGTGCTGCGCGAGGCGCTCGCGCGCGCGCAGGTGGCGGCCGAGGTGGTCCTTGTCGCCTCGCGCCCGCAGGGCGTGCAGATGGTCGAGCAGGGCAAGGTCGAGGGTTTTGCCTCCGACCGCACCACGCTGATCGGCGCCATCGCCGGGAACCCGGCGCGCGCGCGCTTCAAGCTGCTCGACCAGGACCTGTCGGTGGAGCCCTACGCGTTCGCGCTGCCGCGCGACGAGCACGACTTCCGGCTCGCGGTGAACCGCGTCCTCGCGGGGCTGTACCGCGGCGGCGGCATCAAGCCGATCTACGAGCGCTGGCTGGGGCCGATGGGCGCGCCGAGCATCCTGCTCACGGTGAGCTACTACCTGCAGGCCATCCCCGAGTAGGCCGCGTGCGCCCGCTCCCGCTCCCCGCCTGGATTCCCGGCGCCGTGCTGCTCGTCGCGGCCGCCGCGGCAGGGGCGCAGAACCTGAACCTCGACCTGCGCGACCCCAAGCTGTACCGCGAGCCGCCGCGCGCGAGCAATTGCCGGGTCTGCGGCGAGATCAGCTCGATCCGCGAGGTCGTCATCCAGGCGAACCGCAATCCCGCGGGCGGCCAGCCGGGCGGGCAACTGGTGTTCGGCGCGGTGGTCCTGCTGCCCTTCGGCGACCCGGGCCAATCGGAGCAACCCTACGTGGGCGGCGTCGGCACGCGCGAGATGGCCGAGCGCCTGGGCAACACCACCTACGAGATCACCGTGCGCATGGACACCGGCGAGCGCCAGACCGTGCAGACCCGCGACGGCGGGAGCTACCGCGTGGGCGAGCGCGTGACGGTGAGCGGCGGAATGCTCGCGCGGCTTTAGCCGCTCCGGGCGGCGGCGGCGGCGAATTCCCGGTAGGTCCGCTCGATCCCCTGGCGCAGGCCGAGCTTCGGCCGCCAGCCGAGCGCGTAGAGGCGCTCGCTGGAGAGGAGCTTGCGCGGCACGCCGTCGGGCTTCGCGCGGTCCCAGGCGAAGCGCCCGCCGAAACCCACGACTTCCGCGACCAGCTGCGCGAGCTCCGCGATCGTCTGGTCGGCGCCCGCGCCGATGTTGATGAGCGGAAAGCCCGGGCTGCCCACCGCGATGCGGCCGAAGGCCTCGTCGGCCATCGACATCAAAAACAGGCAGGCCTCGGCCATGTCGTCGCTGTGCAGGAACTCGCGGCGCGGGCTGCCGCTGCCCCAGAGCGCGATCTCGCCCGCGCCCGCGAGCTTCGCCTCGTGGCAGCGGCGGATCAGCGCCGGCAGCACGTGCGAGCTGGCGAGGTCGTAGTTGTCCCCCGGCCCGTAGAGGTTGGTCGGCATCGCCGCCAGGTACTTCGTGCCGTACTGCCGGTTGTAGGAGGCGCACATCTCGATGCCGGCGATCTTGGCGAGCGCGTAGGCGCGGTTGGTAGGCTCGAGCTCGCTGGTAAGCAGGGACTCCTCGCGGATCGGCTGCGGGCACGCGCGCGGGTAGACGCAGCTCGAGCCGAGAAACAGCAGCCGCCGCACGCCGTGGCGCCAGCACTCGTGGATGACGTTGGTCTGCACCGCGAGGTTGGCCTGGATGAACTCGGCCGGATAGGTCTCGTTGGCGAGGATGCCGCCGACCCTGGCCGCGGCGAGCATCACCATCTCAGGCCGTTCGGCCTCGAAGAACCCGCGCACCGCCGCCTGCTCGGCGAGATCCAGCTCGGCGTGCGTGCGCGTGACGAGATTCGTGTAGCCGCCGCGCTCCAGGCAGCGCACCAGCGCCGAGCCGACCAGCCCGCGGTGGCCGGCGACGAAGATCTTCGTGTCCTTCCTCATGGCGCGATCAGCGTCCCTTCGTCACCGCGACATCGACCCCGTTCAGGCGCGCGATTTCGTAATAGCGCAGCGCTTCGCCGTAGTCGCGCGGCAGGCCCGGGCCGCCCTTTTGCAGCAGGTCGCCCAGGCGCTTGGCCGCCTGCCCCGAAGCCTGTCCCCGGCCCTCGCGCACCGCGCGCGCGAGCAGCCGCGAGGCTTCCTTGACCCTGCCCTCGGACTCCAGCGCGATCGCGTGCTGCAGCAGCGCCTCCGGCGTCGCTTCCTGCGGCACGGCGGGCACCGGCGCGGGCGCCGGCGCCGGCGCCGGCGTCACCGCCGCCATCTTCACCGGCTCGGCGGGTTTCGGCGCTTCCGCGGGCCGCACCGGTTCGGTCTTCTTCGGCGCCGCGGGCTGCACCTTCGCCCTGGCCAGTTCATCCTCGCGCCGGCGCGTGACCTCGGCCTGCTTCTTCGCCTCCAGCTCGCGCAGCCGAACCTGCTCGGCGAACTCCCGCTGGCGCGCGAGGTCGCCCGACTTCTGCGCCTCAGCCGCGCGCTGGCGGGCGAGCGCCAGTTCCTTCATCAGCTCGCCCTCGCGCTGGCGCGAAGACTCCAGCTCCGCCTCGCGGCGCCGGGACTCCTCCAGCTTCCGCGTCAGCTCCGCGACGCGCTGCTCCGCCTCGTCGGGCGGCTTCAGCCATTCCCACAGCGCGGCGGCCGTCGCGACGGCCACGAGCACCGCCACCGCCGGCACGACGCCGGTCTTGCGCGGGGCCGCGGCCTCGCGCTTCTGGAGCGCGGCCTCGCGCTGCTGGAACTCGGCCTCGCGCCGCGCGAGCGCGGCCTCCATCTCGGCCTTCTCCTCGGCGAGCTTCTGCTTCGCCTCGGCCTCGCGCCGCGCGGCCTCCTCGACCTCGCGCCGCTCCTGCTCCAGGCCGCCGGAGGCCTGGCCGCGCAGCTTGGCGATCTTGCGCCGGGCGAGCGCCGCGTAGATGCCGGTCGGGAACTGCTCGATGTACAGCTCGAAATCCGCCGGGTCGTTGCCGTCCTTGATCGAGCGCCAGAATTCGAGCTCCGCCACCTTGCTCGCGGCCGCGGCCGGCAGGACCGCCGTGCGCAGCTCGGTCGCATCGCCGCCGCTGCCCGGCGCATCCCCCTGGATCGCGCGCATCCGCAGCGTGCGCTCGGAGTCATCGGCATCGGCCACGCCTTCGGCGGCGCGCTGGATCGCGTAGCCGAGCTGGCGCGCGGTCTGGTAGCGGTTGGCGAGGTTCCTCGCGAGCGCCTTCGCGACCACCGCGTCGAACAGCGGCGAGAGCGCGGGGTTGAGGCTGGAGGGCGGCGCCGCGTCCTCGCTGAGGATCTTCTTGGCGATGGTCCAGGCGCCCGAGCCCGTGAAGGGCTTCTGGCCGCAGAGGAACTCGTACAGGATCACGCCCGCGGAGAAGATGTCGGTGCGCCGGTCGAGCGCGTGGCCCTGGATCTGCTCGGGCGACATGTAGGAAGGCGTGCCGACCACCATGCCGGCCTGCGTCTTGTCCGAGAGCGTGCGGTCGGGATCGACGATGCGCGCGACGCCGAAGTCGGTGAGCTTGACGCGGCCCTTCGCGTCGATCATCACGTTGGCGGGCTTGATGTCGCGATGGATGATGCCCGCCTCGTGCGCGAAGTGCAGCGCCTCGCACAGCTCGCCCATGATGTGCACCGCCTCCTTCAGCTCGAATTTTTCCCTGGCGTCGAAGAAGGTCTTCAGCTCGCGGCCGCGCACCAGCTCCATGACGATGTAGGCGTGCTCGCCCTCCTCGGCGAAGTCGAACACCTGCACGATGTTGGGGTGGTTCAGGCGCGCCACCGCCTGCGCCTCGCGCGCGAAGCGCATCGAGTATTCCCTGGCCGAGTCCGAGTCGAGCGCGCTCTTGAGGATCGTCTTCACCGCCACCTGGCGGTGCAGGCGCGTGTCCTTGCCCTCGTAGACGACGCCCATCGCGCCCTTGCCGAGGACGCCCTCGATCTCGTAGCGGCCGATGCGCTTGGGCTGCGGGGTCTCGGACATGCCCGCGGATTATCGCAGGGCGGCGAGCGTGGCGCCGCCGATGGCGGCACTGCCGGCCTGCCGGCCGCGGGGCAGGGCGAGGATGTTCATGCGACGATTCTAGCGGCTGCTAGACTCCGCCCCCTTGCCCCGCCACCCCCCTCCCTTCGACGTCGTCGTGATCGGCGCCGGCGCCGCCGGCCTCGCCGCCGCCGACGCGCTCGCGCGCGCCGGGCGCTCGGTGCTCGTGCTCGAAGCGCGCGAGCGCGTCGGCGGGCGCTGCTGGACGCGGAGCATGCCGGGCATGGACGCGCCCGTGGAAGTCGGCGCCGAGTTCATCCACGGCCAGGCGAAGGCGACGTACACGCTCCTGCGGCGCGCGAAGATCGCCGCGGTCAAATCGGTGCGCGCGCAGCGCGGCTTCGACGGCCGCCGCTTGCGCCCGATCCGTTCCTTCGCCGAGGCGCAGCGCGCCGTGCGCGGCGCGCTGCTCGACGAGGATGTCTCCTTCGAGCGCTTCCTCGCCTCGCGCCGCCTGCCCGCGAAGACCAAGACCTTCGCGCGCTCCATGGTCGAGGGCTTCGACGCCGCCGACCCGCGGCTTGTGAGCGCGCGCTCGATCATCGAGGAATGGAGCGAAGGCGGCGCCCTCGACGCCCTGCACCCGCGCCCCGCGGGCGGCTACGGCGCGCCGATGGACTGGCTCGCTGCCAGTTTGATTGCAAGAAAAGCGAAGCTTCAACTGGGGGCGATCGTGCGCGAAGTGCGCTGGCGGCGCGGCAAAGTTGCAGTTCGCCTTGAATCCAAGGGAAAGCCCTTCACCGCACGGGCGCGGCGCGCGATCGTGAGCTTGCCTCTTGGGGTGCTTCATTCAGGCTCCGTTCGCTTCTCACCCCCTCTTTCGGCGAAACGCCGTCCACTCGGGAAGCTCGCCTCCGGCCCGGTGATCCGAGTGGCGATGCGTTTCCACGACCCGGTCTGGGAACAGCGCGCCCCCGGCGTCGCCTTCTTCCACACTCCAGGCGCCGCTTTCCCCACCTTCTGGACCCCGCTCCCCCTGCGCGCCCCCCTCCTCACCGCCTGGGCCGGCGGCCCCAAGGCCGCCCGCATGACCGGCCTCTCCCAACGAGCGCTCGTCGCCAAAGCCCTCGCCGGCGTCCACGCCATCTTCCCGCGCGCGAAGCTCGCCGACGCGCT
>JADLES010000142.1 GCA_020845995.1 Burkholderiales bacterium | reverse complement strand
GATCGTGGCGCAGGAACGAGAGCGGCTGGCGGACTTCGAGGCGACGCTCGCCCGGCTGCGGCCGCAACTCGACAAGCTGGCCGCGCGCGGCTGACGCCGCCCGCGCCGCCCGCTCAGGCGACCTCGAAGAGGATCGCGTCGTCGCCGATCTCGGCGACGCTCCGGCCCAGGCCGATGCTGCCGCGGCCGAGCAGCACGAACTCCTCGCGGTGCAGATAGATCTCCCGCCGGCCGGGCACGCGCAGGTAGGTGCCGTTGGCCGATTCGTCGGCGATCACGAACTTGCCCTGGCGCAGGAAAATGCGCGCGTGATGGCGCGACACGTTGTCGCCGGCGACGACGATCTCGTTTTCCGCGCCGCGTCCGGCGTGGACCGTGTCGCGGCGCTCGTCCAGGTTCCAGGCCTGGCCGCGCCAGGAGAGCTTGAGCAGCGCCGACCCGCGCGGCTCTTCCTCCCGCGCGCCGCCCACGATCGTGATGGCCTTGTCCCTCGACCAGGCAACCTCGTACACGGGCACCTTCTCGGCCCTGCCCTTGACGCTGGCGTTGTAGAGGCTGCGGCAGACGGACCGCAGGACCGGCGCGAGGCAGTCCACCGCCTGGCGGGTCGTGAGGATCTGCCGCGGATTCGCCATCTCGGCCAGCCGCGCGGCGAGGTTGACCGTATCGCCGAAGATGTCCTGGTTCTCCCGGATCACCGGCCCGGCGGTGAAGCCGACCCTCAGCGCCAGCCCGTCGCGCCGGGCGCTGAAGTACGCCTGCATCGCGCTCGCCGCCTGGATCGCGGAATCCGCGCCGGCGAAGCTGGCGATGAACTGGCCGCCGACCGTCTTCACCACGGTGCCGCCGAACTTCTCCGCCGCGGCGCGCAGGCCGGCCAGGCATTCGCTGACGGCCTCCGCCGCCAGCTTGTCGCCGATCGACTTGAGCAGCGCGTCGCTGCCGTTGATGTAGGCGATCAGGACCGCGAGCGGCACGGTATCGGCGTTCACTCGGTCGCCGCCCAGCGTCGCGCCCTCAGTAACCCTGCCGCGGACGGCTCTCGCCCGGCCAGGGCGAGAACGGCGGCCAGCGGCCGACCAGGTTCTCGAGCATCACCAGCTCGGCGTCGGTGTGATTGATCACCGGCGCGCCCGTCAGCATCTGCGGCGCGCCGGCGCCAAAGATGTAGCGCGGCTGCTCGTGATGCGTGGTACGCACCGTTTCGCGCGCCCCCGGGTCCGCGCTCGCCGCCAGATCCGCCTCGCCGTAGCAGATGCAGGCATAGGTGCGCGCCGCTTCGGCCTCGACGTACAAGGCCGTGCCGCGGATACCGATGGTCGAGGTTGGCGTGCGGATGGTCTTCGGCTCGCCCGGTGCGAACGCCGAGAGCACGGCGCCACTCAGGATGCGCAGCCCCGTGGCGACCAGGGCGCCCGTCGCGCCCTGTACTTCGAGACGCGTGTTGGCGCGCACCAGGAACGCGTCCTTGCCGACGACGAAGAGCAGCTCGCTCGCGGCGCCCGTGGTGATGATATCGCCCGCCCTGACGTCCATGCCCTCGGCGGCCGGAGCGCCGTTGACGCGCACGTCGCCGCGCAGGCGATGAATGCCCTTGGCCAGCGATCCGGCCGCCATCGCCCCGCGCAGCAACGCGAACTGCGCGGCGATCTGCAGCGCGAGCGCCGCCGCGCCCGCGCGCAGCCAGGCGCGCCGTCCACGCGGCTCCGACCGCGTCCTGTTATGCCGCACCCGCCACCCCCGCCGCCAGCGCGCCGGCGATCGCTTCCCGTTCCGCGGCGGAGGGCCACGAGGTGTCGAACCTCCAGCCGTATTGCGCCTCCACGCGCAGGCGCAGGGCCTGCAGGAAGGCTTCGCCCCAGGCCGCGAAATCGGCGACCACGACGGCGCAGGCGCCGACCGCGCTGGCGCCAACCCCGCTGATCGGCTGACCGCTCAGGCAGATCCGGTCGGCGTCGAAATAGGCGGTCACGCCGCGCACGCGGTAGGCCGCGACCAGCGGCGCGAGCAGCCAGGCGCACCAGCGCGAGCTGCGGCCCGGCACGAACTTGAGGGGAGCCACGACCGCGATCGCGTGCCGGTCGTCGCCGCAGCGCGCCCAGAGCGCGGCGGGCGCGGAATCCGGGCCCTGTACGCGCGCGAAGCCGGCGCAGGCGGCCTGCAGCGAAGGGACGCCATCGGCGGACAGGCGGATCCAGCGCGCGGCAACGCTCATGCCGCAAGCCTAGCAGAAAAGCTATTTCTTCCCGCCCCCCGGGCGCTCGAGCGCGGCTTCCAGCGCGCGGCACAATGTCTTCAGCACCTTGATGCGCGCGTGGTACTTGTTGTTGGCCTCGACCAGCGTCCAGGGCGCGAGCGCGGTCGAGGTGCGGTCGACCATGTCGCACACGGCGAGCTCGTAGGCATCCCACTTCCTGCGGTTGCGCCAGTCCTCGCCGGTGATCTTGAAGCGCTTGAAGGCGATTCTCTCGCGCAGCTTGAAGCGCCGGTACTGCTCGGCCTTGCTGATCGCCAGCCAGAACTTCGCCACCACGCAGCCGTGGCGCAGGAGCGCGCCCTCGAAGTCGTTGATCTCGGTATAGGCGCGCATCCAGTCGGCCTCGCCGCAGAAGCCCTCCACGCGCTCGACCAGCACCCTGCCGTACCAGGAGCGGTCGAAGAAGGTGAAGCGCCCGGCCCTGGGCAGGTGGCGCCAGAACCGCCACAGGTAGGGTTGCGCGCGCTCCTCCTCGCTGGGCGCCGCCACCGCGACGTTGGTGTAGGAGCGCGCATCCAGCGCGCCGGTGATCCGGCGCAGCGCTCCGCCCTTGCCGGCGGCGTCGTTGCCTTCGAACACCGCCACAACCGAGAACTGCTTGAAGCGCGGGTCGCGCGAGGCGACATTGAGGCGTCCCTGCCACTTCTCGAGCTGCTTCGCGTACTCCGCCTTGGTCATCGGCTGGTCGAGTTCCAGCGCCCGCAGCACGTTCAGGCGGTCGCCGGGCGCCGGCAGCGGCGGCGTCTTGTCCGGCAGGCGCTTGACCGGCTTCTCGCCGAGCCGCTCGCGCATCGCCGCGAGCAGGTGCCTCGCCACCGTGAGCGTCCGGTAGCGCGGGTCGGCGCCCGGCACCACGATCCAGGGCGCCTCGCCGGTCGAGGTCTTGCGCAGGAACGGGTCCGAGACCTTGACGAAGCGCTTGTAGAGCTTGAAGTACTGCCGGTCGCGGTCGGTGACCCGCCAGCGGGTCTTCGGGTCGTCGGCCAGCTCCTGCAGGCGCTTCTTTTGCTGTCTCCGCGACAGGTGGAACCAGTACTTGAGCAGCAGCACGCCTTCGTCGCAGAGCATCTGCTCGAAGCGCTGGATCTCGGCGATCTCGCGCGTGAATTCGCCTTCGCCGATTTCGCGCATCACGCGCTGGACGATCGGCATGGTGTGCCAGGCGCCGAAGAACATGCCGATCCGCCCTTTCGGCGGCAGCGCGCGCCAGAAGCGCCACAGCGCCGGGCGCTCGCGCTCCTCGTCCGACGGATCGAAAAAGGCGCTCGCGCGGATGTGGCGCGGGTCCATCCACTCGTTGAGCAGGTTGACGGTCTCGCTCTTGCCCGCGCCCTCGACGCCGGCGATCAGGATCAGGACCGGGAAGCGCCCGTCCTTCAGCAGTTCGTATTGCGCGTGGAGCAGTCCCTGGCGCAGCTTCGTGGCCTCGCGCCGGTACACCGACTTGTCGACATGGTGCTTGAGATTCGCGGACTCGAACATTTCAGCCTTCCCTTTCGATCCTCCAGGCCTGGTACTTCATCGCCGCGGCCGAGCCGGCGACGATGGCGGCGAACGTGAGGATCGAGCCCAGCGCGAGCGTCGACACCCCGGTGATTCCCTGCCCCACGGTGCAGCCGAGCGCGGTGATGCCGCCGAAGCCCATCAGCACGCCGCCGACGACGTGATTGGCGGTGTCCTCGGCATCGCGAAAGCCCTCCCAGCGGAACGTTCGCGTGGCGAGCGCGTACGCCGCCGAGCCGGCGACCACGCCCGCGGCCGAGGCGATGCCGTAGGTGATGATCTTCGACTTGTCCGTCCAGAACATCAGGTACTCGAGCGTGAAGGCGAGCGGCGACACGAACGAGAACGACTCCATGCGGCCCGTGTTCGTGGCGACGAAGACCTCCTGCAGCGTATTGGGGTCCTCCGCGAGGTGGCCGATACTTCCGCTCACGTACCAGCCGCCCACAACCACCAGGCCAGTGACGATGCCGCCCAGGCTGTAGTCAAAACTGGCGCGAAACTCCTTGTTGACGTACACGAAAACCAGCAGCGCCCCGCCGATCATTGCGGCCAGGAATGCGCGGTTCAAGCCCAGCAACGATGGAAGATCCTGTGCCACCGGAAGCGTCATCGCGACCTTTTCCAGCACGCCGACGCGGAAGGCCCCGAACAGGCCGCGCAGCGTCATGTAGGCGGCGATGCCGAGGAAGACGTAGACCACGAGCGACTTGAGATTCCCCGCGCCCAAGCGGATCAGCGTCTTCGAGCCGCAGCCCGAGCCGAGGGTCATGCCGACGCCGAACAGGAAGCCGCCGACGAGGTAGCTCAGCCAGGTGAAGTTCGGGCCCGTGTAGATCGATTTCGAGAGCTCGACCACGCCGGCGAGCTGCAGGCCGCTCGAACCGAGCACGGCGACGGCGATGGCGAGCAGCCACATGCGCATGCGGCCCAGGTCGCCCATGTTGATCCAGTCGGACACCGCGCCCATGGTGCAGAAATTGGTGCGGTTGCCGACCGCGCCGAAAATGAACGCCAGCATGAACGCCCCGCCGGCGACATAGGGCGCGAGTTGCGCGGGTGTCGCTTCGCTCATGAACCGATGCGTCGGGTTCGCGCCGGCCTGCGGCCGGCGGCTACTTGCGCTTCATGTAGAAGGTGAACTCGCGGTCGGCCGCCGCGTGCGAGAGCAGCACGTTGCCGGTCTGCTTGCAGAACGCCTCGAAATCCTTCACCGATCCCGGGTCGGTGGCGACGATGCGCAGCACCTGGCCGGACTGCATCTCGTTGAGCGCCTTCTTGGCGCGCAGGATCGGCAGCGGGCAATTGAGACCGCGCGCATCCAGTTCCTTGTCGAAGTTCATGGTCGTTTCCTGTGCAAAATTGGCCCGCGGCCGGTTCCTAGCCGAAACGCGCCAGCAGCTGCGCGACCCTGCCCGCGCGCTCGCCGCGCGCCCGCAGTCCCCGCGGCGGCTCCTGCCGGATCATGCAGGACACCATCTCGTAGAACGCGCGGTCAAGCGCCTTGCGCGCCGCGGCGAGCTGCTGGGCGATGCCCTCGCAGGCGTCGTCGTTGCCGATCATGCGGCGGACTGCGCGCACCTGCCCCTCGATGCGCGCCAGCCGCGCATCCATCGCTCGTTTCATCGCCGGGTCGTGCATTCTCGGATCGGCCATGCCTGCTCTCGACTTGCGGTTGCGTGTCGGACCGCGCCAATATAGCAGTTTCGCGCGCGCGGCCGGCGGAACGGCGGGAAGCGCGCGCCTGCCTGCGCGGCGGCCTGGCGAAGGTCGAGTCGGTCCTCCGCGAACTGCCGGCCGCGAACGGCCTGCCGCGTGTGTCGATACCTGCCCGGGTATCCCGCCCCCTGTTTCCCTCTGATGCAGCGCCGCATAAGCAAACGCCGATACACCCATCAGAGGAATCATTTGTCGCATACTCCCTATCAGTATTCAATGGACCCCACGAGGAGCCGCACATGTCCGACCCAGCCGACCTGGATCGCCTGATCAACGAGCGCCTCGACGCGCTCCTGCCGAAGAAACTCGCCGAGTTGCGCGAGAAGCAGACGCCGTCGATGACGATCATCGCCACGAAGGGCACGCTCGACTGGGCGTATCCGCCTTTCATCCTTTCGTCGACCGCCGCGGCGCTCGGCTGGAACGTGTCGGTGTTCTTCACCTTCTACGGCCTGAACCTGCTGAAGAAGGACATCAGCGACCTGAAGGTCAGCCCGCTCGGCAATCCCGGCATGCCGATGAAAATGCCGTTCGGCCCGGACTGGTTCAAGGGCATCAACTGGAACATTCCGAACGCGGTGCAGGCGATCGTTCCGGGGTTCGAGACCGTCGCGACCACGCTGATGAAACAGACCATCCACAACAAGGGCGTCGCCGGCGTGCAGGAATTGCGCAACGCCTGCATCGAGGGCGGCGTCAACCTGATCGGCTGCCAGATGACGGTCGACCTGTTCGGCTTCACGCGCGAGGATTTCATTCCGCAGGTCAGGGAATACTGCGGTGCGGCGACGTTCCTGCCGATGGCGCGCGACGCGGACGTGAGTTTGTTCATCTGAGAGATCGCGAAAAAGGGAGAGATCGCCATGTACAAGAAGCGCCTGCTGGCAGCGGCAACCGCCGCGGCCCTTGCCGCGCCCGGCGCGGCCTTCGCCACGACGGGATATTTTCAGCACGGCTACGGCCTCAAGGCGAAGGGCATGGGCGGCGCCGGCATCGCGCTGCCGCAGGACTCGATCGCCGCGGCCATCAACCCGGCCGGCATGGCGTTCGTCGGCAACCGGCTCGACCTCGGCGTGGACTGGTTCCGGCCGATCCGCGACAGCGAGATCGAGGGCAACCTGTTCCCCGGCGTCAACGGCAGCTACCATGCCAACGACAAGAAGAACTTCTTCATCCCGGAATTCGGCTACAACCGCATGATCCGGCCCGACCTGTCGCTGGGCGTCTCGGTGTACGGCAACGGCGGCATGAACACGAGCTACACCTCGCCGATTCCGCTGTTCGGCACCAGCGACGTGACCATGGACTATTCGCAGCTGTTCATCGCGCCGACCCTCGCCTGGAAGCTGAACGAGAATCACTCGATCGGCGCGGCGTTCAATATCGCCTACCAGCGCTTCAAGATGAAGGGCCTGGAGAACTTCACCTTCCCGCCCCCGTTCAACGCCTCGAGCAGCCCCGGGAACGTCACCAATCAAGGCCGTGATTCGTCCTGGGGCTGGGGCGTGCGCTTGGGCTGGACCGGAAAAGTGAGCGACATGGTGACGCTCGGCGCCACCTACCAGACCAGGACGCACATGGGCAAGCTGGACAAGTACAAGGGACTGTTCGCGGAGCACGGCGACCTCGACGTGCCGGCGAACTTCGGCGCCGGCATCGCGATCAAGGCGACCCCGCGGTTCACGCTCACCGGCGACGTCGAGCGGATCAAGTACAGCAACGTCAAGGCGATCGGCAACAAGGTCGACTGCCTGTTCGCCGGCCAGTGCCTGCTCGGCGATTCGGACGGCGCGGGTTTTGGCTGGCGCGACACCACCGTCTTCAAGCTCGGCGCGAGCTACGATTGGTCGAAGGACCTGACCGTGCGCGCCGGCTTCGTCACGCTCAACCAGCCGGTGCGCTCGAAGCAGACGCTGTTCAACATGATCGCGCCGGGGGTCGTCGAGAAGCACCTGACGCTCGGCGCGACCTGGGCGATCAACAGGGAGCACGAGCTCACGTTCGCCTACATGCACGCCTTCGAGAACAAGGTGAACGGGTCGAACTCGATCCCGCCGGGCATGCCGCCGGGATTCGGCGGCGGCAACGCCAACCTGAAGATGTACCAGAACTCGTTCGGCATCGCCTGGGGCTGGAAATATTAGTCGCGCGGCGGGCGGCATAGAATGCGCCCGTGAAGATCTGCATCGTCTCCGACAGCCACGACCGCGCCGACCCGCTCGCCGCTGCGGTGCGCAAGGCCGCCGAACTCGGCGCGCAGGCGGTGATCCACTGCGGCGACCTGATCGGCACGCAGACCCTGGGGGGTGCGCTCGCCGCCGGGCTGCCGCTGCATCTCGTGCAGGGCAACAATATCGGCGACCAGGTCTCGCTCGCGCGCTGGGTGCGTGAGCGGCAAGGCCAGCTCCAATACCACGGGCTGGATGCGCGCCTGGAGCTCGGAGGAAAAAGGATCTTCGCGGTGCACTACCCGGAATACGGTCATGCCATGGCCTGCACCGGTGACTGGGATCTCGTCTGCTGCGGGCATTCGCACGTGGCGGCGGTGGAGCAGGTGGCGAACGTGAAGGGCGGACGCACCTGGCTGGTAAACCCCGGCACGGTGGCGGGGCTCGCGGCGCCAGCCACCTGGGCGCTCGGCGACCTGTCCGCGATGCGCTTCGAAGTATTTTCTATAGCCGCATAGCCGCTTTTTCGGGTCCGCCGGACCCCGCGCCCTTACAATCGCCCCCGTCGAATGGAGGGTCACTGATGTTCACCGTCAATCCGTTTGCCGCGCTTGCGGCGTCGATGCCGCCCGCGCTCATGCAGACCTATGTGGTGATCATGGCCAGCCTGGTCGCGGCCGGCACCCTGGTCGACATCGTGCACAAGGGCAGCGCGAAGTACTTCTTCGAAAACTGGCGCAGGTCAAAGAGCAAGGCGGGGCGGCAGCTCGGCAGCGCCGAGCTGATCTCGATCGCGGCGCAGACCGCCGTCGTCGACGTGCTCGCTTCCGGCGAATTCTGCAACGCGCGCAGGCGGGTTGCGCACCTGCTCGGCATGTACGGGTTCGTGCTCTATGTCGTGTCCACCGCGGTGATGGTGTTCGACGCCTCGGCGGGCGGCGTCTGGGCGCGATTGTGGTGGCTGGGCGGGTTGATGGTCTGCGCCGGCGGCTACTGGTTCTGGTTCTTCATCCGTGCCGACGTTGCCGCCGAGGGTAACTCGCCCTTCCGCGTGGTGAAGGCGGACCTGTTCATCCTGTCGATGCTCGCCAGCGTCACGCTGGGTCTTGCCTGGGCCTACCTGCAGGCGAGCGGGCGCGGCGGTTGGGCGAGCGCGTTCTTCGGCCTGTACATCATCGCCACCACCATCCTGTTCGGCTCGGTGCCCTGGTCCAAGTTCGCGCACATGTTCTTCAAGCCCGCGGCGGCCTTCGAAAAGCGGGTGTCCAGGGCCAACGGCACGGCCGAGAATCTGCCGACGCTGACGCGCGACGATCCCGAGCAGCGCAACAGACATTCCATGGAACTTCTGCGGGACGCCCCGATGGACATGGGGCTCGGCATCAAGCGCGAAGCGCCCCGCCACTACTAGGAACGAGCCTCATGCCAACCTTCGTCTACATGACGAGGTGCGACGGATGCGGACACTGCGTCGACATCTGCCCCTCGGACATCATGCACATCGACAAGACCTATCGGCGCGCCTACAACATCGAGCCGAACATGTGCTGGGAGTGCTACTCCTGCGTCAAGGCCTGCCCGCAGCACGCGATCGACGTGCGCGGCTATGCCGACTTCGCGCCGCTGGGCCACAGCGTGCGCGTCCACCGCGACGAGCAGAAGGGCACGATCGCCTGGCGGATCAAGTTCCGCAACGGCACGGAAAAGAACTTCCTGTCGCCGATCACCACCAAGCCCTGGGGAACGGCGATCCCCAGGCTCGCGGATGTTCCCGGCCCCAGCAAGGAAATGCGCAGCGGCCAGCTCCTGTACAACGAGCCGAAATGGATCCGCATGGATGACGGCGGCTTGCATACGCTCGAGGCGGCGGGCCTCAAGATGAAGAAAGGCGTGGTTTACTGATGGCCTACGACACGATCATCGAAGACGGCATCGACATCCTGGTCGTCGGTGCGGGCCTGGGCGGCACCGGCGCCGCCTGGGAGGCGCGGTTCTGGGGCCAGGGCAAGAAGATCGTCATCGTCGAGAAGGCCAATATGGACCGCTCGGGCGCGGTCGCCCAGGGCCTGTACGCCATCAACTGCTACATGGGCACCCGCTGGGGCGAGAACAAGCCCGAGGACCATGTGCGCGACGCGCGCATCGACCTGATGGGGCTGGTGCGCGAGGACCTCCTCTTCGACATGGCGCGCCACGTCGACTCCACGGTGCACCAGTTCGAGGAGTGG
>JADLES010000141.1 GCA_020845995.1 Burkholderiales bacterium | reverse complement strand
GGGAGATCCGAATGGCGCTTGAGCTGCAGAAGAAGGTCGAGGCCGACGACCTGCTCACCAGGATTCGCATTCGCGAGGTCCTGCTGTTCGGGCTGATCGCGCTGTCCGCCGTGCTCGCCCAGCTGCCGCCCGAGTTCCTCGAGGGCTACGGCATCGAGCGCAACTACCTGCTCGGCGTGCTTGCCTGCGGCATCGTCCTCGGCCTCTTTTTCTACCTGAAGTTCTTCTTCTTCCTCGCGGTGGTGCTGCTGATCCTCGGCGCCAATCTCGACCAGCAGATCTCCGAGTACATCAACATCTCCAAGATCCCGCTGGTGCTCGCGCTGGTGGCGATGGTCGGCATCCAGCTGATCAACTACTTCGTGCACCTGATGCCGACCGGCTTGGAGCCCAAGGCCAGGGAAAAGAGCCCCGAAGGAGTGCGCGCGCTGTTCTACGCGATCGAGAAGAGCAACCTCGTCTACGCGCAGAAGGTGCTGGAGATGAACTTCGACCCGAACCTGCAGCACGACAACGGCTACACCGCGCTCGCCTACGCGGCGATGAAGGGCAACGGCCGCATGGTCGAGCTGCTGCTGCGCAACGGCGCCGACCCCACGGTGACCACCCGCGAAGGCGACACGCCGGTCGAGCTCGCGCTGCGGCTCGGCCACTCCGACGTCGCCGACTTGCTCAAGAGCGCGCGCCAGCAGATCGCCGCGGGCGGCGGCCCACTGACCGAGCCCAAGCCGGCGTGAGGGCGCTTCTCGCCGCGCTCGGCCTGCTGCTGGCCGGCGCGGCGCCGGCGGCGGGCGCGCAGGCGCTGCCGCTGGAGAGCATCCAGCTGCCGCCGGGCTTCCGGATCGAGCTGTACGCGCGAGTGCCCAACGCGCGCTCGCTCGCGCGCGGCGAGCAGGGAACGCTGTTCGTCGGCAGCCGCTCGGGCGGCGCGGTGCACGCGGTCACGCGCGACGGCAAGGTGGTCAAGGTCGCCGAGGGGTTCGCCATGCCCAACGGTGTCGCCGTGCGCGAGGGCGCGCTCTATGTCGCGGAGGTGAACCGCATCCTGCGCTTCGACGACATCGAGAAAAACCTGCACAGCCCGCCCCGGCCGCAGGTCGTCTACGACCGGCTGCCGCGCGACGCGCACCACGGCTGGAAGTTCATCCGCTTCGGGCCCGACGGCCGCCTCTACATCCCCATCGGCGCGCCCTGCAACATCTGCGACCGGGAGGGGTATGCATTGATTGGTCGTCTGAATGTACAGACGAAGGAATTTCAAATCTATGCGAAAGGCGTAAGGAATACCGTCGGTTTCGATTGGCATCCCCAGACCCGCGAGCTCTGGTTCACCGACAACGGCCGCGACTGGCTGGGCGACGAACTGCCCGCGGACGAGCTGAACCGCGCGCCGCGCGCCGGGCTGCACTTCGGCTTTCCGTATTGCCACCAGGGCGACCTGCCCGACCCCGAGTTCGCCCGGGGGCGCAAGTGCGCCGAGTTCGAGCCGCCGGCGCGGAATCTGGGGCCGCACGTGGCCGCGCTCGGCATGCGCTTTTACACGGGGACCATGTTCCCGGCGGAATACCGCAACCAGATCTTCATCGCCGAGCAAGGCTCCTGGAACCGCTCGAAGAAGATCGGCTACCGGGTGACGCTGGTGCGGCTGGACACCGCCGGCAGGGTGCTCTCCTACCAGCCGTTCGCACAGGGTTGGCTGCAAGGCGAAAGCGCGTGGGGTCGGCCGATCGACCTGGAAGTGCTGCCCGACGGCTCGCTGCTGGTGTCGGACGAGTACGCCGGTGCGATATATCGCATCCGCTACGCGCCCGGCGGCTGATACTGTATATTCAGCCACCCCCTAAAGATGGGCCGCGCGCGCGCGCGCGCAAGGGGCATTGTCGGGCGCCGGACCTGCGCCAAGTCCTTGGATCTATTGGCCGACCGGGCGTTTTTGCCGCTTGCGCGCCGGCGTACTACCGCTAGTGGATTGTGGTCTCGCAAAAACTGATGTTCAATCAACGCCCTGTATCCGAATCTTGATGTGAGACCACAAAAATAACAGTGAGACCATAAAAAAAACATGAACACCGCAGAATCCCCCACCCTCAACGCGCAATCCACCGCACTGCCCGAGCAGGAAATCTGCCGCGAGGCGCTGATCGAGAAGTACGCCAAGGGCGACGAGTCCTCGGTCGAGGAAGTCCGCCGCCGCGTGGCGAGGGCGCTCGCCCAGGTCGAGCCCGAGGCCGAGCGCGCCAGGTGGGAGAAGCGCTTCTTCCAGGCCCAGCAGGAGGGCTTCATTCCCGCCGGCCGCATCAACTCGGCGGCCGGCGTGCAGCTGCAGGCGACGCTGATCAACTGCTTCGTGCAGCCGGTCGGCGATTCGATCTCCGAGGTGGTGGACGGCAGGCCCGGCATCTACACCGCGCTCGCCGAGGCCGCCGAAACCATGCGCCGTGGCGGCGGCGTGGGCTACGACTTCTCCTCCATCCGCCCCAAGGGCGCCGAGGTGAAGGGCACGCACTCGCGCGCGAGCGGCCCGGTGTCCTACATGCGCGTGTTCGACCGCTCCTGCGAGACGGTCGAGTCGGCGGGCGCGCGCCGCGGCGCGCAGATGGGCGTGCTGCGCTGCGACCATCCGGATATCGAGGAATTCGTGCACGCCAAGGACCGGGGCGATCTGGCCAACTTCAACATCTCGGTGGGCGTGACGGACGAGTTCATGAAAGCCGTCGAGGAAAACGGCTCCTTCGAGCTGGTTCACAAGGCGAGGCCGTGGCCCGGCGGCGAAGGCTACCTGCGCGCCGACGGCGCGTGGGTGTACCGGAAAATCCGCGCGCGCGAGCTGTGGGACCAGATCATGCGCTCGACCTACGACCATGCCGAGCCGGGGATCCTGTTCCTCGATCGCATGAACCGCGACAACAACCTGCACTACTGCGAGAGCATCGAGGCGACCAACCCCTGCGCCGAGCAGCCCCTGCCCCCCTACGGCTGCTGCTGCCTTGGGTCCATCGATCTTACGAAGTTCATCGCGAACGCTTTTTCCCCCGAATCGAAGTTCAACTTCGAATCCTTCGGAAAAACCGTTCGCATATCGGTGCGAATGCTCGACAACGTCCTCGAGGTGACCGCCTGGCCGCTCGAGCAGCAGCACAAGGAGGCGATGGCCAAGCGGCGTGTCGGGCTCGGCTTCACGGGGCTGGGCGACGCGCTCGCCATGCTGCGCCTGCGCTACGACACGGACGAGGCGCGCGCGATGGCGGCGAAGATCGCGGCGGCGATGCGCGACGAGGCGTACCGCGCCTCCGCGGACCTGGCGAAGGAGCGCGGCGCGTTCCCGCTCTTCAACGCGGACCTGTACCTGTCGGGCGGGAATTTCGCCTCGCGGCTGCCGGCGGAAATCAAGCAGAAGATCAGGGAAAACGGCATCCGCAATTCCCACCTCCTGTCGATCGCCCCCACCGGCACCATCAGCCTCGCCTTCGCCGACAACGCTTCCAACGGCATCGAGCCGCCCTTCTCATGGGTCTACACGCGCAAGAAGCGCATGGCCGACGGCACGCTGAAGGAATTCCCCGTCGAGGACCACGCCTGGCGCCGCTACCGCGCCGCCGGGGGCGACACGGCGAAGCTGCCGCCCTGGTTCGTCACCGCGCTGGAAATCTCCGCGCGCGCCCACGAGCAGATGGTGGCGGCGGTGGCACCCTACGTCGACACCAGCATCTCCAAGACCGTCAACGTGCCCGAGGACTACCCCTACGAGGAGTTCCAGGACCTGTATTTTCACGCCTGGAAATCGGGCCTGAAGGGACTGGCCACCTACCGCCCGAACAAGGTGCTGGGCTCGGTGCTGTCGGTCGAGTCGAAAGCGGAAAAACCGCAGGATTTCGTGGCAAGCGACCGCAACCGGCGCATCCACATCAAGACGCTGCCGCAGCCGGTGCTCTCCAGCCTGCGCTGGCCGAGCCGGCCCGACCTCTCGGGCGGCAACCCGGCTTGGACCTACATGATCGAGCACCCGCATTATCACTTCGCGGTGTTCGTGGGCCATGTCGAGAATGGGGAAGCAGGACCCGACGCGCAAGCGCGATCGGGTAGGCACGCCTTCGAGGTCTGGGTCAACGGCAGCGAGCAGCCGAGGGGCCTGGGAGCGCTCGCCAAGGCGCTCTCGATGGACATGCGCGCCAAGGACCCGGGCTGGCTGAAGCTCAAGCTGGAGACGCTCGCCAAGACCGCGGGCGAGGACGCTTTCGACATGCCCTTCCCGCCCAGCGGCGAAAAGAAGCGCATGCCGTCCGTGGTCTCGGCGTTTTCCCAGATCGTGTCATTCCGGGTCAAGGCGCTGAAGGGTTTCGATGACGGCCCCACGCCGGTGCTGGACGCGATGTTCAGCCTGAAGGAGCCGAAGACCGGCACCGACGGCACCCTGTCCTGGACCGTGGACGTGTTCAACCCGCGCACGGGCGACGATTTCGTGCTGGGTCTCAAGGAGATTGCGCTGCCGGCGATGGAAGGCTTCCCCGGCGGCGTCACTCGCCCGTACTCCATGTGGCTCTCGGGCGAATACCCGCGCGCCCTCGACGGCCTGTGCAAGCTGCTGTCCCTCGACATGCGCGTGCTCGACCCGGCCTGGATCGGCATGAAGCTACGCAAGCTCCTCGACTTCCCCGAGCCGCTCGGCGACTTCATGGCCTACGTGCCCGGCGAGAAGAAGCAGCAAACCTACCCCTCGACCGTCTCCTACGTCGCGCGCCTGATCCTGCACCGCTACGCGATGCTCGGCATCCTCGGCGAGGACGGCCTGCCGCTGCGGCAGATGGGCATCCTCGAGCAGCCCGCCGCCGGCAAGTCGCGCGTCATGGCCGGCGCCCGCTGCCCCGAGTGCGCCAACGCAACGCTCATCCGCAAGGACGGCTGCGATTACTGCACCGCCTGCGGCTACGTGGGGCTCTGCGGCTAGCTCAGCAGGGAATCCCGCGCTGCGGGTCTGCCGCCGCGCATGGGGCGTTTTCGTGTAGCATGCGCCCTTTTTGCGTCCCGGAGAAAGAGAAATGCAAGCCTGCAGAAAGCTTGGGCTCGGCCTGCTGGCCGGGGCGATCTCGCTCTCCGCGCTCGCCCAGGATGGCGACGCCAAGCTGGCGGCGGATGCGCTCAATCCGATCGCCAACCTGACCAGCGTGCCGTTCCAGCTCAACCGCGACCACGACATCGGGCCGCGCGAGGAAGGCAAGAAGACCTACCTCAATATCCAGCCGGTGATTCCGTTCTCGCTGGGCGCCGACTGGAACCTGATCTCGCGCACCATCCTGCCGGTGATCCGCCAGAACGACCTCGCGCCCGGACTGGGCACGCAGACCGGTATCGGCGACATCACGCAGAGTTTCTTCTTCTCGCCGAAAAAGCCGACTGAATCCGGCTGGATCTGGGGCGCAGGGCCCGCGCTGCTGCTGCCCACCGGCGGCGAGCACATGACCGCGGATAAATGGGGCGCCGGGCCGACCGCGGTGGTCCTCAAGCAGGAGCACGGCTGGACCTATGGCGTGCTCGCCAACCACATCTGGTCGTTCGCCGGCGACGGCACCGGCAATGGCAACGGGGGCGTAAGCAATACCTACGTGCAGCCGTTCCTTTCCTACACCAACGCGCGCTTCACGACCTTCGGCGTCAATACCGAGTCCAATTACAACTGGAAAACCAACGACTGGTCGGTACCGCTGAATTTCACGGTGACCCAGCTCCTCAAGGTCGGCGAGCAGCGTCTGACCGTGCAGGGTGGGATCCGCTACTGGGCCTCGACGCCAGACCGGATCGGCCCCGAGAAGCTGGGCTTCCGGCTGGCGGTGACGTTCCTGTTTCCCAATCGGTAGCCACCCACTTTCGTACGTCCCTGGAAGGAAAAGATCATGGAAGCCATGAAAAAGTTCGTGCTCGCCCTTGCCGCGGTCACGCTGCTCGCCGCGTGCGGCAAGGAAGAAGCGAAGAAGGTCGAGAAGTCCGTCGAGAAGGCCGCGCAGGACGCGAAGGCCGCGGCAGAAGCGGCGGCGAAAGCGGCGGAAGCTGCCGCGAAGGAAGCCGAGGCGCTCGCCCTCGCGACCGAGGCCTACGTCTACGCCTATCCGCTCGTCACCATGGACATGACGCGGCGGATCATGACCAACGTCGCCGCGCCGGAAGGCACGCGCGCGCCGATGGGCGAGTTCGTGAAGATGCGCACCTATCCCGACGCCAAGTTCCGCGACGTGACCGCGCCGAATGCGGACACGCTCTACACGAGCGCCTGGATCGACGTCTCCAAGGAGCCCTGGATCCTCAGTCTCCCGGACATGAAGGGACGGTACTACCTCTTTCCGATGCTGGACGGCTGGACCAACGTGTTCCAGGTTCCCGGCAAGCGCACGACCGGCACCAAGGCGCAGAAGTACGCGATCACGGGCCCGGGCTGGACGGGCACGCTGCCCGCCGGCGTGACCGAGTACAAGTCGCCGACCGGCCTGGTCTGGCTGCTGGGACGCATCTACTGCGACGGCTCTCCCGCCGACTACAAGGCGGTGCACGCGCTGCAGGACCAGGTGTCGATCGTACCGCTGTCGGCCTACGGCAAGCCGTACAAGCCAGAGCCAGCCGCGGTCGACGCAGCCGTCGACATGAAGACCGCGGTGCGCGACCAGGTGCACGCGCTCGATGCCGCCGCCTACTTCAAGCGCTTCGCCGAGCTGCTGAAGACCAACCCGCCCACGGCCGAGGATGCGCCGGCGGTGGCGAAGCTCGCCAAGCTGGGCATCGTGCCGGGGCAGGATTTCGACGCCGCCAAGCTCGACCCGGCCGTCGCCAAGGGCATGGCGCGCGCGCCCAAGCCCTCGCAGGAGCTGATCCTGGGCTGGCTGAAGGCCGGCATCGCCGCGGGCGACATGAAGCTGGAGAACGGCTGGGTGTTCACCGTCAAGACCGGGCTGTACGGCACGGCCTACCTGCAACGCGCGCTGATCACGGCGATCGGCCTGGGCGCCAACCGGCCGCAGGACGCGGTCTACCCGACCTCCGAGGGCCCGGACATCGTCAAGAAGTACAGCGGCGCGAAGAAGTACGTGATGCGCTTCGAGAAGGGCCAGCTGCCGCCGGCAGAGGGCTTCTGGTCGCTGACCATGTACGACGCTGCATACTTCTTCGTCGACAACCCGCTCAACCGCTACAACGTCAGCTCGCGCAGCAAGTTCAAGCCGAACAAGGACGGCTCGATCGACCTGTACATCCAGAACGAGTCGCCCGGCAAGGATAAGGAAGCAAACTGGCTGCCGGCGCCGAAGGAAGAGTTCATCCTCATGCTGCGCATGTACTGGCCGCGCGAGAAGGCGCCCTCGATCATCGACGGCAGCTGGAAAGTGCCGGAGGTGAAGGAAGCCTCCTAGCGGCGCGCTGGCGCGGCCTCAGGGCCGCGGCCAGAGCAGCGCGGCGACGGTCTTGGCATCCGTGATACGGCCGTCGCGCACCATGGCGATGGCCTCGTCCATGCCCAGGTCGAAGACCTCGAGGAATTCGCCGGCGTCCAGCCTCGCCGCGCGCTTTTCCAGCCCGCGGGCAAGGTAGAGCTCGATGCCCTCGTCGCTGTAGCCGATGGCGTTGTGGATGACGCCGAGGCGCGTCCATTCGGCGGCGACGTAGCCCGTCTCCTCCAGCAGCTCGCGCTTCGCGGTTTCCAGCGGGTCTTCGCCCGCGTGCTTCTTGCCGGCCGGCAGCTCGATGAAGGCGCGCGCAAGCGGGTAGCGGAACTGGCGCTCGAGCACCACGCGGCCGTTCCGAAGCAGCGGCAGGATCAGCACCGCGCCGGGGTGGCGAATGTAGTCGCGCACCGCCTGGCTGCCGTCGGGCAGGCGCACCACGTCGCGGTGCATATTGAAGAAGGTTCCCCGGTAGACCACCTCGCCGGAAACCTGGCGCTCTTCGAGGTCGCTCAAAGGTTCTTGATGGCGCTGAAGCAGAGGTCCATCAGCGCCTGCGGCAGCAGGCCGAGGACGAGCAGCGCGAGGCCGTTGGCCGAGAGCAGCACGCGCATGCCGCGCGTCTGCGCGTCGAACGCTGGCGCGGCCGCGGCGTCCACGGGCTCGTCGAAGTACATGAGCTTGACCACGCGCAGGTAGTAGTAGGCACCGATCACCGAGAACACGACCGCCGCCACCGCCAGCCAGATCTGGTTCGCATTCACCGCCGCCGACAGCACCACCAGCTTGGCGTAGAAGCCCGCGGTGGGCGGCACGCCCGCGAGCGAAAACATGATCACCAGCATGAGGAAGGCGTACCAGGGATTGCGCCGGTTGAGCCCCTTCATGTCCTCCAGCGTCTCGCACTCGTAGCCCTTGCGCGACAGGAAGACGAGCATGCCGAAGGCCCCGGCCGACATCAGCACGTAGATGAGCGTGTAGAACATGGCGGCGGCGTAGGCGTCGGCGGCGTTCAGCCAGTTGCCGCCGACCACCCCGGACAGCAGCCCCAGCAGCATGAAGCCCATGTGCGCGATGGTCGAGTAGGCGAGCATGCGCTTGAGGTTCGCCTGCGCGATGGCGGCGATGTTGCCAAGCGCCATCGACAGCACCGCCAGGATCGCCAGCATCTGCTGCCAGTCGGCGGCGAGGTCGAGCAGCCCGTTGACAAGCAACCGCATCGCCATGGCGAAGGCGGCGAGCTTGGGGGCGGTGCCGATGAGCAGCGTCACCGCCGTGGGCGCGCCGTGATAGACGTCCGGGATCCACATGTGGAAGGGCACCACGCCCAGCTTGAAGGCGACCCCGCAGACCACGAACACCAGGCCGAAGACGAGGAAAGTGTGCTGCGTGCCGTCCTTCGAGAGCTTGGCGATCTGGCGGGCGATCTCCGGCAGCTCGAGGCTGCCCGTCGCGCCGTAGATCATCGACATGCCGTACAGGAGCATCCCCGAGGCGAGCGCGCCCAGCACGAAGTACTTCATCGCCGCCTCGGTGGAGGCGGCCGAGTCGCGGTTGAGGGCCACCATCGCGTACAGGCACAGCGACAGCAGCTCCAGGCCGAGGTACAGCGTGAGGAAGCTGTTGGCGCTCGCCATGATCATGATGCCGAGCAGCGCGAAGAGCAGCAGCGAGACGAACTCGCCGCGCAGGAGGCCGCGGTCGAGCAGGTACTGGCGCGAGTAAACCAGCATCAGCGACACGGCTCCGTAGGCGGCGAGCTTGAGGACGTGCGACATGAGGTCGGCGACGAACAGCCGGTTGTAGGCGGTGATCACCGCCAC
The DNA here is from genome assembly GCA_020845995.1 of Burkholderiales bacterium. Taxonomy (GTDB): domain Bacteria; phylum Pseudomonadota; class Gammaproteobacteria; order Burkholderiales; family SG8-39; genus RBG-16-66-20. The sequence continues at coordinate 13,350 of JADLES010000141.1, read as the reverse complement.
CGCGCCCGCCTCGCCCAGCGCGGCCTCGCCGGTGAGCGAGCCGAACAGCACCACCACCGTGGCGGCGGCGCAGGCGAGCAGCAGGACCTGGGCGAGCATCCAGGTCGCTCGCCGGTCCTCGCCCTTGACCTGAAGGTCCACCAGCATCAGCGCGCAGGCGCCCGCGAGCAGCACGATCTCGGGCAGCGCGACGAAGAAGTCGAGGTTCATGTCAAGACCCTGGGGTTTCCCGTCGCGTCAGTACTTGGGCGGCGTCATGTGACGCAGCAGGTCGTTGACCGAGGCGTGCATCACCTCCGTGAAGGGCGCCGGCCAGATGCCCAGCAGCAGCACCGCCGCGGCGAGCAGGCCGAGCACGAGCAGCTCGCGCGCGTTGAGATCCTTCATGGCGGCGACGTGCTCGTTGGCGACGGCGCCGAAAATCACGCGCTTGTACAGCCACAGCGTATAGGCGGCGCCGGTGATCAGCGTCGTGGCGGCCATGAAGGCGATCCAGAAGCTGGCCTTCATCGCCCCCATGATGACCATGAACTCGCCGACGAAGCCGCTGGTCCCCGGCAGTCCGCAGTTGGCCATCGCGAACAGCATCATGAGCGAGGCGAACCTCGGCATGGTGTTCACCACCCCGCCGTAGTCTGCGATGTTGCGCGTGTGCATGCGGTCGTACATGACCCCGACACAGAGGAACATCGCCGCCGAGACGAAGCCGTGCGAAATCATCTGGATCAGCGCGCCTTCGATCCCGTGCGAATTGAAGATGAAAAACCCGAGCGTCACGAAGCCCATGTGCGCGATCGACGAATAGGCGATCAGCTTCTTCATGTCGGTCTGCACCAGCGCCACCAGGCCGATGTACACCACCGCGATCAGCGACAGCGCGATCATCAGCCAGGCGAGCTCGCGCGCGGCATCGGGCAGGATCGGCAGCGTGAAGCGCACGAAGCCGTAGGCGCCCAGCTTCAGCATGATCGCCGCCAGCACCACCGAGCCGCCGGTGGGCGCCTCGACGTGCGCATCCGGCAGCCAGGTGTGCACCGGCCACATCGGCACCTTGACCGCGAAGGCGAGCAGCATGCCGAAGAACAGCCACAGCTGGTGGTCGAGCGCCAGCGGCAGCTTCCACCAGTCCTGGATCGAGAAGCTGTTCCCCGACTTGTTGTACAGGTACAGCAGCGACACCAGCAGCAGCACAGAGCCGAAGAAGGTGTAGAGGAAGAACTTGAGCGCGGCGTAGACGCGGTTGGCGCCGCCCCAGACGCCGATGATGATGAACATCGGGATCAGCGTCGCCTCGAAGAACACGTAGAAGAGCATCCCGTCCAGGGCCGCGAACACGCCGTTGAGCAGCCCGGACATGATCAGGAACGAGGCCATGTACTGGCCGACGCGCTCGCGGATCACGGTCCAGCCGGCGATCACCACCAGCGGCGTGACGAACGAATTCAGGAGGAGGAACAGCACCGAGATGCCGTCCACGCCGAGGTGGTAGTGGATGTGGAAGCGCGGGATCCAGGCGAGCTTCTCGACGAACTGCATGCCCGCCCCCTGGAGCTGGAAGCCCGTGTAGAGCGGAATCGTCACCAGGAACCCGGCCAGCGCGCCGGCGAGAGCGATCGCGCGCTGCAGCGGCGCCCTGTCGTCGCCGCCGCAGGCAAGGACCAGCAGCCCCGCAGCCACGGGAATCCAGATCGCCAGGCTGAGCAGCATCCGGCGCTATCCTCCGATCAGCCGGTACTTGACGGCCGCGTAGATCGCGCAGACGCCGAAGATCATCACGAACGCGTACCAGTAGATGAGGCCGCTCTGCACCAGGCGCACCACGCCGGAAAACCAGCCGACCAGGCGCGCCGAGCCATTGACCATCACGCCGTCAATGACGCGCTGGTCGCCGCCCTTCCACAGCCCGGTGCCGACCGCGCGCGCGCCCTGCGCGAACAGCCAGGAGTACAGCTCGTCGAAGCCGAACTTGCGCTCGACCAGCGCGTACAACAGGCCGAATCGGATCGCGATCCTCCTGGGCAGGTCCGGATTCTTCCTGTACAGGAACCAGGCGGTCGCCACGCCCGCGATCGCCAGGAAGAAGGGTGGCTGCGCCATGCCGTGCAGCGTATAGCCCAGGAGGCCGTGGTAGTCGCCGGCCTTTCCGCGGAAAAGACTTTCCAGGAAAAAATCGCCAAAGACCACGGTCCCGACGATCCAGCCCGCTGCGATCGAGGGGATCGCCAGCAGCACCAGCGGCACCGTCACCACCGCCGGCGACTCGTGGGGCGGGTGCGCAGCATCGAAGCGCGGCTCGCCGTGGAAGGCCAGGAACACCAGCCGGAACGTGTACACGGCGGTCACGAACACGCAGGCGAGCACGCAGAAGTAGGCGAAGCCGGCGCCCGGGATCTGCGCGTGCCGCGCCGCCTCGATGATCGCGTCCTTGGAGTAGAAGCCGGCCAGCGGCGGAATGCCCGCGGAGGCGATGGCGCCGACCAGCAGCGTCCAGTAGGTCCAGGGCATGAATTTCTTCAACCCGCCCATGCGCCGCATGTCCTGCTCGTGGTGCAGGGCGATGATCACCGAGCCCGCGGCGAGGAAGAGGACCGCCTTGAAGAAGGCATGCGTCATCAGGTGGAAGATCGCCGCCGAATAGGCCGAGGCGCCCAGCGCCACGGTCATGTAGCCCAGCTGCGAAAGCGTCGAGTAGGCCACCACGCGCTTGATGTCGAACTGGGTGAGCGCCACCAGGCCCATCGACAGCGCCGTGATCGCGCCGATGACCAGGACCACGGACCTCGCGGTCGCGCTCATTTCGTACAGGGGCGACATGCGCGCGACCATGAAGATCCCCGCCGTGACCATGGTGGCGGCGTGGATCAGCGCCGAGATCGGCGTCGGGCCCTCCATGGAATCCGGCAGCCAGACGTGCAGCGGAAACTGCGCGCTCTTGCCCATCGCGCCCACGAACAGCAGGACGCAGATCAGCGTAATTTCATTTGAATTTGAAGTAGAAAGTGAAAAAACAGACGCGTAGTCGAGCGTCCCGTGGTTCGCGAGGATCAGGCCGATGCCGAGGAGGAAGCCGAAGTCGCCGACCCGGTTGACCAGGAACGCCTTCAGGCTGGCGTAGATCGCCGTCGGCCGCGTGTACCAGAAGCCGATCAGCAGGTAGGACACCAGCCCCACCGCCTCCCAGCCGAAAAAGAGCTGCAGGAAATTGTTCGCCATCACCAGCATCAGCATCGAGAAGGTGAACAGCGAGATGTACGAAAAGAACCTCTGGTAGCCGGGGTCCTCCGCCATGTAGCCGATGGTGTAGACGTGCACCATCAGCGAGACGAAGGTCACCACCACCATCATCAGCGTGGTCAGCCGGTCGATGAGGAAACCGATCTCCAGCCGCGTGTCGCCGATCGTCGCCCAGGTGTAGATCGAGACCTGCGGGTGGGCGCCGTGCTGCAGCACATCCACGAACAGCCAGGCCGAGGCGAGGAAGGACGCCAGCACCCCGAGGATGGCGACCCGGTGCGACCAGGCGCGGCCGATCAGCCCGCCGGCGAGGCCGGCGATGAGCGCGCCCGCGAGGGGCGCCAGCGCAGCGAGGAGGTAGAGGTTTTTCATCCCGTCCGCGTTCAGCCTTTCAACGAGTCCAGGTCCTCGACGTTGATGGTGTTGAGGTTGCGGAACAGCACCACCAGAATCGCCAGGCCGATCGCCGATTCCGCGGCGGCCACCGTCAGGATGAAGAACACGAACACCTGGCCGGCGATGTCGCCGAGGAAGTGCGAGAAGGCGATGAAGTTCAGGTTCACCGCCAGCAGCATCAGTTCGATCGCCATCAGCAGCACGATGACGTTCTTGCGGTTGAGAAAGATGCCGATCACGGCGATCGCGAACAGCAGCGCGCCGAGCACGAGGAAATGCGAGAGCGCGGGCGCCATCACTCGTCCTTCGCCGCCGGCATCGAGACCAGCCGCACGCGGTCGGCGCGGCGCACGCGCACCTGCGCGACCGGGTCCTGGCCGCGCGTGTCCTTGCGCCGGCGCAGCGTGAGCGCGATGGCGGCGATGATCGCCACCAGCAGCACCACCGCGGCGATCTCGAAGGCGAGCACGTAGTGGGTGTAGATCAGGCGGCCGAGGGCCTTGGTGTTGCTGTCGCCGGCGGCGGCGAGCCGCGGCGGCGCGAGCAGCCCGGACCAGCGCCCGTACAGCACGGCGGTCATCTCCGCGGCCATCAGCACGCCGACCAGCGCCCCGAGCGGCAGGTACTGCCAGAAGCCCTCGCGCAGTCGCTCCAGGTTGATGTCCAGCATCATCACCACAAACAGGAACAGCACCATCACCGCGCCGACGTAGACGACGACCAGGGTGAGCGCGAGGAACTCGGCGCGCAGCAGCAGCCAGATCGCCGAGGCGGTGAAGAAGGCGAGCACCAGGAACAGCGCCGCGTGCACCGGGTTGCGCGCGGTGATCACGGCGAGCGCGGAGCAGAGCAGGATCGCGCCGAAGACGTAGAAGACGGCGGCCTCGAACATGGCTAGCGGTACCTCGCGTCGGCTTCGCGGTCGCGCGCGATCTGCTCTTCGTAGCGGTCGCCCACCGCGAGCAGCATGGCCTTGGTGTAGTACAGGTCGCCGCGTTTCTCGCCGTGGTACTCGAGGATGCTGGTCTCGACGATCGAATCCACCGGGCAGGACTCCTCGCAGAAGCCGCAGAAGATGCACTTGGTGAGGTCGATGTCGTAGCGCGTGGTGCGGCGCGTGCCGTCGCCGCGCTCGGCGGTCTCGATGGTGATGGCGAGCGCCGGGCAGACCGCCTCGCACAGCTTGCAGCCGATGCAGCGTTCCTCGCCGTTGGGGTAGCGCCGCAGCGCGTGCAGGCCGCGAAAGCGCGGGCTGAGCGGCGTCTTCTCCTCGGGAAACTGCACCGTGATCTTGCGCGCGAACAGGTAGCGCCCCGTCAACGCCAGCCCCCGCAGAAGCTCGATCAGCAGGAAGCTCCTGAAGAACTCGACCACGCGCGTCATGCGAGATGCCCTCGGGTCATCGCCACAGGCTCCAGGGCGTCTGCATCCAGGCGCCGATCACCGCGATCCACACCAGGGTCAGCGGGATGAACACCTTCCAGCCCAGGCGCATGATCTGGTCGTAGCGGTAACGCGGCAGCGTGGCGCGGATCCAGAGGAACATGCTCACCACCAGGAACATCTTGCCGAGCAGCCAGACCACAGGCGGGATGGCCTGCGTGAGCGCGCTGTCCCACGGCGGCAGCCAGCCGCCGAAGAACATCACCACGGTGAGCGCCGAGACGAGCCACATGTTCATGTACTCGGCGAGGAAAAACAGCGCGAAGGTCATGCCCGAGTACTCGACCATGTGGCCGGCGACGATTTCGGACTCGCCCTCGACCACGTCGAACGGCAGGCGGTTGGTCTCGGCGATGCCGGAGACGAAGTACACGAGCAGCATCGGCGCGAGCGGCAGCCAGTTCCAGGACAGCGCGGTGAGCCCCATCTGCGCGAACCTGCCCCTGCCCTGCGCGGCGACGATGTCCGAGAGGTTGAGGCTGCCCGAGACCATCAGCACCACCACCAGCGCGAAGCCCATCGCCAGCTCGTAGGACACCATCTGCGCGGCCGCGCGCATCGCGCCGAGGAAGGCGTACTTGGAGTTGGACGCCCAGCCGGCGATGATCACGCCGTACACGCCCAGCGAGGTGAGCGCCATCACGTACAGCAGTCCCGCGTTGATGTCGGCCAGCACCCAGTTCGGCGCGAAGGGAATCACCGCCCAGACCGCCACCGCCGGGAGGATCATGGCCATCGGCCCCAGCACGTAGAGAATCCGGTTGGCGTTGGCCGGAAAGATCACTTCCTTGAACAGCAGCTTGACGCCGTCGGCGATCGGCTGCAGCAGTCCGGCGGGGCCGACGCGGTTGGGGCCGATGCGGATCTGCATCCAGCCGATGAGCTTCCTCTCCCAGAGCGTGAGATACGCGACCGAGAGCATCAGCGGCGCCACGATCAGCACGATGAACACCAGCGAGGTCACCAGCTCGTACGCCGCCGGGCCCCAGACCGGTCCCAGCTTCATTTCCGAGAAAGCGAGCAGGGATTCGAGCATCTCAGGCCGCCTGCCGCGACGTGATCTTCTCGACGGTGAGCGCGCCGAACAGGGGACCCAGCGCCGCGGTCGCGGGATGCCCGGCGGCGATGCGCACGCAGCCGTCGGGCAGCCGGTCGTCGAGCGCCGAGACGAGAATCGCCTCGCCCTTCTCCTGTTTGATCCTGATTTCCTCTCCGGCAGCGATTTTCGATTGCGCGAGCATTTTTGCGTTCATCCACGCGCGCGGCACCTGCGCGTCGCGCGTCTTCTGCAGCGGCGCCGAGCGTCGCGCCAGCGGGTCGGCGAAGTAGATCGGCACATCGGCGATGCGCTGAATCCCGGGGGGAACGGTTTGCCGCTCTTGCGCCTGAAAACCCGTCTGATTCGAAAGCAAACCCTGAACATCCCTTCCCGCGAGGCAGGCCTGCCGGACCTGCTCGATGGTCTCGTAGTCGAAGCCGGGCAACCCGAGCATCGCTCCCAGCACGCGCAGCACCTTCCAGGCGGGCCGCGCCTCGCCCAGCGGCCGCACCGCGGCGTGGAAGCCCTGCACGCGGCCCTCGGTGCTGACGAAGGTGCCCGCGGTTTCGGTGAACGGTGCGATCGGCAGCAGCACGTCACCCAACTCGGACTTGAACGAGGTCAGATTGACAATGAGCTGTTTTTCTTTGAGCAGATCTGGATTTGCGAGATCGAGATCGTCAAGGCCCAGAAGAAGCAAAGACTTCCTTCGCGAAACTTCGGGAACGCCTCCCGCGGCGGGCAGGCCCGCGACGTAGCCGCCGACCGAATTGGCCGCTTCGCCGAGGAAGCCGAGCCTCGCGCCGGTCGCCTCAGCGAGCGCCTGCGCAGCCGCGTGGATCGCCGCCGCCTGCGGATGCTGCTGCGCAAAATTGCCGAGAAGAATGGCGGCGTTGTTCCCGCCTTTCAGCACTTCACTGAAGGACGAAATCGAATTCAAGATCTCGGAAGGAGCAACAATTCTCTTGCTCTTCACGCTCATCAACCAATCGTCGTCCACCGAATGCAGAACGTGCACCTGCAGGCCGCGCTTGGCGGCCTGGCGCAGGCGCTGCGCGAGCAGCGGATGATCCTTGCGCAGGAACGAGCCCACCACCAGCACGCGGTCGAGCTTGCCGATGTCCGCGACCGGCATGCCGAGCCAGGGAATGCCCGCGCGCTTGCCGTCGCCCGTGAAATCGCTGTGGCGCAGGCGGAAATCCGCCGGCGCGCCCAGCCTGCCCGCGAGGAACAGCTCTTCGAGAGTGGCATGCGGCGAGGCGAGCACGCCGAATTGTTCATTTTTCAAGGAAGAAACGACGAAACCCAGGGCCTCCTGCCAGTCCGTTTCCTCCCAGCGTCCGCTTCGCTTCACCATCGGCTTGGTCAGGCGCTCCTCCGAGTTGAGCGCGTCGTAGGAGAAGCGGTCCTTGTCCGACAGCCAGCACTCGTTCACCTCCTCGTTCTCCAGGGGAAGCACGCGCATCACCCGGTTGTGCTTCACCTGCACCACGAGGTTCGCGCCCAGGCCGTCGTGCGGCGACACCGACCTGCGGCGCGCCAGCTCCCAGGTGCGGGCGTTGTAGCGGAACGGCCGGGAGGTGAGCGCGCCCACCGGGCAGAGGTCGATGATGTTGCCAGAGAGCTCGGAATCCACGGTCTTGCCGACGAAGGCGACGATTTCGGAGCGCTCGCCGCGGCCGATCATGCCCAGCTCCATCACCCCGGCCACTTCCTGGCCGAAGCGAACGCAGCGCGTGCACTGGATGCAGCGGCTCATCTCCTCGGCGGCGACCAGCGGGCCGATGTCCTTGTGCAGCACCACGCGCTTTTCTTCCTGGTACCGGGAGGCCGAGGCGCCGTAGCCGACCGCCAGGTCCTGCAGCTGGCACTCGCCGCCCTGGTCGCAGATCGGGCAGTCGAGCGGGTGGTTGATGAGCAGGAACTCCATGACGCCGTTCTGCGCCGTCTTCGCCAGCGCCGACGCGGTCTTCACCTTCATGCCGTCGGTCACCGGCGTGGCGCAGGCCGGCATCGGCTTGGGCGCCTTCTCGATCTCCACCAGGCACATGCGGCAGTTGGCCGCGATCGACAGCTTCTTGTGATAGCAGAAGTGCGGCACGTAGATGCCGAGCTTGTGCGTCGCGTCCATCACCGTGGCGCCGTGCGGAACCTCGACTTCCCTGCCGTCGATTTCTACCTTGAGCATCTCTTCCTTACGCCGCTTTGCGATTTTCTTTCGAGCCGAGGAAGGCGCCTGCCCTGCCCCATCGAGGTTCGATCTCGTTCTTGACCAGGCAATTCCCGTGTTCGATGTGATGCACGAATTCGCGGCGGAAATGCTTGAGAAAACTCTTCACCGGCAGCGCCGCCGCGTCGCCGAGCGCGCAGATGGTGCGCCCGGCGATGTTGTCGGCGACGTTGTCGAGCACCTCGAGATCCGCCATCCGGCCCTGCCCGGTCTCGATCCGGTGCACCATGCGGTACAGCCAGCCGGTGCCCTCGCGGCAGGGCGTGCACTGCCCGCAGGATTCCTCGAAGTAGAAATAGGACAGGCGTTCCAGCGCCCGCACCATGCAGGTCGTCGCGTCCATGACGATGACCGCGCCCGAGCCGAGCATCGATCCGGCCTTGGCGATGGAGTCGTAGTCCATGTCGGTCTTCATCATGATGTCGGCGGGCAGGACGGGCATGGAGGACCCGCCCGGGATGACCGCCTTCAAGGCATTTCCGTTTCTGACCCCTCCGGCCATTTCGAGAAGCTTCGCAAACGGCGTCCCGAGCCGGACCTCGTAGTTGCCGGGCCGCGCCACGTGACCAGTCACGGAAAAGAGCTTGGTGCCGCCGTTGTTCGGCCGGCCCAGCGCGAGGAAAGCCTCGCCGCCGTTGCGGAGGATCCAGGGCACCGCGGCGAAGGTCTCGGTGTTGTTGATGGTGGTCGGCTTGCCGTACAGGCCGAAGCTCGCCGGGAACGGCGGCTTGAAGCGCGGCTGCCCCTTCTTGCCTTCCAGCGACTCGAGCAGCGCGGTCTCCTCGCCGCAGATGTAGGCGCCGTAGCCGGCGTGCGCGTGCAGCTCGAAGGAAAAGCCCGAGCCGAGGATGTCGCTGCCCAGGTAGCCGGCGGCGCGCGCCTCCGCCAGCGCTTCCTCGAACTGCTCGTAGATCTCCCAGATTTCCCCATGGATGTAGTTGTAGCCGACCCCCGCGCCCATCGCGTAGCCGGCGATGATCATGCCCTCGATCACCATGTGCGGGTTGTAGCGCAGCAGGTCGCGGTCCTTGCAGGTGCCCGGCTCGCCTTCGTCCGAATTGCACACCAGGTACTTCGCGCCCGGAAACTGGCGCGGCATGAACGACCACTTCAGGCCGGTCGGGAAACCCGCGCCGCCGCGGCCGCGCAAGGCGGACTTCTTCACCTCGGCGATCACGTCCTCCGGTTTTGTTTTTTCACTCAATATTTTTTTCAAGGCAGCATAACCTTCACGCGCCTCATAATCCTTAAGCCGCCAATTGCTGCCGTCCAGGCCCGCCATCAGGATCGCGTCGGCTCCGTAGTCGAGCATCTCAGGCATTCCTCAGTTCGTCGACGAGCGCGTCCAGCTTCTCGTTCGACATGGTGTCGTGCATCTTCTTGTTGTTGACGAGCACCACCGGCGCCATCGCGCAGGCGCCCATGCACTCGCCTTCCTTGAGGGTGAAGCGGCCGTCGGCGCTGGTCTCGCCGAAATCGATGCCGAGGCGCGCCTTGAGGTGGTCCGCCGCGGCAAGCGAACCCTGCAGCCCGCAGGGCAGGCAGGTGCAGATGGTCAGCTTGTGCCTGCCGGTCGGCTGCAGGTTGTACATGTTGTAGAAGCTCGCCACCTCGTACACCGCCATCGGCGCCATGCCGAGGACGCCGGCGACGAAATCCATGGTCTCGGTGGAGAGCCAGCCCTTCTCGTCCTGGGCGATGATCAGCGCGCTCATCACCGCCGACTGCTTCTGGTCGGCCGGGTACTTGGCGATTTCCTTGTCGATCTTTTGTCTTGAAGAGACGGACAAAGTCATCGGTCGATTTCCCCAAAAACGATGTCCAGCGTGCTGACGATGGCGACCGTGTCGGCGAGCATGTGGCCCCGCGCGAGCTCGCCGATCGACGAAAGGTGCGTGAAGGCCGGCGAGCGCAGCTTCATCCGGTAGGGCTTGTTGGCGCCGTCGGAGATGAAATACACGCCGAACTCTCCCTTCGGCCCCTCCACGCCCGCGTAGGCCTCGCCCTCGGGCACGTGCATGCCTTCGGTGAAGAGCTTGAAGTGGTGGATCAGCTCCTCCATGCTGCCCTTCATCGCCTCGCGCGAGGGCGGCGCCACCTTGTGGTTGTCGACGATCACCGGGCCGGGGTTGGCGCGCAGCCAGTCGACGCACTGCTTGATGATGCGGTTGGACTGGCGCATCTCGTCGACGCGCACCAGGTAGCGGTCGTAGGTGTCGCCGTTGACGCCGACCACCACGTCGAAGTCGAGCTTGTCGTAGACCTCGTACGGCTGCTGCTTGCGCAGGTCCCAGGCGATGCCCGAGCCGCGCAGCATCGGCCCGGTGTAGCCGAGCGCGAGCGCGCGCTCCGGCGGCACCACGCCGATGCCGACGGTGCGCTGCTTCCAGATGCGGTTGTCGGTGAGCAGCGTCTCGTAGTCGTCGACGCACTTCGGGAAGCGCTCGGTGAAGGCCTCGATGAAGTCGAGCAGCGAGCCCTGCCGGTCGGCGTTCAGCTGCTTCAGCTGGCCTTGCTTGTTCTTGTTGACGACAAGATAGTTCGGCATCGCCTCCGGCAGGTCGCGGTAGACCCCGCCCGGCCGGTAGTAGGCGGCGTGCATGCGCGCCCCCGACACCGCCTCGTAGCAGTCGAGCAGGTCCTCGCGCTCGCGGAAGCCGTACAGGAACACCGTCATCGCGCCCAGATCCAGCCCCAGCGTCGCAACGCCGAAGATGTGATTGAGGATGCGCGTGATCTCGTCGAACATCACGCGGATGTATTGCGCGCGCACCGGCACCTGGATGCCGAGCAGCTTCTCCACCGCCATGCAGTAGGCGTGCTCGCTGCACATCATCGAGATGTAGTCGAGCCGGTCCATGTACGGCAGCGACTGCAGGTAGGTGCGGCTCTCGGCGAGCTTCTCGGTGGCGCGGTGCAGCAGGCCGATGTGCGGGTCGGCGCGCTGCACGACCTCGCCGTCCAGTTCCAGCACCAGGCGCAGCACGCCGTGCGCGGCCGGGTGCTGCGGGCCGAAATTCAGCGTGTAGTTGCGGATCTCGGCCACGGCCTAACGCTCCTCGCCGTAGCGTTCTTCGCGCACCACGCGCGGCGTCACCTCGCGCGGCTCGATGCTGACCGGCTGGTAGACCACGCGCTTCAGTTCCGGGTCGTAGCGCATCTCGACGTGGCCGGAGATCGGGAAGTCCTTGCGGAACGGGTGGCCGATGAAGCCGTAGTCGGTGAGGATCCGCCGCAGGTCCGGATGGCCCTCGAACACGATGCCGAACAGGTCGAAGGCCTCGCGCTCGAACCAGTTCAGACTCGGCCAGACCTCGATCAGCGAGGGCAGCAGCGGGAACTCGTCGTCCGCGCAGAAGCAGCGCAGCCGCAGCCGCCAGTTATGCGTCACCGACAGCAGGTGCAGCACCACGGCGAAGCGCTCTCGCTCCCGGGGCCGGTCGCCGTAGGTCGAGTAGTCGACCCCGCAAAGGTCGAGCGCCTGCTCGAAGCGCAGGTCGGCGTGGTCGCGCAGCTGGCGCGCGACCGCGAGGTAGCTCTTCGCGTCCACCTCGAGCGTCAGCTCGCCGAGGCGCTCCGCGGGCGTCAGGTTCAGCGAGTTCCGGATCGCGTCACGCAGACGCTGCAGCCGCGGCGACATCAGGAACGCACCCGTGCGTTAGCGAGCAATCGTGTTGGTCCTCTTGATCTTGTTCTGCAGCTGAATGATTCCGTACAGAAGCGCTTCCGCGGTCGGCGGGCAGCCCGGCACGTAGATGTCCACCGGCACGATCCGGTCGGCGCCGCGCACCACCGAGTAGGCGTAGTGGTAGTAGCCGCCGCCGTTCGCGCAGGAGCCCATCGAGATCACCCAGCGCGGCTCGGCCATCTGGTCGTAGACCTTGCGCAGCGCCGGCGCCATCTTGTTGGTGAGCGTGCCGGCGATGATCATCACGTCGGACTGCCGCGGGCTGGGCCGGAACACGACCCCGAAGCGGTCGAGGTCGTAGCGCGAAGCGCCCGCGTGCATCATCTCGATCGCGCAGCAGGCGAGACCGAAGGTCATCGGCCACATCGAGCCGGTGCGCGTCCAGTTGATCAGCTTGTCCGCGGTGGTGGTGACGAAGCCCTGCTGCAGGACGCCTTCTATTCCCATTCGAGGGCTCCCTTCCTCCATTCGTAGACGAAGCCGACCGTCAGGATCGCGAGGAACAGCATCATTGAGAGGAAGCCGGCCATGCCGATCTCGTTGACCACCACCGCCCAGGGAAAGAGGAAGGCGATCTCGAGGTCGAACAGGATGAACAGGATCGCCACCAGGTAGTAGCGCACGTCGAACTTCATGCGCGCGTCCTCGAATGCCTCGAAGCCGCACTCGTAGGGCGAGAGCTTTTCCGGGTCCGGGCGATGCGGCCCCAGCAGGGTGCCCAGCACCACCGGCGCCACCCCGACGGCGAGGCCCACCAGGAGGAACAGCAGGATCGGAAAGTACTCGGCCAGCATGTGCTACTCGTACCCCTGTTCAGCGCGAAGTTCTGGTGCCCACGAGCAGACTCGAACTGCTACGGCGTTTTAGGCCACCAGCCCCTCAAGCTGGCGTGTCTACCAATTTCACCACGTGGGCCGCGTTTGCTGCCTTGCTCTGTCAAGCGCGCGGATTATCGCCCAAAAATCATTGCGGCACTTCCTTGCCCTTTGCCGCCGGCGCGGGCGCCCCGGCGGGCGCGGGCTTCTCAGGCGCCGCCGCCTTTTCCGCCGGCTTTTCCGCGGACTTTTCCGCCGCCGGTTTGGCAGGCGCGGTGACCTCCTTCTTCACCGCGTCCAGCACGCCGCCGCCGCGCGGCTTGGTGGTCGCGAGATAGGCGAGCCCGAGGCTGGAGAGGAAGAACAGCGTCGCCAGGATCGCCGTCGCCCGCGACAGGAAGTTCGCCGAGCCGGTGGCGCCGAACAGGCTCGAGGAGGCGCCGCCGCCGAAGCCCGAACCCATGTCGGCGCCCTTGCCGTGCTGGAGCAGCACGAGTCCCACGAT
>JADLES010000140.1 GCA_020845995.1 Burkholderiales bacterium | reverse complement strand
TCGGCGAGTTGATCGAGCCGATGGCGACAGGGCCGCGCGCGATCACTGGAGATGTGTTGCATAAAAGGCTACAATAGTAGCTCTTTTAGCAACAGGCGCCGGAATGCCCGAGAACCTCGCCACGCTGCTCTTCGGCGCCTATCGGCGCGCGGTGCTCGCGCGGCTGCTGCTGCGGCCGGAGGAGTCGCTGCATGTGCGCGAGCTGGCGAGGGCGATCGGCAAGCCCGCAGGCACGCTGCTGCGGGAACTCAAGGCGCTTGCCGAGGCCGGGGTGCTGCGTAGCGACCGGGTGGGGAATCAGTTGCGGTTCCAGGCGAATCCGAGGTGCCCGATCTACGAGGACCTGCGCAACATCCTGAAGAAGACGGTCGGCGTGGCGGACGTGTTGCGCGAGGCGTTGATGCCGCTCGCGCCGCACATCCGCGCCGCCTTCGTATACGGCTCGGTGGCACGAGGGGATGAGCGCGCGGGCAGCGACCTGGATGTGATGGTGGTCGGCGACACGGGTTTTGGCGAGGTGGTCGAGGCCCTCGAACCGGCACGCGAGACTTTGCGGCGGGAGGTCAACCCGTCCGTGCTCTCCGCGTTGGAATTCAGGAAGAGGATTGCGGCGGGAGAGGGGTTCATGAAGGACGTGGCCGCCGGCGACAAGATTTTCATCCTGGGCGGCGAAGATGATCTTGGAAAACCTGCTGCACGTCGGAAAGCTCAAGGCGCAGCCCGCCGACGCGGCAGAGATCGCCCGGCTGCTTGAGTCAGCGGAGCGCGCGCTGCGGGACGCTGCTGTTCCCGGCCTGAGCAACGATTCGCGGCTCGACCTGGGCTGGAAAGGCATCATGCAGGCAGCGCTCGCGGCGATGCGGTCGCACGGCTATCGGCCCGCGACGAGCGAGCCCGGTCATCATCAGCTGGTCATCCAGGCGCTGCCGAAGACGATCGGCGTTCCGGCGGCCCGGGTGGCGGTGCTGGATGCCTTCCGCAAGGCGCGCAACCAGATGGGCTACCGAGGTGTCCCGGTGTCGAACGCGGTGGCCAATGAGTGTGTCGACGAAGGCAGGCGGCTGCTCGCCGAGGTGCGCGCCCGCGTGGGCGGCGCCAGCGCTTGACTCCGCCAACGCGCCGACGCTGAGCCGGTGGCATAATCGTCGCCCATCATGGCCAGCGTTCTCGATTCGCATCTCGACGAGATTCCCGATCTGTGCCGCCGGTACGGCGTGTCGCGGCTGGAGCTGTTCGGCTCCGCGGCTGGCGACGCGTTCGACGCGCAACGCAGCGACCTCGACTTCCTGGTGGAATTCGATGCCGACTCTTCGCGCCTGTTCGACCGTTATTTCGGACTGAAGGAATCGCTCGAAGCGCTTTATGGCCGCCGCATCGACCTGGTGAGCGCCGGATCGCTGCACAACCCTTACTTCATCAAGGCGATCAACAAGTCGCGGCGGCTCGTCTATGCAGCCGAAGACGCCCAAGCTGCTTGAGGATGTCCGGGACGCCGCGGCCTTCATTCGCGAGGCGACGCGGGGCAAGACGCAGGAGCACTACCGGGGCGAGCGTCTGCTCAGGCAGGCGATCGAGCGCAATTTCGAAATTATCGGCGAGGCAGTTAACCGCCTGGCGGTTCATGACCCGGAAACCGCGGGCCGCATCACCAAGCACCGGCGGATCGTCGACTTCCGCAACTTGCTGACCCACGGGTACGACCTCGTGGATTGGTGTCCGATGGTCACAGGCGCTTCAGGTAAGCGACGGCGTCCCGCGCGGTGCGGAACCGGCGACGCCGGCCCTTAGGCCGAGACGATTTCGATCTTCGCGGAAAAGCCGAGTTTGGCGAGGAGTTCTTCGCATTCGGTCCAGGTCAGGCCGAAGGCGCGCACGTCGGCTACGCCGAGGCGGGCGACGACGGCGGAGATGATTGCGGTGTCCGTTTCGTCGAACTCGCCGTCCATCATCGCGTTTTCGGCCCAGTCGACGAGCTGGGCCTGCGTCAGGCGATGCTGGAGGTAAGCGGCGATCTTGTCCGCAACCGCTTGTTTCGTCAGGGTCACTTGAGCATCGTACGCTCTCCCGTAGCCGATGGCGATCAGGCGGCGCAGTGACGACGGGCTCTCTCGTTCGTTTGACCGACCACCTGACTGACGCTTGACCGACGAAGTGGCTGGTCAGCGTGTTCGAGCTGCGCGAAGAGGAGTTCACCGGTTTGAGGTTCCAATCTGGCACCTCAAGGCTGGGTCGCCCGAGATACCCGACCTACGGGCTAGCGCTGCTTCGCCGTCCTGAAGAGCTGGCGATGGGTTCCGGTGCGGTGGAACACGACGCGATCGCGCGTGATCCGGTAGATGAGCAGCCAGTCAGCGTCCAGGTGGCATTCCGTCAAGCCCGCGTACTCCTCGGATAGCGCGTGCTCGCGGAACGCTTCGGGCAGCGGCGCTCCCGACTGGAGCAACAGAAATGCGTATTCGAGGGTGTCGTAGTCGAGGGAGTGCCGGGGAAGGGTTCTCTTCAGGCGGCGGAAGTCCTGCTCGAACCGCCGCGTGAAGACGAGTTCCTTCACAAGCGTTTCAGGTGCGCGATGGCATCCCGTGCAGTGCGAAAGCGACGGACCTTGCCTTCGCGCTCCTCGCGCGCGGACTGTTCAAGTGCGCGGCGCGAGGCGGCGTTCAATTCGTAGTCGTGTGTGGCGAGCTCGATTGCGCGCCGCACTGCGGCAGCCGCATCGCGTCGCCCGGTGGCGGTCTGGGCACGCTTTACAAGTGCCCGGGGAATGCGGACGGTGACGGTTGGCACGGCAGGTCTCCTAGTCTGGCCACCATTCTATCGTCCGGCAGCACCTTTGCGTGGCGGTCAAGTTGGCGGACAATGACGCCTTCTTCCTGACGGCGTACCCGATGTCCAGACCGGCGGGAGGGAGACAGCTATGGCCGAGAAGAAGCTGAAGATCTGGTACGACAAGGAAGGCGACTTCCTGGAGATGATGTTCGAGCGGCGTCCGGGCGTTTTCCGCGAGACGGCGAACCCGCACGTCATGGAGAAGGTGGACGAGAAGGGCAACGTGCTCGGCTTCTCGATCATGCGCGTGAGCGCGCTGCGCGACGCGCCCGTCGAAGTCGCGCTCTAGGTTTTTTCGAAGACTCAGATAAGGCTGCGCTGCTTGCGCAACTCCGGCATGCAATGCCGGAGCTATTTCGCCGTCAGCTTCTCCGCCAGCGAATTCTGCTTCAGCCGGTCGTTCAGCACGCCGAACTCGACGCGATCGAGCGAAACTTCGAGAGTGGGCGAGGTTGAGGTGGTCCTTCAGCAGGTCGTGGCGCGCGCGCGACCGGGAGCTGCGCCGGCGGATCGCCGATCCTGACGTCGACCCGGTGCAGCAGGTGCGGCGCCGCCATCGCGCCAGCCGGCGCTGGCGGTGACGCGCCGCGGCCGCAGAGCTACAATGGTTCCATTCTGGTTCCATGGAGGCCGGCCGTGCTCAGCCTGACGCTGAAGAACATCCCGAAGAAGCTGCACGCGCGGCTGCGCGAAAGCGCCGAGAAGAACCGCCGCAGCCTGAACAGCGAGATCCTGGCGCGCCTGGAGGCGGAGCTCGCCGCCCCGGTGGTCGATGCCGAGGCGCAGGCGCGGATGCTGCGTGCGTTCGTCGCCCGCCTGCCGAGGGCGGATCACGGCAAGGTCCCGCGCTACAAGCGCCAGGGCCGGGCATGATCGTCGTCGACAGCAACGTCGTTGCCTACTGCTGGATCAATGGGCCGCTGACGGATACGGCACAGCGCGTTCGCCTGCGCGACCCGGAGTGGCACGTGCCCCAGTTGTGGCGCTCCGAGATGCGCAGCATCCTCGCGGGCTACCTGCGCGACGGCACGCTCGGCCTGCGACAGGTCGCGGAGGTGATGGCGGGCGCCGAGGCGGCTTTCGCGGGCCGGGAACACCTCGTGCCGAGCGAAGGCGTATTTCGGGTCGTCGAAAGGACGAAGCTCGCCGCCTATGACGCCGAGTTCGTTGCGCTCGCAGATGCGCTGGACGTGCCGCTCGTCACTGCCGACAGGCAGATCCTCAAGGCATTCCCCGAGCGCGCGCGGACCATGGAGTCGTTCGTCTCCCGGTAGGCGCCTGACTGGTGTCAGACGAAGG
>JADLES010000139.1 GCA_020845995.1 Burkholderiales bacterium | reverse complement strand
TCCTTCTCGCCGATCCGCTTGTGGTCGACCGCGGGAATCGGGTCCTGCCAGATCAGTTCTTCCCTGGGCACTTCCGGTCCCAGGTAGCGGGCGCGCGGCCCCATGTCGCGGTGCGTGAGCTTGAACCAGGCGCGCGCGAAGGCGTCCGCGAATTCCTGCGGATCGTCAAGGAAGCGGCGCGAGATCTTGCCAAACTCCGGGTCGAAGCGCAGCGTCAGGTCGGTGGTGAGCATCGTCGGCCGGTGGAACTTGCCCTCGACGTGCGCATCGGGAATGATCTCCGGCGCGTTGCTCGCGACCCATTGCCTGGCGCCGGCGGGTGACTTGACCTGCTCCCATTCGTACTTGAACAGGTTTTCAAGAAAATTGTTGCTCCACAACGCCGGGGTCTTGGTCCAGGTCACCTCGATGCCGCTCGAGACGGTGTCCTTGCCGTGGCCCGCGCCGTAGGTGCTGATCCAGCCCAGGCCCTGCGCTTCCAGCGGCGCGCCTTCCGGATCCGGGCCCTTGTGCGACTCCGGCGCGGCGCCATGGCACTTGCCGAAGGTATGGCCGCCCGCGATCAAGGCGACGATCTCTTCGTCGTTCATCGCCATGCGGTTGAAGGTGGCGCGGATGTCCTTGGCGGCGGCCATGTAGTCGCCGCTCGCGTTCGGGCCCTCCGGGTTCACGTAGATGAGGCCCATGTGGGTGGCGCCGAACGGCCCGAGGTCGCGATCGCCGCTGAAGCGCTTGTCGGCGCCCAGCCAGGCGATTTCCTCGCCCCAGTTCACGTCCTCATCCGGCTCCCATACGTCCGCGCGGCCCGCGGCGAAGCCGAAGGTGCGGAAGCCCATCGACTCCAGCGCCACGTTGCCGGCAAGAATGAGCAGGTCGGCCCAGGAAATCTTCCTGCCGTACTTCTGCTTAACCGGCCAGAGCAGGCGCCGCGCCTTGTCGAGGTTGACGTTGTCGGGCCAGCTGCCCAGCGGCGCGAAGCGCTGCTGCCCGCGCCCGGCGCCGCCGCGGCCGTCGGTGACCCGGTAGGTGCCGGCGGCGTGCCAGGCCATGCGGATGAAGAACGGGCCATAGTGGCCGAAGTCCGCCGGCCACCAGTCCTGCGAGTCGGTCATCAGCCTGACCAGGTCCTTCTTCAGCGCCTTGTAATCGAGGCTCTTGAATTCCTTCGCGTAGTCGAAGCCCTTGCCCATCGGGTCGGACTTCGACGAATGCCGGTGCAGCAGCTCCAGGCGCAGCTGGTTCGGCCACCAGTCGCGGTTGCTCCGCCCGACGCCGGCGATGTGGGTGTACGGGCACTTGCCCGCGCTACTGTCTTTGATCTTGGCGCCCATGTTGCTCTCCTGTCCTGTGTCCGCAGGAGGGCATTGCACGCCGCGAACGGCGCGCCGTCCAATCGTTTATCTTTCAGGCGGCCATCGCCGCGGCCTATCGAAACCGGCCGCGCGGCCGGACGCGGTCAGGACGCCCCGTTCCAGCTCTGGTGCCAGTTCTGCACGCCAACCTTGCCGATCAGGTCGAGCTGCGTCTCCAGCCAGTCGATGTGCTCTTCCTCGGACTCGAGGATGTCCTCGAGGATTTCGCGCGACACGTAGTCGCCGACCGACTCGCAGTGCGCGACGCCTTCCTTCAGCGCGGGGTGGGCCGCCATCTCGAGCTTGAGATCGCACTTGAGCGCTTCGACCGCGTCCTCGCCGATCATCAGCCTGCCCAGGTCCTGCAGGTTGGGCAGGCCCTCGAGGAACAGGATGCGCTCGATCAGCCGGTCGGCGTGCTTCATCTCGTCGATCGAGGCCTTTTTCTCGTGCTCCTCCAGCTTCTTCAGCCCCCAGTTGCCGAACATGCGGGCGTGCAGGAAGTACTGGTTGATCGCCGTGAGCTCGTTGAAGAGCACCTTGTTGAGGTGCTGGATGACTTTACGATCGCCCTTCATCTCCCGCCTCCCGCCCGCGAGTTGAATGGGCGAGTGTAGCGACGAATCGCCCCGGGTTGGGCGAAAACTAGGCCGCGGGCCGCAGCGGCGACTGGGACTCGCGCAGGATCTCGCTTGCCACGGGCCGGCAGCGCCCGCAGCAGGTGCCGACACCGAGCTCGCTCGACAGTTCATCGAACGTGCAGCAGCCGCGACGCGCACATTCGCGCACGTCGCGCTCGGTGATTGCATTGCACAGGCAGATATACATTTGTGGCTGAGAATGATTATTATTCCTGCACGACAAAATTGCAATAGGTCAGTGGTCACTTATTTACAGATACTTGATCCAAATCAAATTACGTCATTGACACTAATAATGCGAATAATTATCGTTAACTAGTGATTTCCATGCCACAAAAGCGGGTAATCCCCCCTCCGCCAGAACCCAGGCGGGTGGCCAGCGAGCAACTCCTCGGCCCCGGGAGGGAGCTCGTCATCGTCCACAACGGGCGGGAATACCGCCTGCGCATGACCCAGAACGGCAAGCTGATCCTCACCGCCTGACACTCGCACCGCGAGCCAGCGAGCGGGCGCGACCCGCAGCCAGCCAGCATCGATCCTCATCCAGGAAGCTGGCAGCCATGCGCAATTCCGACCCCGACACGAGCCGCGCCGGTTTGGGCATCACCCTCGCCCTGCACGCGCTGGCGCTGCTCGGCCTGCTCAGCTACGCACCGGCGCGCAAGGTGCTGCTCGAGGCCGCGCCGATCATGGTCGAGTTGCTCGCGCCGCCGAAGACGGACGTCCGGCCGCCCCAGCCCCCGACCGATCTGCCGAAACCCCGGCCGGTTGCACGGCACGCGCCGCTGCCGCCGGTGCCGGCGCCGGTGCTCGCGGTCCCGGCGGACGCGCCCTCGGCCGCCGCGACGCCGCCTGCACCGCCTGCGCCACCGGTCGCCGCGACCCAGCCAGTGCCGGCGGCCGAGCCTGCGCCCGTCACGCCGCCGGTTTTCAACGCCGACTACCTGCTCAATCCGGCGCCCGCCTATCCGGCCCTGTCGCGCCGGCTGGGCGAGCAGGGCCGCGTGGTGCTGCGCGTGCTCGTGAGCGCCGGCGGGGGCGCCGACGAGGTCCAGGTCCGCACTTCGAGCGGCCATCCGCGCCTCGACCAGGCCGCGCGCGACACGGTGCAGCGCTGGAAGTTCGTGCCCGCCCGCCGCGGCGCCGAGACGGTGCCCGCCTGGGTGCTGATCCCGATTTCTTTCCGACTGGAAAGCTGAGCCGATGGAACCGACGCAGTCCCTGGGCTTCGCCCACTTTCTCGCGCAAGCCGACGCCCTGGCGCGGGGGCTGCTCGTGGTCCTGCTCGCGATGTCGCTCGCGACCTGGTACCTGATCGCCACGAAGGGCATCGAGCGCTGGATCGAGCAACGCCGCAGCCGCCGTTTCCTCGCGCCGTTCTGGGCCTCCGGCACGCTGGCGCAGGTCCAGTCCTGCCTCGAAGGCACCCGTGGAGACGAGCCCTTCGCGCGCCTTGCGCGCCACGCAATGCTCGCGCACCGCAAGGGGGACGGCGAGTTCCTCACCCGCGCCATGCGCCGGGTCATCGAGGAGGACACCGCGCGCATGGAATCCGGCCTGACGGTGCTCGCCTCGGTCGGCTCGACGGCGCCCTTCGTGGGCCTGTTCGGCACGGTCTGGGCCATCTATCACGCGCTCACCGCGATCGGCATTTCCGGCCAGGGCACGCTCGACAAGGTGGCCGGGCCGGTGGGCGAGGCGCTGATCATGACCGCGATCGGCCTCGCGGTGGCGATCCCGGCGGTGCTCGCCTACAACGGCTTCGTGCGCTCGAACCGCCTCGTGCTCGCCAGGCTCGACGCCTTCGCGCACGACCTGTACGCCCTGCTCACCACGGGTTCGCAGGTCGGCGCCGTGGTCCCCCTCAAGCAGGCCGCGGCGGGCTGAGATGGCCTTCGGCGGATTCAATCGCGGCGACGGCGCGGCGCCGCTGGCGGAGATCAACATGATCCCGCTGATCGACGTGATGCTGGTGCTGCTCGTGATCTTCATCATCACCGCGCCGCTGCTCACCCACGCGGTGAAGGTGGATCTGCCCAAGGCGAGCAGCCACCCCAACCTGACGCGCCCGCAAAACGTGCAGGTGGCGATCAGCGCCGAGGGCTACGTGTACTGGAACGGCGAGGTGCTGGACCGCTCGGGCTGGCGCTCGCGCATGGACGCGGCGGCGAAACTCGCCCCCCAACCCGAGCTGCACGTGCGCGCCGACGGCGGCGTGCCGTACGGCAAGGTGGCGGTGGTGATGGCCGATGCCGCGCGCGCCGGGCTCACGCGCATCGGCTTCGTTTCGATACCGGAGTAGCGCCGAGGGAACGCCCATGGAACAGATGCTCGTCATCACCCTGCGCGAAGGCATCGAGGCCTTCCTGATCGTGGCGATCACCGCGCTCTACCTGCGCAAGACGGGCCGCGCGGCGCTGCTCCCGGCGCTGTGGGCGGGCACCGCGACGGCGCTGGCGCTATCGGCGGCCATCGGCGGCTGGCTGATCGAGGTCACCGTGCAACCGCTCTACGAGGGCATGCTCGCGGCGGTCGCGGCGGTGCTGGTGATCTCCATGGCGATCTACATGAGCGGCGCCGGCAAGCGCATGGGCGCGGAGATCGGCGCGCGCATCGACGCCGCCGCGCTCAAGCCCGGCGCGGGCGCCTGGCTGGGCGTGTTCCTGTTCACGCTGCTGATGGTCGCGCGCGAGGGCGTGGAGACCGCGTTCATGATCGCCGCGCTGGCGCGCAACGAAGGCACCGAAGCGATGCTTGCCGGCGCGCTCGTCGGCACCGCGCTCGCCGCCCTGCTCGCCTTCGCCTGGCTGCGCTGGGGCCGGCGGGTGAACCTCGCCCTGTTCTTCCAGGCCACGTCGATCTTTCTCATCCTGTTCTCGCTGCAGCTGCTGCTGTACGCCTTCCATGAGTTCACCGAGGCCGAGGCGCTGCCCCTGGACAACGCCTGGTGGCACATCGCCACCGAGGAATGGGCCGAAGGCCGCTACGCGCGGATCTACAGCGCGCTGATGGTGCTCGCGCCGCTCGCCTGGATCGCGGCCGTCGCCCTGCGCGGCCGGACGATCCTCTGCAAGTCATGAGTTCGACGCAACCCTTCCGCAACCACGGCGCAGCCAGCCCGAGGCCAGCCATGCCGCAACCTCCAAGGAGTGACGCTGCATGGAACGATTCCGGTTTGCCGCGCTGGCGCTGGCGCTGGCGCTCGCCTTGCCGACGCAGGTCCGGGCGCAATCCCGCGACCCCAGGGCCGGCGGCACCGCCGACACCGCGCTCGAGGACGTGGTGGTCACCGCCACCCGGAGCGAAGCCGACGCGCAGAAGCTGCCGGCAACTGTCACCCGGATCACGCGCGGGGAAATGGACCGGCGCCTGCCGGCCGACGAAGCGCAGCTTTTCGAGGACGAGCCGGACGTTTCCTTCGCCCGCGACGCGCGGCGCTTCGGCGCCACGCGCCCGAACATCCGCGGCATCGAGGACAACCGCGTGCTGCAGATGGTGGACGGCGTGCGCCTGCCGAACTTCTACAACGGCGGCGGCCCGACGAACTACACCATGAACGCGCCCCTCGGCCCGTCGCTCGAGTTCATGAAGCGCGTCGAGATCCTGCGCGGCCCGGCCTCCAGCCTGTACGGCTCGGACGCGATCGGCGGCGTGGTGGGCTACTTCACGCTCGAACCCGGCGACCTGCTCGGTCGCGACGAGCAGTTCGGCGGCCGGGCGCGTCTCGGCTACACCGGAGTCAACCACGGCGTCACCGCCACCGCGCTCGCCGCGGGCCGCGACGAGTCGGTGGAAATGCTGATTGGCGCGACGGGGACCAACGCGAACGAGTTCGACAACAGGGGCAGCGCGGGGACCGTGTCGACCACTCGCACCGAGCCCAATCCGCTGGACTTGCGCGAC
>JADLES010000138.1 GCA_020845995.1 Burkholderiales bacterium | reverse complement strand
TCTACCGCGCGCAGGAGGCGATCGACGGTATCCTCTCGAACTTCCCGGTGAAGAGCCTCGCGACCTTCCTGCGCTTCGTCATCTTCCCGCTCGGCATGTCGTTCCGGCCGCCGCTCGATTCGCGCAATCGCGAAAGCGCGCAGATCCTGCTCGTGCCCGGCGAGGCGCGCGACCGCCTCACCGACGGCGTGTACATCCCCAGGGGCGAGGCGGACCCGACCGGCGCGCTGGAAGCGGCGTTCCTCGCCGCCATCGCCTGCGAGCCGGTCGACGAGAAGCTGCGCAAAGCTGTGAAGAAAGGAAAGATCGTTGCGCAACCCGGTGTTGATCTGGGTAGCCTGGGACTCCAGAACAGCATCATCACCGCCGAGGAGAACGCGCTCTGGCAGCGCAAGGAAGCGCTGCGCCGGAACGTCATCAAGGTCAACGACTTCGCGCAGGACTTCGGCCGCGCCGAGATCCTGCAGAAGCTCGGGCGCGAGCAGCAGCCGGCGGCGCGGGCTGCGGCATGAGCTCCGAACGCGAGCAGCTGCTCGTCAAGAGCTGGATGACGCACGACGCGCGCTGGTTCAACGCGGTGGCGCGCGAATTCGGCCTGCCGGCGGCCAACCGCATCAACCAGCGCGCGGCGCGCGAGATGGCGAAAGTCGAGTGGCAGCGCGTCGGACGCGCGCTCGGCATCGAGCAACCGCGGGACGCCGCGGGCTGCCTCGCCGCGCAGCAGGCGATGATCGGCCTGCTGGGCCCGGAGCTGCTCGACTACGATGCGCGCGTCGAGAGCGCCGATGTCTGCCGGATCGCGGTGAAGCGCTGCTTCGCCCACGAGAACGTGGCGAAGGCGGGCATCGCGGCGCAATACGATTGCGGCATCTTCTCGCGCATCGAGGGCTGGCTGGAAGGCATGGGCTTCGCGCCGCAGGTCGAGCCGCCGCTCAAGGGTTGCCTCAAGGCACAAGGCAAGGAGTGCGTGCATACCGTGCGGTTGCGCGCCAGCTAGGGAGACTCCAATGGCCGGTTACGCAAGACCCATCTACGTCATCGACGGCGCGCGCACGCCGTTCCTGAAGGCGAAGAACCGCCCCGGGGTGTTCTCGGCGGCGGACCTCGCCACGCAGGCCGGCAAGACGCTGCTCGCGCGCCAGAAGTTCGCGCCGGCCGACCTCGACGAGGTGATCCTCGGCTGCGCCGCGCCTTCGGTCGACGAAGTCAACATCGGGCGCGTGGCGGCGCTGCGCATGGGCTGCGGGCAGAAGGTCCCGGGCTGGACCGTGATGCGCAACTGCGCGTCCGGCATGCAGGCGCTCGATTCGGGCATCAACGGCATCCTCGCCGGGCGCTCGAACCTGGTTCTCGCCGGCGGCGTCGACGCGCTCTCGCGCGCGCCGCTGCTCTACAACGACAAGATGGTGAACTGGTTCGCCGACTTTGCGCAGAAAAGATCTCCCGGAGAAAAGGCGAGCCAGTTCGCCAAGCTTCCCTTTGGCGCCCTCCTCAATCCGGTGATCGGCATCATGAAGGGGCTCACCGATCCGATGGTGGGGCTGCTGATGGGCCAGACGGCGGAGAACCTCGCGCACCGCTTCGGAATTTCGCGCGAGCAGATGGATGCGTTCTCGGTCCGGTCCCACAAGCGGGTTTGCGATGCGCAGGACGCCGGCCACCTCAAGTCGGGCGGCGGCGAGCTGGAAGCGCTCTACGACGCGAAGGGCGGCGCCTACACGCTCGACGACGGTGTGCGGCGCGACTCATCCATGGAGAACCTCGCCAAGCTCAAGCCCTTCTTCGACCGCAAGTACGGCAACGTCACCCCGGGCAACAGCTCGCAGATTACCGACGGCGCGGCGTGGCTGATCCTTGCATCCGAGGAAGGGGTAAAGCGTTTCGATCTGAAACCCATCGGACAGATTCTTGATTCCCAGTGGGCGGGTCTCGACCCGGCGCAGATGGGTCTCGGGCCCGTGCACGCGGCGACGCCGATCCTGCAGCGGCACAATCTCAAGCTCGACGGCGTCGACTACTGGGAGATCAACGAGGCCTTCGCCGCCCAGGTGCTGGGCTGCCTCGCCGCGTGGAAGGACGAGAAGTACTGCAAGGAGCAGCTCGACCTCCCCGGCGCGATGGGTGAACTGGACCAGGAAAAGCTGAACGTGGACGGCGGCGCGGTCGCGCTGGGCCATCCGGTGGGCGCATCGGGTGCGCGCATCGTCCTGCACATGCTGAGAACGCTGAAAAGAAAGAATGCGAAGCGCGGCATGGCCTCCATCTGTATCGGCGGCGGGCTGGGCGGCGCGATGCTGGTGGAAGCAGCGTAGGCGTAAGGCGTTGCCTTGATTCGTAAGGCTGTACTCTTAATAGCGGTCTTGGGCATTGGCGCCTGCGCATACGTGGTGTGGATTGCATACGCGGACTATGTGTTCACTGGCCAGGTTTCGAAGCTCAGGAAATTTGTTGTTGCTGAGCAAAGGAAGGCGGAGGCATCTTTGGCAAAGCGGGAAAGGTTGGTGCCTTCGGAATGCAAGGGAAATTGCGCGGTTGAGGAGTTGGAAAGCTTCACTATTGACGCCACAGGAACGATCACTGTCCGTTTTCGGGGACCATCACAGCTCCAGGGGAAATCGATGAGCCTCCAGCCTCGACCTGTGCCTGACGGGACCGCCCACTGGATCTGTAAAACTGACGTTCAACCAGCGCACCGTTTGTCGATGTTTAACTGCGGCGTCTAACACAACGTTGGGGACCAGATCATGGACCGACTCGACAACAAGAGAATAGCCAAGCACTGGCGCCACGAGCAGGACGCGCAGGGCCTGGTCTGGCTCACCTTCGACAAGCAGGGAGAATCCGCCAACACGTTCTCGAAGGACGCTTTGAACGAGCTGGGCGCCGCCCTGGACGCGATC
>JADLES010000137.1 GCA_020845995.1 Burkholderiales bacterium | reverse complement strand
GAACAGCTCGCGATGCGGCCACACCGCCGCCACCATGCGCCGCGCGACCGGGCCGCGGGCGAGCGGGTACGCGGCGCCCACCGGCGAGCGCAGGAGCGAAAGCTCCGCCACGAGCGTATCCAGAATGTCCTGGAACCGCCGCCAGGCCTGCTCGCGCGCCGCGCTGACTTCGGCGGGCGCGCCGTGCGCCTCGATGACGAGATCGATCGGCCCGTGCTGCAGGTGCATCCGGCCGCCGTCGAGAAGGCTTCTTACCGGGGCCATTCCTGCACCTGGTGGCGGGTGCGCGCGAGCGCGCTTTGCAGCGTCTCGACGCGATCCATGTGGCCGCCGATGGCGGCGTAATGCTCCAGAGCCAGCGTGAACTCCATCGGCAGCACCAGCGCCGGGGTCGGCACGTAGCCGAACGAGCGTTCCGGCATGCGCAGCACGTCCACCATCACCGTGATGCCGCCGCCGGGCCAGACGTAGACCGGGGCGCCGCCGCAGGTGACCCGGGTCAGCAGGTCCTTGACCGAGCGCGTCAGCCGGACGGGATTCTCGGTGACGCCCGCCCGCAGGCTGCCCCCGGCGCCGCCCATGAAGAGCACGGTGCACAGCGCCGGCTCGCAGTTCTCCGCGATCCGTTCCACCACCTTGCGGACCGCGGCCGGCATGTCCTGTTTCTCCGGCTTCAATTGATCATTGAGGACAAACCATTCGGCATCCTCGCCCGTGGTCGACACCATGAGCAGACGCATGCCGGGCCAGGCTTTCTTCGGGTCGATTTTCTCAACGATCGAAAGCGGGTCGGTGATGTCGGTGCCGCCCCAGCCCGAGCCCGGCTCGGCTACCTTGAAGTAGCGCCCGGGCGTGGACTTGCGGCCGCGCACGCGAATGCCCGCGGCGCGCATGTCGAGGAAACGCCCCGCCTGGTGCTCGGTCAGCACGCCCGTGATGTGATCGTCCACGACGATCACCTCGTCGGCATGGCCATGCCATTGCTTGGCGAAGATGCCGATGGTCGCCGAACCGCAGCCGACGCGCATGCGCTCTTCGCGCACGCCGTCGACCACTGGCGCCGCGCCCGCCTGCACCCGGACCCGGGCGCCGCCGTCCACGCTGATCTCGACCGGCTCGCGGTTGGCGAGCTTGAGCATCGCGTCGCAGGTGACGGTGCCTTCCTTCTTCGAGCCGCCGGTCAGGTGGCGCACGCCGCCCAGGGCGAGCATCTGCGAGCCGTATTCGGCGGTGGTGACGTGCCCGATCTGCTCGCCGTCCACCCGCACCGCGGCCTGCTCGGGGCCGAGGAAGCGGTCGGTGTCGATCTTCAGCTTGAGGCCGCAATACGAAAAGATGCCCTCGGTGACCACCGTCACCATGTCCACGCCTTCCGCCTTCGTGGAAACGATGAAAGGCGCCGGCTTGTAGTCGGGGTAGGTGGTGGTGGCGCCGATGCCGGTGACGAACGCATCGGGTCCGGCGACGATCGTGCCGTCCCAGGGTTTTTCCGAGCCAAGAAACCGGACTAGCTTGCCGCCCGATGCAACCGTCCTCTGCAGGATCACGAGCGGGTCCACGCGCACCAGCGCGCCGTTCTCGTTGGCGTAGCGGTCGCAGGCGCCGGCCTGCCCTTTGCGGATGCGGCACAGCACCGGGCAGGCGTCGCAGCGGATCACCTCGCCGGTGAGCGGCTCGCTGCTCTCGGGTGCGTCTTCAGGATCGCGCATTCTTCAGCCCGGCAAGCAGGCGGTGCGGCAGCACCGGGACCCTGCGCATGCGCACGCCGGTGGCGTGCTCGATCGCGCCGAGGATCGCGGGCGCGGTCGGGATCAGGCCCGGCTCGCCCACGCCCTTCGCGCCCGAAGGCCCGAGCGGATCCGGGTCTTCGACCAGGACCGAGCGCACGCGCGGCGCGTCGCCCACGGTCGGGATCAGGTAGTCGTGCAGGTTCTCGGTACGGCCAGGGAGGTATTCCTCCATGAGCGCAAGGCCCAGGCCCTGCGCGATGCCGCCCTCGATCTGGCCTTCGACTTGCGTGGGGTTGATCGCCCGCCCGACGTCATGCGCGGCATGGATTGCCAGCACGCGCGTCGTGCCAAGCGCGATGTCGACCTCCACGAGGGCGATCTGCGCGGCGAACGCGTAGGTCGCGTACGGCGTGCCCTGGCCGTCGGCATCGGCGGGCGAGGTGGGTGGATCGAAATAGCCTTCGCCCACCAGCTCCCGATCGAGCTTGAGACCTTGCCTGAACTTCGCGATGCCGGCGGCGTGCATTTTTCGGCGCAAATCGAGTGCCGCGAGCTCCGTCGCCTTTCCCGACACGAACGTCTGGCGCGAGGCGGAACTCTTGCCGGCGTCGGCCGTCAGGTCGGTGTCGGCCGAGACGAGGCCAACGGCAGACATCGGCACGCCGAGCGCGTCGGCGCAGATCTGCGTGAGGATGGTGCTCACCCCTTGACCGATCTCCGCCGCGCCGCTGCGCAGAACAATCCTGCCCTCGCGCGTAAGCGCGACGCGCATGGTGGAAGGGTTGGACAGCGCGGTATTGCCGATGCCGTACCACATGCAGCCGAT
>JADLES010000136.1 GCA_020845995.1 Burkholderiales bacterium | reverse complement strand
GGGCGAGCTGCCCGCGGGCTACCGGCTGCCGGCGCACGAGCGCCTGGCCAAGCAGGGCACCAGCTTCGTCAACCACCGCATCAACTCCTGCGTGTGCACGCCGTCGCGCTCGGTGCTCTATACCGGGCAGCACATCCAGCACACGCGCATGTTCGACAACACCAATTTTCCGTGGATCACCAGCCTGTCGCCGGAGATCCCGACGGTCGGCGACATGCTGCGCGAGGCCGGCTACTACACCGCCTACAAGGGCAAGTGGCACCTGACGAAGGAATTCGAGACGGTCAACAAGCTGGGCGAGCCGCCGACCCGCGTCTTCACGAAGGAGATGGAGGCGTACGGCTTTTCGGACTATTTCGGCATCGGCGACATCATCGCCCACACCCAGGGCGGCTACCTGCACGACGGCATCACCGCCGCCATGGGCACGAGCTGGCTGCGCGGCAAGGGCCGCGAGCTGGCCGCCGAGGGCAAGCCCTGGTTCCTCGCGCTCAACCTGGTGAACCCGCACGACGTGATGTTCTACGACACCGATGCGCCGGGCACGCCGGTCCGTCGCGAGCGCGGCATCACCCACGTGGCGCGCGACCCGGTCGATCCCCTGTACGCGAAGAAGTGGGACTTCCGCCTGCCGGCAAGCTACCGGCAGCCGCTGGATGCCCCGGGCCGCCCCGCGGCGCACCGGGAATTCCTGCGCTCGCATGACGCGCTGGTCGGCGACATTCCGAACGAGGACGCGCGCTGGCGGCGCCGCCACAACTACTACCTCAACTGCATGCGCGACGTGGACCGCAACGTCGCGGCGGTGCTGGCCGAGCTGGACGCCTCTGGGCTTGCCGGCCGGACCATCGTCATCTACACCGCCGACCACGGCGACATGGACGGCGCGCACCGCCTGCACGCCAAGGGCGCGGTTGCCTACCGCGAGCAGAACCAGGTGCCGCTGGTCATCGTCCATCCCGGCATCGCCGGCGGGCGCCAGTGCCGGGCGGTCACCTCGCACCTCGACATGGCGCCGACCCTGCTCGCATTCAGCAGCGCGCCGGCGGAGAAGCGCGCGGCGATCGCGAAGAAGATCCCGGGGAAGGACTTTTCCGCGCTGCTCGCCGACCCGGCGCGCGCCGGCGCGGACGCAATCCACGACGGCGTGCTCTTCAACTACAACATGTTCGCCTATCTCGACGGGGAATTTCTCGAGAAGGCCGTCGCCTACATGCACCAGGGCGGCAATCCAAAGGAGCTTGCCAAGGCCGGCATCCGCCCGGACATGACGAAGCGCGGCGCGGTGCGCTCGGTGTACGACGGCCGCTACACCTTCTCCCGCTATTTCTCGCCCAGGCAGCACAACCGGCCGGCGAGCCTGGAGGACCTCTACCGTCTGAACGACGTCGAGCTGTTCGACGCCTCTACCGACCCGGCGGAAATGAACAATCTCGCCGCCGACCCGGCGCGCAACCGCGAGCTTGTCGCCGCCATGAACGAGAAGCTCAACCGGCTGATCGACGCGGAGGTCGGCGAGGACCGCGGGCAGATGCTTCCGGGCGGCATCGAGGCCGGCTGGGAAGTGAACCGGGAGACCATGGCCCCGTAGCGCCGGAGCCGCCTGCTGCGCCTAAGGTTTGCGTGGCACCGGTCGAGGCCGGCCCTCGAGGTCGATGGCGACGTAGGTCAGCGTCGCCTCGGTCACCTTCACCACCCGCGCTTCGGTGCGCCCGCGCTCGGCATAGACCTGCACGTCGATGGTGATCGAGGAGTTGCCGATGCGCACCACGTCCGCGTACAGCGACAGCACGTCGCCGATCTGCACCGGCTGCTTGAAGACGAAAGAGTTCACCGAGACCGTGGCGACACGGCCGCGCGCGACGCGGCCGGCGACGATGCCGCCGGCGAGGTCCACCTGCGCCATGATCCAGCCGCCGAAGATGTCGCCGTTGTGGTTCGAATCCGCCGGCATCGGCACCACGCGCAGCGCCGGCACCCTGCCCTTGGGCAGCGCGACGCCGGGCGGTTGCTGCGAGGCCTTGGCCATGCGCGCTACTTCTTCTTCTGCGACTCGAGGAAGTGCAGCGGCCCGCCGCGGAACGGCGCGAAGCCGGTGCCGAAGATGAGCCCCGCATCGATCAGCTCTGCGTCCGGGACGATGCCCTCCGCGAGGACCGCCCGCGTTTCCTCCAGGTAGGGCTGGATGAGTGCATCCACCGTGCGCTGGTCCCAGGCGCCCGGCGCGCCCTTCACCGGCTTGTTGTTCTCCCAGCGGTAGATGCCCTGGCCGGACTTGCGGCCGAGCTGCCCGAGAGCGACCTTGTTGAGCAGCAGCTCCGGCGCCTCGGGCTCCTTGCCGCTTGCGTCCTTCTTCGCCAGCTGCTTGCCCGCGTGCAGGCAGATGTCGAGGCCCACCGTGTCGGCGAGCTCGATCGGTCCCATCGGCATGCCGAAAGCCTCCATCGCCGCGTCCAGCGTCTCGGGCTTCGCGCCCTCGTCCAGCATGCGGAAGGCGTTCTGCATGTAGGGCCCGAGCACGCGGTTGACGAGGAAGCCGGGCGAGTCCTTCACCGGCAGCGGCAGCTTGTCGATCTGGCGCACGAAGGCGGTCGCCCGGTCTGCAATTTCCCTTTTGGTTTTTTCAGATGAAATTATTTCAACGAGCATCATCTGCGGAACCGGGTTGAAGAAATGGATCCCCACCAGGCGCGAGGGGTCCTTGAACTCTGCCGCGATGTCGGCGAGCTTGAGGCTGGACGTATTGGAGGCGAGCACCGCATCGGGCTTCGCCACCGCCTCCAGCTTCGCGAACAGCTCGCGCTTCGCCTTCAGGTCCTCGAAGATCGCCTCGATGATCACGTCGGCCTTCGCCGCGCCGGCGCCGGCCACGTCGGGAATGAGCCGGTCCATGGCGTCGCG
>JADLES010000135.1 GCA_020845995.1 Burkholderiales bacterium | reverse complement strand
GGCGACGCGAGCGGCCCGCGCGTGCTTTACGGCGTGGCTCGAATCGCGGGGCGGGATCGGCAACGCGGAGGAGTTCGCCATACTCCGGCAGGTGCGCCGATTCTTCGAGCTGCACGGCGAAGGCAGGTTTACGCCTTGGGAACGCGCGGAACGCAACGATGACCATGCGCCCAAGACGCTGCATCGGGCGGGATTCCGCCGGGCTATCTCGGACCCGGCCGGCGGCGTCAGCGCTTGGGAATACTTCGTGCTGCCCGAGACATTCCGCGCGGAGATATGCGAGGGCTTCGAGCCCAAGGCCGTGCTGCGAGTGCTGCGCGAGCGCGGGGACTTGGACCCGGACAAGGGGCGGCCCTTCGATTGCCGCGTGCGTCTGCCGGGCTCCGGGCTGACAACGTGCTACCGCATCAAGTCCTCGATACTTGATGCGGGCTCCGAGACATAGGGCAGCGCTAGCAGGCCGGACTGATTGGCTCGAGCGTGCGGCCGGCGCGGCGGAGCGCAGTGGGATTCTTTCCGCGCGGCTTGGCGCAGGTCGAGGCGAGCAATCCAAGGTGAAGCGGGGCCAGCGGTCCGCCGTGGACCGCAGCGGAATGATTTGTCCTCAGTGTCATCAGTCGGCCGCGCGTTGTCCTCAGTCGCGACTGAGGACAGAAAAGCCGAAGGCCGGCGCGGGCTTGCGCGTGTTTCGGCGCTTTGTCCTCAGTGTCATCAGTTTGAAAACGTCGAGGCCCGAGAACGGGTCCTCCCAGCAATCGGCCACAATGCGGGCGGCAGGACCGCGTTTTCGATGTAGCGGCGAGCGCCGCTAGCGGTTAACTAGTCGCCCGAGGGCTCGGAGCTGCGCCGGCTGATCGCGGGTCCTTCCTCGGCGCTTCCGAGCGGGCGGCGAGACCGCGTTTTGTCTCTAGCTGACTCGCCCCCTATGACCTTCTTTCTATGGGGGCAGGTCAGGATAGGCGGGCTGGGTAGCGGGTCCTTCCTAGCACTTTGCCGAGCGGGCGCGAGGACCGCGCTTTTCGCCTTGGTGCAGCGTTGCAGGGTTAGGCAACGGCTAGGCATGCTGCAACCTGCGATAGCGCGGGCGGAGGATCGGCTGGCGCTGGCGCGAGCTGCACGGGCGAGGGGGGATAGGGGGTTGAATCTCTAGCGGCCTCGGACCTAGACCGAGCGCCCCTAGCCGCATGCATCGCCGCGTAATGCGATAGGGGGGGGTGCTAGTCCCCGGCGTCGGCTCGCGTGGCGCTGGGCGCACCTTGATTTTTTCTCAGCGGCGCTCCGGGCGGGTTTGATGCGGGAAAAGCTGGGGCATTGCGCCCGGCGTGGGGGCATCGCTGGGGGCATCCTGAAGGGCTCGCGTGGAGAACCGCGTTATGATCCGGGCACTTAGCGCGGGGATTCGGCTGTCTCTCACCCGCCAGTCAAGATCCCATGCCGCTCGTCCCGGCCGGCGCAATGCCGCCGCGCGCCTACTTCAGCAGCCGGATCGCGAACGGGTACTGGTAATCCAGGTTGCCGTTGGAGATCTTCACCGCCGCCATGATGGTGAGGATCAGGGCGGCGAGGCCGACGGCGACCATCAGCGGAATGCCGATCAGCACGAACATCAGCGGCACGCAGATCAGGAAGGCGATGCTGACGGTGATCTGGAAATTGAGCGCCTCCTTGCCGTGGGTGTCCACCAGCGGCATCTCGTTGCGCTTGATCAGCCAGACCACCAGCGGGCCGATGACGTTGCCGAAGGGCACGACAAAGCCGATCAGCGCTGCCAGATGGCAGAACATCGCCCAGTTCTGCTCGTCCTTGCTTACCTGAGGTGCGTCGCTCATTGTTTTCTCCCTTGTCGTTGCAGCAGCGCGCGGACCGCTGGCGCGACCTGCCTGCCGCGGTCCTGCGCCGGGGCGACGTCATTGTAGACTCATTTACCATTGCGGGTATGGATCGCAAGCCGCTCGATGCCATCGCGTTCGCGGGCATGGTGCTCTGCACCGCGCTGTGGGGCTTCCAGCAGGTGGTCATCAAGCTCACCGCCGTTGATGTCTCGTACGTGATGCAGGCGGGGATCCGCTCCGTGATCGCGACGGTTCTGCTGCTCGGCTGGGTTCTCATGCGGCGCATCCGTCTCTGGGAGCGCGACGGGACCTTCTGGGCCGGCGTCGCCGCGGGCCTGCTGTTCGGCGGCGAGTTCATCTTCATCTACGCGGGCCTGGAGCACACCGCGGCCTCGCGCATGGTCGTCTTCATCTACCTCGCGCCGATCGTCACCGGGCTCGGCCTGCACTGGTGGGTGCCGGGCGAGAGGCTGGCGCCCGGCCAGTGGCTGGGCGTGGTCCTGGCCTTCGGCGGCATCGCGTTCGCCTTCTGGGAGGGGTTCTCCCATACGGATCGGAGCACGCTGCTCGGCGATGCGTTCGGGGTGATCGCCGCGGTGCTTTGGGGGGCGACGACGGTGCTGATCCGCGCCAGCGGCCTCGCGCGGGTGAGCGCGACGAAAACGCTCTTTTACCAGCTGGCCGTATCGGCGCTGATGCTGCCGGTCGCCTCGATCGCCATGGGCGAAAAGGGCGTGGTCGCGGTCACGGCCGTCGGCGTCGCCGGCATGGCCTACCAGGCGGTGTTCGTGGCGTTCGCGAGCTACCTCGCCTGGTTCTGGCTGCTGACGCGCTATCTGGCGGCGCGGCTCGCGGTGTTCTCGTTCCTGAGCCCGCTGTTCGGGGTGCTCGCCGGGGTGCTCGTGCTCGATGAGCCGTTCACGGCGCGCTTCGCGGTCGCGGCGCTGCTGGTCGGCGCCGGACTCCTGCTTGTGAACCTGAGGCGCTGATCGCGACCGCTTGTAGAATCGGACCATGAGCAAGCCGGCGGCGGAGGAAGCTGAGCAGGAGAGCGCCGCCGCCCAGTTCAAGCGCGGCATGCGCAGCCTCGCCGGCGCGGTCTGCATCGTCACGAGCAGCAGCAACGGCCGGCGCCACGGCATGACGGCGACCGCAGTGTGCTCGGCCACCGCGGAGCCGCCCACCGTGCTTGCCTGCATCAACCGCGCGACCGCGACCCACCGCGCCGTCCGCGAGGCAGGCCTGTTCTGCATCAACGTGCTGCGCCACGAGGACCAGGCGCTCTCCATGCTGTTCAGCGGCGGGCCGCGCGCCGAGGAGCGCTTCCGACCGGGGCAGTGGACGACGCTCGCCACCGGTGCGCCGGTGCTGGTCGACGCTCTCGTATCTTTCGATTGCCGGCTGGTGAACAGCCTGGACCACGGCACCCACACCATCTTTCTCGGCGAAGTCGAGCGGCTGCAGATCGGCCGCAAGGGCAAGCCGCTGCTCTACTCGGACGGCCAGTACGCGAAGCTCGCTTCGCCGGCGCACGGCGAGCCGCTTCCCGAGGAACTGGACTACTGGGGCGAATAGCTGGAACCGACCCCGCCCCAGGACTCCGTGCGTCCTCCCGCCGGGCTTTGGGAGTTGTACTGGGGTTTCCTTTCCATCGGCGCGCGCTCCTTCGGCGGCGTGCTGCCCTGGGCGCACCGGGTGATCGTGGAGGAAAGGCGCTGGGTCGCGCCCGCCGACTTCGCCGCGATCCTCGCGCTGTGCCAGTTCCTGCCGGGGCCGAATGTCGGCAACGTGTCGGTGGTGCTGGGGCGGCGCTGGTTCGGGTGGCGCGGCGCGTTCGCGGCCTTCACCGGGCTGATGGCGCTGCCGCTCCTCTGGGTGTCTGCGCTCGCGCTCCTGTACGCCGATTTCTCCCTTTACCCCGGAGTGCGCGCGGCGATGACCGGTGTGGGCATCGCGGGCGGTGGCCTGTTCGTGGGCACCGCCTGCAAGCTCGCGAAGCCGCTGCTCGGCAAGCCCTGGGGTATCGCGCTCGCCGGCGCATGCTTCGCCTGCCTCGCCCTGGGGCGCGTTTCGCTCTTCGCGCTGCTGCCTGCGGCAGCGGTGCTGGGCTGGATCGCCGCGCGCCGGAACCTCCTCTGAGCGCCGCGCGATGACGATGCTCCAGATCGCGCTGTACTTCATGCTCCTGTCGCTGGTCTCGGTGGGCGGCATCCCCTCGGTGATGCCCGAGATGCAGCGGCTGGTGGT
>JADLES010000134.1 GCA_020845995.1 Burkholderiales bacterium | reverse complement strand
GCGTGGACTTCGACGTGCGCGAGGGCGAGACGCACGCGGTGATCGGCCCCAACGGCGCGGGCAAGACCACCTTCCTCAAACAGCTCTCGGGCGAGCTGCGCCCGGACCGCGGCGAGATCCGCTTCGCGGGCGAGAACGTCACGCGCCTGCCCGCGCACCAGCGCACGCGCAAGGGACTCGCGCGCTCGTTCCAGATCACGAGCATCTACCGGGACTTCAGCGCGCTCGACAACGTCGCGCTTGCCGTGCAGGCGCACGCTGGCCACAGCTTCCGGTTCTGGAGGGCGGCGCGCGGGGACGAAGCGCTTGCCGGCCCCGCCCTCCGGTTCCTGGATCAGGTCAATCTCCGGGCAAGAGCGAACACGCTGGCCGCCGAGCTCTCGCACGGCGAGCAGCGCCAGCTCGAGATCGCCATGGCCCTCGCCACGCAGCCGCGGCTGCTGCTGCTCGACGAACCGGTGGCCGGCATGGGCACCGATGAATCGCAGCGCATGGTGAAGTTCCTCGAGACGCTGAAGGGCGCGAAGACCATCGTGCTCGTGGAGCACGACATGGACGCGGTGTTCTCGCTCGCCGACCGCATCTCGGTGCTCGTCTACGGCCGCATCGTCGCCACCGGCACGCCCGCCGAGATCCGCGCCAACCCCGAAGTGCGCGCGGCGTACCTCGGGGAGGACTGATGGCCGCGGACCTGCTCGCCACCGAGGGCCTGGAGGCCGCCTACGGCCTGAGCCAGGTCCTGTTCGGCGTGACAATGCGCATCCCCGAGGGCCAGATCGTCACGCTGCTCGGCAGGAACGGCATGGGCAAGACCACGACCGTGCACTCGATCATGGGCGTGGTCTCCCCCAGGCGCGGGCGGGTGCGCTTCGCCGGGCGGGAGATCGCCGGCCTGCCCTCGTACCGCATCGCGCAAGCCGGCATCGGCCTGGTGCCCGAGGGCCGGCAGATTTTTCCCAACCTCACGGTGCGCGAGAACCTCGTCGCCACCGCCGCCAACCGCCGAGACGCGAAGGCGCCCTGGACGCTGGCCCGCGTGTTCGACCTGTTCAAGAATCTCGATCAAAGAAAGAACCATTTCGGCAACCAGCTTTCGGGCGGCGAGCAGCAGATGCTCGCCATCGGCCGGGCGCTGATGACCAACCCGCGCCTGCTGATCCTGGACGAAGCCACCGAGGGCCTCGCGCCGCAGATCCGTGCCGAGATCTATCGCTCGATCGAGCGCCTCAAGGCCGCCGGCCTGTCGATCCTCATCATCGACAAGGACGTGAAGGCCCTGATCCGCTTCGCCGACGTACACTACATGCTGGAAAAGGGCCGCGTCGTCTGGTCGGGCAGCTCCGCCGAGCTCGCCGCCAGCGTGGACGTGCAGCATCGGTATCTCGGCGTGTAGAAAGGAAAGGGGATCTGCAATGCGCGCGCCCGCTTTCAGGATTCCGATCGCGATCCCCGTCGCGTCCTGAACGCTACAGCGGATCGCGGCCTTCCAGCGCGGCCGTTGACCGATGCATATCGATCTGCCATACTTGTATGCATGAAACTGGCAGATCGCACGACCCTCAACATCGACCGGGAGGCGCTGGCGAAGGCCGCCGCGCTCACCGGCGTCCATGAGAAGACGGCGCTGGTCCGCATGGGGCTGGAGGCGCTGATCGCCAGGGCGAGCGCCGAGCGCCTGGCGGCGCTGGGCGGCAGCGAGCGCCGCCTGCGCCGCATCCCCCGCCGCCGTCCGGCCTGAGCCGGATGGTCCTGGCGGACACGTCCGTCTGGATCGAGCACTTGCGTCGCGGCGAGCCGCGGCTTGCCGCCTTGCTGCGCGCTGGCGAGGTCCTCTGCCACCCGTTCGTGATCGGCGAGCTTGCCTGCGGCAATCTGCACCGGCGCGACGAGATTCTCGGCTTTCTCGCCGCGCTTCCTGCCCTGGACAAGGCAAGCGACCGCGAAATCCCGGCGTTTGTCGCCCGGCACCGCCTGCAGGGCCAGGGACTGGGCCTGGTGGACGTGCATCTGCTCGCCTCCTGCGCCCTGGCGCGCCGGCCGCTGTGGACGCGGGATGTGCGCCTTGCGCGCGCCGCCGCGCGGCTCGGTCTGCGGCTAGACTAGGCGCATGAAGCGCGAGAACGTCGTCGGCCGGGCCAACGTCGAGGACACGCCGGCGCTGGAGGCCTACTACAGGGAGCTGGAGAAGCGCGAACTGGGCGCCTTGTGGAATTTCGCCAACGAGATCGAGCCCTGGTTCCCGCAGCCCAAATCGGTGCCGATCCTCTGGAAGTGGCGCGACATCGAGCCGCTGGTGCGCAAGGCCCCCGAGCTTGTCTCTGCCGAGAAGGCCGCGCGCCGCGTGGTGGTGCTCGTCAACCCGGGACGGAAGGAATGGAGCGCCGCCGCGGGCCTGCTCTACACCGGCGTGCAAATCATGAATCCCGGCGAGTTCACCTCGGCGCACCGCCACCAGGCCTCCGCCCTGCGCTTCATCATGGAGGGCAAGGGGGCGTACACGGTCGTGGACGGCGAGCGCCTCAGCCTGGGGGCGCGCGACTTCGTGCTCACGCCCAACGGCACCTGGCACGACCATGGCGTAGAGGCGGGCGGCACGCAGTGCATCTGGCAGGACGGCCTCGATATCCCGCTGATGAATTCGCTGGACGCCAATTTCTACGAGGTGCACCCGCAGGTGGTGCAGACGCCCGCGCCGCTGCCGCGCGAGAATTGGAAAAAACCCTATTCGCCGGTTTTTCTTTACAAATGGGATTCCTGCTTTGCGGAACTCCGCACGGAGAAAATATTCGAATATAAGAACCCGCTCACCGGTGGGTCGGTCATGCCGACGATGGGTGCACGGCTGGAGTTGATCAAAGGGAATACAAGACCGATCCGGCACACCGGCAGCGTCATCTACCAGGCGGCGGCGGGGCACGGCTGGTCCGAGGTGGGCGGGCAGAGGTTCGAATGGGAGGAGAAGGACATCTTCGTAGTGCCGTCCTGGACAAGGTATCGCCACGGCGCGGCCGCGGAGGCCGTGCTTTTTTCTTTCAACGACTTTCCAGCGATGCAAGCGCTCGGCCTGTACCGCGAAGCGGAGGATTGACCGGGAATGGAACGGCTGACCGCGTGGGCGTGCCCGGCGGCCGCCGCAATGGCGCCACGCCCTACGGCTGGAGCAGCTGGGGCAGCACTGCGCTGATCGATTCGCGGAAGACGGCGTCAGCGATGTCGTCGAACTGCGTGGGCTCGGCGTTGACGATGACGAGCTTCGCGCCGGCCGCGCGCGCGAGCGGCACCGCGCCCGCCACCGGGTAGACCTGCAGGGTCGAGCCGATCGCGAGGAAGAGGTCGGCCTCGCCCGCCACGCGCATCGCCGCGTCGATCACCTCGGGCACCAGCGCCTGGCCAAAGGAGATGGTGGCGCTCTTGAGGATGCCGCCGCAATCCCGGCAGGGCGGGTCGGCCTCCCCGGCGCGCACCCGGTCGAGCGCCTTCTGCATCGGCGCGGTCATACCGCATTCCATGCACACCACCTTGCGCATCGTGCCGTGCACCTCGATCACCTTCTCGGGCGAGTTGCCGGCCTGCTGGTGCAGCTCGTCGATGTTCTGCGTGATGAGGGCGTGCAGCTTGCCGCGCTTCTCCAGCGCCGCGAGCGCGAGGTGGCCCGCGT
>JADLES010000133.1 GCA_020845995.1 Burkholderiales bacterium | reverse complement strand
GCCACCATGTACTCGATGTTGGAGCGCGTGGTGAAGCGCACATGGCCGTCGGCGTAGCGGTCGGCGATATCGCACAGCTTGCGCACGGTGTGGACGTCCAGCTGCCGCTGCGTGCCCGCCTTGACCGTCCAGATCTCCTCGCCCGAGGCCGCGCGGTGCATGAGCACGCCGGGCCGCGGATGGTCGTGGTAGATCCACTTGCCGTAGTTCCTGCGCATCAGCGGATGCATGAGCGGCAGCGGGTCCGGCGCGCCGGACTCGATCGGCGGCCGCGGTGCCGGGGGCTTCGCCT
Source organism: Burkholderiales bacterium (assembly GCA_020845995.1). Classification (GTDB taxonomy): domain Bacteria; phylum Pseudomonadota; class Gammaproteobacteria; order Burkholderiales; family SG8-39; genus RBG-16-66-20. The sequence continues at coordinate 20,211 of JADLES010000133.1, read as the reverse complement.
GCGCTTTCGCCTGCGTCACTGCCTGGTCCATGTGCGTCATCCCTCCGCGTTCACGCCGCGCTCTTCGCGGCCTGCTTGCGCTCGATCCACTTCGCCGCCTCCTCGTCCCAGCCGTCGGTGCGCACGTAGGGATTGGCGCGCGGCTCGCTGATCATGTTCGGATCGACGTCCAGGCCGAGGGCCTCGAGGAAATTGACCAGGCCGATGCGGTCCACCGTCTCGCCGACGCGCTCGTGCTCGAGCGCGTTCTCGGCGAAGAAGTCGATCACGTTCCTGCCCAGCTCCTTCAGCTTCTCGAAGTCCTCGTCGCTTTCCAGTCTCATGAACGGCACGATCACCGTGCCCATGGTGGCGCCGATCTTCAGCACGCCCTTGCCGCCGACGAGGATCGTGACGCCGCGCTCCTTGCCGGGCAGCAGGCCGCCGCGCACCACGTTCAGGCAGTGCGTGCAGCGCACGCAGTCCTTGTTGTCGACCACCAGGCGCAGCTCGTCGTCGAGCTCGGCCACCGAGTGCTGGGGCCCCGCCTTCAGCTCCGATTTCTTCACGATCTGGATCGCCTTGGTCGGGCAGCGCGTGACGACGTCGTTCACCAGGTCGGTCATGCCGTGCGCCTTGAAGTAGGCACGCGAGTACTGGTGGTTCACCTGCATGTTGTCGCGCCAGGTGCCGATGGTGGCGAAGTCGGAGCGCTGGATGGCGTTCACGCAGTCGTTCGGGCAGCCGGAGAACTTGAACTTGAACTTGTAGGGCAGCGCCGGGCGGTGCATGTCGTCGAGGTTCGAGTTGATCACCTCGCGCAGCGCGCGCTGCTCGTCGAAACACGACAGCTCGCAGCGCGCGGCGCCCACGCAGGACATCGAGGTCCGCAGCGCCGGACCCGCGCCGCCAAGGTCGAAGCCCGCCTCGTTCAGCTCGTTGAACGCGTCCTGCACCTTGTCGGTGCGCGCGCCCTGGAACATGATGTCGCCCGACTGGCCGTGGAAGGCGATCAGGCCCGAGCCGTGCTTCTCCCAGATGTCGCAGAGCTGGCGCAGCGTCCTGGTGTCGTAGTGCATGCCCGCGGGAGGCTGCACGCGCAACGTATGGAATTCCGCCGCGTCGGGATAGCGGGGCTTGCCGTTCGCGTCCTTCAGCTCGGTGAAGCGCGGGATCACGCCGCCGCCGTAGCCGAACACCCCGACCGTGCCGCCTTTCCAGTAGCCGGTCTTGGTGCGATAGGACTCCTCCAGGTGCCCCATCACGTCGACCATCATGTCGTTGTCCTTCGCCAGGCGCTTCAGGCCGGTGACGAAGCTCGGCCAGGGGCCGCTCTCGAGCTGGTCCAGCAGCGGGGTCTCGTGCTCTTTCTTGGCCATGCTTCTCCCTCCTCAGGAACGCCGGGTGCCCGCGACTGTAGCCCCCGGCGGCGTCAGGGGATAGCGCCCATGCGGGTATGGCGCATAACCCGAATGGGGTATGCGCGCTGCGCCGAGCGGGGAATTGGCGGAGCGGCGGCCGCCGGATTCAATCCGCCATGGCCGCCCTCACGCCCCTGCAGAGCTTCGCCGTGCCGCTCGGCGGCCAGGCCGTGGAGCTGCAGGAAGTAATGCACGCCGCGGGCGGAATGGCGCTGCTGCGCGTCCGCATCCGCGAGGGAAAGCGCTTTACCGTGCTCGACATCGACCCGCAGACCGCGCAGCGCTGGGGCGAGGCGATGGCCGCGTGGGCGCGCCGCCAGCCCGGATGAGCCACGTCGACATCGCGTTCGCCGCCACGGGGGGGCCGCTGCCGCGCGATCATTCGCTCGAGCTCTGGCGCGCGCTCTCGCGCGCCGCGCCGGCGCTGTTCGCCGATGCCTCGGTCGCCGTGCTGCCGGTGCGCGGCGCCTCCGCGGGCGGGGGCGGCATCGTCCTGCAGCGGCGCAGCCGGCTGCTGATGCGCATTCCGGAGCCGGCGGTGGAGCGCGCGCTCGCCCTGTGCGGCGCGCGGCTGGAGGTGGCGGGCGCGCCGGTCACGCTCGGCGAAGCGAAGACGCGGCCGCTCGCGCCCTACGCGACGCTCTACGCGCACCGCGTGGCCGCGGAATGCGGAGACGAGCAAGGCTTCGTGCGCGAGGCGGCCGACGCCCTGCATCGGATCGAAGTGGTCGCGGAATTCATCGTCGGCCAGCGCAGCCTGACGCGCGGCGAGTCGGGGGAGATCCCCGGCTTCAGCCTGATGCTCGCCGAGCTGCCCGCGCGCCAATCGCTCGCCCTGCAGGCGCGGGGGCTGGGCGCGCACCGCGGCCTCGGTTTCGGAATTTTCGTGGGACACAAGTAGGGCAAGGGAGGATACTGATGGGCATCGCGCACAAGGATCCCGACCTGAAAGCCAAGCCGACCATCACGCTCGACCTCACGGGCCTTTCCTGCCCGGCGCCGCTCCTCGGCGCGAAGCGCGTGCTCGATGACCTGGACTCGGGGCAGGTGCTGCTGCTCGTCTCCGACTGTCCGGGCACGTTCGACGACCTCACCGCCTGGGTGAAGCACACCGACCACGACCTGATCGGCAGCGAGAAGGGCGAAGGCAAGCGCACCCGGTATTACCTGCGCAGGGGGCACGGCTCGGCGATCAAGGCGAACGCGGTGCTCGACATCCGCGGCGTCTCCTGCCCGGGGCCGATCATCGAGGCGAAGAAGCTGCTCGACGCGATGCAGACGGGTGAAGTGCTGCAGCTCATCTCCAGCTGCCCGGGATCGCCCGAGGACGTGCGCGCCTGGGTGAGGAGCACGGGCCTGGAGCTCATGGCGGCGCGCGACAGCGCGCGCGACGTGCACGAATTCTTCGTGCGCAAGAAGAAGTAGCGCGCGCCGATGGCGATCCGCCTGAAGACCGTCTTCTTCAAGAACGCGGGCGGCCGCTCGAGCGCCGAGACCGCGACGGTGCTCGCCTCCACGATCTGGCGCCTCGCGGACGAGGTGGTGACCAACCTTTCCAAGTGGGATTGCGACATCGTCAGCGCGGAGCGCGGCATGAAGATCCTGGGCGAGATGGCGGCGTTCCTGCTGCACATGGCCGACCGCTCGGTCCACGGCCGCATGCCCGAGCCCGAGCGCGCGCGCTTCGTCCAGGCGGCGGGGCAGCGCCTCGGCGAGATCGCGCAGGACAACATCCGCGCGATGGTCGGCGCGGACGGCTTCGACTACAAGGCGAACTTCATCGGACTGCTCAACCGGCGCGCGGCCGAGTACGCGACCTTCGAGTGCACGCTGGAGCAGCCTGGCTTCCCCGTCCTGCGCTACCTCGGCCTCATGGTCCGCGAGCACATGCTCGCCTCCGACCAGCACTGGGTCGCCGACCAGATCATGGACATCCAGGCGCCCGAGGCGCTGGGCATGCTGAAAAAGACCGTGGACGGCCTGCTCGCGCCGCCAGCCCCCGGAGCGCGGCGCCAGGCCGTGTCCGGCGACTGAGCCGGCGCGTCGGCTTGCGCCGCCGGCCCGGCAGCCCCTTTCGCTTCGGGGACGCGGCGGCGTTTCGCGCCTGGCGCGAGGCGAAGCTTGCCGCCTATCCGCGCCGCGCCGCGGAGCTTGTCGTCGAGGTGCGTGACCCGCGCGCCTTGCGCGCGGCGGAGCGGACGGCGATCGAGGAGCGCCTGCGCCGCGCCAACATGGCGATCTACGCGAGCCGCCCGCGCGCGCGCGCGGGCAAGGAACTCGCGCGGATCCTCGGACGCCAGTTCGGCCTGGAGCGGATCGACTCGAACTGGCTCGCCGGCGACGACGGCGTCTCCCGCATCGCGGTGCGCGAGGATGCGACGCGCGGCGAGTTCATTCCGTACACGAGCCGCGCCATCGGCTGGCACACCGACGGCTACTACAACCCGCCCGAGCGGCGCATCCGCGCGTTCATCCTGCATTGTGCGTCGAGCGCCGCGGCGGGCGGCGAGAGCCTGCTGCTCGATCACGAGCTCGCCTACCTCGCGCTGCGCGAGCGGAACCCGGCATGGATCCGCGCCCTGATGCGGCCCGGCGCGATGACGATCCCCGCGCGCGCGGATGAGGCGGGCGTGGCGCGCGCGGCGAGCAGCGCGGCGGTGTTCTCCATCGACGCGCGCGACGGCGCGCTGCACATGCGCTACACCGCGCGCACCGTCAGCATCGGCTGGGCGCGGGACGCGGCCACCGCGGGCGCGGTGGCGTGTCTTGCGGACTGGCTCGGCGAGCGCAATCCCTACGCGCTGCGCCTGCGCCTGGAGGCGGGCATGGGCGTAATCTGCAACAACGTCCTGCACGCGCGCACCGCGTTCGCGGACGCGCCGGAGCGCCCCCGCCTCCTGTTCCGCATCCGCTACCTCGAGCGCGCGCGCCCGCGCGGCTGCTACCAGTAGGCCTGCAGCCGCCCGCCCTCGATGCGCGCCTCGAAGCGCTTGAGCGGGCGCGAGCCCTTCTCGATGCAGCGGCCGGAGGCGATGTCGAATTTCCAGCCGTGCTTCGGGCAGGTGAGCCGCATGCCGTCGAGCGCCGCGAGCGGGATGTTGGTGACCTGGTGCGGGCAGCGGCTGTCGTAGACGCGCCACTCGCCCTCCGGCCGGCAGACGAACAACTCGCGCCCGTCGCAGGCGATGCGCCGCACCGCGCCCGCGCCGATCGCTTCGGCCGCCGCCACGTCGTGCCATTTCGGCTCGGCGCCGAGCAGCTCGGGCCGGAATTCCGGGATATCGATCTGCAGGATCTGGTCGACCGCCCAGACAATCTTCGCCATGCCGAGCGCCGGAAACGCCAGCAGCAGCGCATCGAGCACTTCGACCGGCCGCGCGCCTTCGTGCAGCGCCCGCGCCAGGTACTGCCGGAAGCCGCGCGCGGTCTGCGCGTGCACCTTGGTGAGGACCGAGATGAGCGCGCGCGTCTTCGGATCCAGCGTCGATCCCGCCGCCTTGAGGAAGCGGAAATAGTGGCCGACGGCTTCCGGCCGGGCCTTGCGCAGGTAGTCGAGCGCCTCGCTCACACCGCGATTCTACGGCGCCTGGCGGGCCGCTGCCGGGTCGCCGCCGCGATGCACGTTGACCTCCGTCGATCGCGCACCGAGAATGAGCGCTTGCCGTCGACTTTCCTGGAGAAGACATGACGAAGGCACTGCTCGGGCTGCTGCCCGCGCTTTTCGCGCTCCTCGCGGGCGGCGCGCAGGCGGCGCCCGCCATTGTGAACACCGCCTTCGTCGCGGATGCCGCGAAGCGCGGCGTCCTCATCTGGGACGTGCGCAGCGCGGAAGACTACAAGAAAGGCCACATTCCCGGCGCCCTCAGCATCGGCGACGCGGCGAAGGCGCTGCGCAACGAAAACACCGAGGATTTCCTGCCCACCGAGCGGATCGAGAAGCTGCTCGGCGCGGGCGGCATCGACCCGTCCCGCGAAGTCATCGTCTATGCCGGGCGCGGGCAGTGGAACGCCTATTTCGGCTGGTACACCCTGCGCCATTTCGGCGGCACTCGCGTGCATGTCTATCATGAGGGCATCGACGGCTGGCGCGATGCCGGCCAGGCATTGAGCACGGAGGACGCCAGGCCGGCGGCCGTCTCGCTCAGGCTGCAGGTCAACCCGGACGTGTTCGTGACGACCCCGCAGGTGCGCGCCGCCCTCGGCCGGGCCGACGTACAGCTGGTCGACGCGCGCACGGCGAAGGAGTTCCTCGGCGAGGACATCCGCGCCATCCGGGGCGGCCACATCCCGGGCGCGGTGAACATCCCCTATGAACAGAACTGGGCGGACCCCGAAACGGCGCAGAAGCTGGCGCGCCGCCAGGTGCCGACCAATCAGGGCATGTCGCTCAAGAACCAGGAGCAGTTGCGCGCGCTCTACGCGAAGCTCGATCCGTCCAAGGAGACCATCGTCTACTGCCAGAGCGGCGCGCGCGCCTCGGAAACGGCGGCGGTGCTGCACGATCTCGGCTTCAGCCGCGTCCGGCTGTACGACTCCTCCTGGCTCGGCTACGGCAATACGCTGGACGCGCCGGCCAGCAACGTGACGTTCTTCAACGTCGGTCTGATGAACGCGAAAATGGGCGCTCTGCAGAACCGCATCGATGCGCTGGAAAAACAGCTTGCGGAGGCGAGGGCGGCCAAGTAAGCCGCCCCTCCCGCCCGGGGGGCTTAGGCTCGCTCCTCCAGCGCGGCGACCGCGGGCAGGGTCTTGCCTTCGAGGAATTCGAGGAACGCGCCGCCCCCGGTCGAGATGTAGCCGATGCGGTCGGCGACGCCGAACTTGTGGATCGCGGCGATGGTGTCGCCGCCGCCCGCGATCGAAAAAGCCTTCGAGGCGGCGATCGCGCGCGCGATCGTCTCGGTGCCGCGGGCGAACTGGTCGATCTCAAACACCCCGACCGGGCCGTTCCAGACGATGGTGCCCGCCTCGCCGAGCAGCCGGGCAAGCGCCGCCGCGCTTTGGGGCCCGATGTCGAGGATCATGTCGTCCGCGCCCACTTCGCGCACGGCGGCGATCGTCTCCCGCGCGCGCGCGGACATTTCACCCGCGATCACCACATCCTCGGGCAGCGGCACCTCGGTCGAGGCCATGATCTTCAGGGCTTCCGCCACCAGCCCCTGCTCGGCGAGCGACTTGCCGATCGGGAAACCCTTGGCGGCGAGGAAGGTGTTGAGGATGCCCCCGCCCACGATGAGCCGATCCACCTTGCGCGCGAGCGCGGACAGAATCGCCAGCTTGGTGGAGACCTTGGAGCCGGCGACGATGGCGATCAGGGGCCGCCGCGGCTGCGCGAGCGCCCTGCCCAGCGCATCGAGCTCCGCGGCCATCAGCGGACCGGCGCAGGCGAGTTTCGCGTAGCGCGCGACCCCGTGCGTCGTCGCCTCGGCCCGGTGCGCGGTGCCGAACGCGTCGTTCACGTAGACGTCGCAGAGCGCCGCGATCTTCCTCGACAGCGCCTCGTCGTCGGCCTTCTCGCCGACGTTGAAGCGGCAGTTCTCCAGAACAACGACCTGCGCCGGCTCGACGCTGACACCCTCCGTCCAGTTGGCAACCAGCCTGACCCCGGATCCCAGCAATTCGCCCAGGCGCTTCGCGATCGGCGCAAGCGAATCCTTCCGGTCAAAAACACCCTCCTTCGGTCGCCCGAGATGCGAGGTCACCATCACCGCGGCGCCCTTTTCGAGCGCGAGCCGGATGCCGGGAACCGAGGCGCGGATGCGCGTGTCGTCGGTGATGGTTCCGGTCGAGTCCTGCGGAACGTTCAGGTCGGCGCGGATGAAGACGCGCTTGCCGCGGAGCTCCTGGTCCGCGAGGCGCCTGAATTTCATCCTGCGCGCGCCATCACTTCGCCTGGTGCAGGGCGACCGTGACGTCGAGCATGCGGTTGGAAAATCCCCACTCGTTGTCGTACCAGCTCGCGACCTTGACCAGCGTGCCGCCCGAGACCTTGGTGAGCAGCGAATCGACGATCGAGCTGGCCGGGTGGTGGTTGAAGTCGGAGGAGACGAGCGGCTCGGTGGCGTACTCGAGAATGCCACGGAGCGGGCCGTCGGCGGCCTGCTTGAGCGCCCCGTTCACTTCCTCGACCGTGGTCGGCTTCTTCGCGATGAAGCTCAGGTCCACCAGCGAGACGTTGATGGTCGGCACGCGGACCGCGTAGCCGTCCAGCTTGCCGTTCAGGTGCGGCAGCACGAGCCCCACCGCCGCCGCCGCGCCGGTCTTGGTCGGAATCATGTTCTGCGAAGCCGAGCGCGCGCGCCGCAGGTCGGAGTGATACACGTCGGTGAGCACCTGGTCGTTGGTGTAGGCGTGCACCGTGGTCATCAGGCCGGTCACGATGCCGACGCCCTCGTCGAGCGCCTTGGCGAGCGGCGCGAGGCAGTTCGTGGTGCACGACGCGTTCGATATCACCGTGTCCGTGCCTCGCAGCTCCTGGTGGTTCACGCCGTACACCACGGTGCGGTCCACATCCTTGTCGCCGGGCGCCGAGATGATCACCTTCCTCGCGCCGGCGCCGATGTGCGCGCCCGCCTTCGCCTTGCTGGTGAAGAGGCCAGTGCACTCCAGCACCACGTCCACGCCAAGCGACTTCCACGGCAGCTTCGCGGGGTCGCGCTCGGCGACCACCTGGATCTCCTGCCCGTCGACCATCATCGCGCTGCCGCTCACCTCCACCGTGCCCCGGAAGCGGCCGTGCGCGGTGTCGTGCCGGAGCAGGTGCGCGTTGGTCCTCGCGTCGCCGAGATCGTTGATCGCGACGAACTGCAGGCCGTGCTTCTTCGCGCTTTCGAACGACGCGCGCAGGATGTTGCGGCCGATGCGGCCAAAGCCGTTGATGGCTACCTTGATGGTCATGACAGAACGCTCCTTACCGCTTTTGTGACGTTCTCCGGCGTGAAGCCGAAGTGCTTGAACAACTCTCCCGCCGGCGCCGATTCGCCGAAGCGGTCGATGCCGATCACCGCGCCTTCCAGGCCGACGTATTTCCTCCAGCAATCGGTGACGCCCGCTTCGACCGCGACGCGCGGCAGGCCCTGCGGCAGCACGCTCGCCCGATATTCATCGTCCTGGCGGTCGAACACGGACGTGGAGGGCATCGACACGACGCGGACCGGAACCTCGAGCAGCTTCTGCGCCGCGAGCGCGAGCTGCACCTCCGATCCCGTGGCGATGATCGCCGCCCGGGCGCCCGGCATGTCGGAGAGCACGTAGCCGCCCTTCCGCACCAAGCCGAGGGCGGTTTCGCTCCTCGCCTGGAACGGCAGGTTCTGGCGCGACAGCAGCAGGGCCGTCGGGCCCGTCGCGCGAGCGAGCGCCGCCCCCCAGGCGACCGCGGTCTCCGCCGAGTCGCAGGGCCGCCAGAGATCCAGGTTCGGGATGAGGCGCAGCGCCGCCGCGTGCTCCACCGGCTGGTGGGTGGGGCCGTCCTCGCCCAGGCCGATCGAATCGTGCGTGAACACGTAGACCGCGCGCAAGCCCATCAGCGCCGCCATGCGCACCGAGCTGCGCATGTAGTCGGAGAACACGAGAAAGGTGCCTCCGTACGGAATGCAGCCGCCGTGCAGCGCGAGGCCGTTCATCACCGCGCCCATGCCGAACTCGCGCACGCCGTAGAAAAGGTAGTTGCCCCCCGCTTCTTTGCCGACCGGCCTCGACGCCTTCACCATGGTCAGGTTCGAGCCGGTCAGGTCCGCCGAGCCGCCGACCAGCTCGGGCATCGCCGGCACCAGCATTTCCAGCACGTTCTGCGAGGCCTTGCGCGTCGCGATCGATTCCGCCCTGGAATTCGCGTCGGAAAGAATTTCCTGGAGCTTCCGGGGAAACGTTTCCGGAAGCCGTCCGGAGATCCTGCGCAGGAACTCCTTCGCCAGATCCGGATGCTCCTTTTCATAGGCGGCGAACGCGCGCCGCCAGCGCCGCTCCGCCCGACGCCCTTTCTCGCGCGCGTCCCAGCCCGCGCGCACGCTCTCGGGAATCTCGAAGGGCGCATGACGCCAGCCGATCGCCTCGCGCGTGGCGGCGACCTCCTTGTCGCCGAGCGGCGCGCCGTGCGCGGCGCCGGTGCCGGACTTGCCCGGCGCGCCTTTGGCGAGCACTGTTTTCGCGCAGACCAGCGAAGGCCGACTCCGCTCGCGCCTCGCTTTTCTGAGCGCGCGATCAACGGCCTCGATGTCGTGCCCGTCGACGTTCGCAATGACCTGCCAGCCGTAGCCCTCGAAGCGCCGGCGCACGTCGTCGGTGTACCACTGGCGGATCTCGCCCTTGTCCGAGTCGATGGATATGCCGTTGTCGTCGTAGACGGCGATCAGCTTGCCCAGGCCAAGCGTGCCCGCAAGGGCACAACTCTCGTGCGAGATGCCCTCCATCATGCAGCCATCGCCGAGGAACGCGTAGGTGAGGTGATCGACGATCTCGTGCCCCGGGCGGTTGAACTCGGCGGCGAGGAGCCGCTCCGCGAGCGCCATGCCGACCGCGTTGGCGATGCCCTGGCCGAGGGGGCCGGTGGTGGTCTCGACCCCGGGGGTGAGACCGGTTTCCGGATGACCGGGCGTCTTCGAGCCGAGCTGGCGAAAGCGTTGCAACTCGGCCATCGGCAACGCGTAGCCGGTCAGGTGCAGCAGGGAATACAGCAGCATCGAGCCGTGCCCGTTGGAGAGCACGAAACGATCCCGGTCGGGCCAGGCCGGATTGCCCGGATTGTGCGAAAGATGCCGCCGCCAGAGCGCCACCGCGATTTCCGCCATGCCCATCGGCATGCCGGGATGGCCTGAATTCGCGGCCTGCACCGCGTCCATCGCCAGCGCTCGGAGCGCATCGGCCATCTCGCGTTCGGGTGCGGGCGAAATCATCGAAACCTTGATCGGAAGAGGCGCGAATTATAGCGGCCCACCTTCCTATAATCGCCGGATGATCGAGATGCCCTTCACCAGCCCTGATGACTTCGCCGCGGGCGTCGCCGCCCCGCGCGGCGCGGGCGCCGTCCCTGGATCGGCCATCGAGGCTCTCTGGTTCGTCTTCCAGGCCGATCGCCTGCTGGTGGAACTGGGGCCGCCCAGCCCGCGCCCGAGCGGAGATCTGCGGGTACCGATGCGGCCTTCCTGGGCCCGGCTGCCGTTGCGAAAAAACAACAATCTATTGTGGTTTGAACCGGTGAGAACACTATATCTAGGGCGTCTGCGCGGGGCCGAATGCTGGGCGGCGGAAGCACCCCGCGAGACCGCCCCGCCCCCTGGCGGCCTCGCCTGGGAGGGTCTGCGCACGTTGTTCAGCGTGCTTGAAGATGCGCATTTCGCGCTCGCCGGGCGCGCAAGCCAGCTGCTCGACTGGGACCGCAGCCACCGCTACTGCGGTCGCTGCGGCGCGCCCACAGAGGCGAAAACCGACGAGCGAGCGCGTATCTGCCCGGCGTGCGGGCTGACCGCCTACCCGCGCATCGCGCCGGCGGTGATGGCGCTGGTGCGACGCGAAGGCGAGATCCTCCTCGGCCGCGGCCCTCACTTTCCGCCCGGCATGTACAGCGCGCTGGCGGGTTTCGTCGAACCCGGCGAGACGCTGGAGCAGTGCCTCGCGCGCGAGATCGAGGAGGAGGTCGGCGTCAAAGTGTCGCGCGTACGCTACTTCGCGAGCCAGCCCTGGCCGTTTCCGAATTCGCTGATGATCGCCTTCGTCTGCGACTGGGAGCGCGGCGAAATCCGGCCGCAGGCGGGGGAAATCGAGGACGCGAACTGGTTCAGCATATTGCAATTGCCGAAACTTCCTAGCAGAATCTCGATCGCGCGCAGATTGATCGACGGCGTGGTCGCTGAAATGCGCGCGCACGAGGGACAGAACAAGAATTGAACGAAGCAGACGAACGCTGTAGACCGCCGCAAGGCGGGATCGCCAAGGCGCAGCCCGGAAAATCTGGCAGAGGGTTGCGCCTTCGCTTTTTCAGGAGGGCGGATTCATGACAGAGACCGTGCGCGACGAGCAGCTGCTCATGGAACCGCTCAACGACTCGACCGGCTTCTATATCCGGGCGAGCCGCCTGGTCGGCGAGTGGCGGACCCGGCACCACCGGCTGGAGATATTCGACACGCCGCACTACGGGCGCATCTTCCGGCTGGACGGATGCAACATGACCTCGGAGCGCGAGGAATTCGTGTACCACGAGAACCTGGTCCATCCGGCGCTCACGGCGCACGCGGCGCCGAAGAAGGTCCTGATCATCGGCGGCGGCGACGGCGGCGCCGCGGAAGAGGCGCTCAAGCACCCTTCGGTCGAGCAGGTCGTCCTGTGCGAGGCCGATCCGGAGGTCATCAGCATCGCGCGGGAACATTTCTTCGCGGTGCACCGCGGCGCCTTCGACAATCCCAGGCTGCGGGTGCTGAACGGCGATTGCGTAAAGCTGGTGCGCGAAACGCCCGAGCGCTTTGACCTCATCGCCCTCGACCTGGACGACCCGGTGGGACCCGCGGCGGCGCTGTACTCGGCGGATTTCTTCCAGCATTGCCGCATGGCGCTCGCGCCGGGCGGCGCCCTCGCGCTGCATATCGGCGCGCCGGTGGCGCGTCCGGAGCGCGTCGCGGAACTGGCGCAGCGGCTGAACGGCATCTTCCGCATCGTCCGCCCCTACACCATCTACGTCCCGCTCTACGGCGCGCAGTGGACCATGGCGGTGTGCTCGGACAAGCTAGATCCCAAGTCGCTGACCGCCGACGAGATCGACCGGCGCATCGAGCAGCGCAAGCTGCAGGACCTGCGTTTCTACAATGGCGAGACCCACGAGGGCGTGTTCGCGCTGCCCAATTTCATCCGCGACCTCGTCACCCCGCCGCGTCTGAAGCTGCAGATGCGCGGCCGCAGGCTGGGAGTCGTGCGGACTGCCGCAAAGTAAGCCGAACGTCTGGGTGCTCGCCGGGGACAAGCCCGGCGACAACGCGCAGTTGCTTTCCCTTGCGACGGCCCTGGAGTACCCGTTCGAGGTCAAGCAGCTTCACTTCCGTGCGCCGCGCGCGCGGCTCGCCGGCCTGCTTGGCCGCGAGCGTTTTCCGCTCGATCGCGGGGCGACGAGCCCGCTCGCCCCGCCCTGGCCAGACCTGATCCTTGGCTGCGGGCAACGCAGCGTCGGCGTCGCCCTGCGCATCCGTCGCAAGGCCGCTCGCGCGGTCCGTGTCGTCTGGCTGGGTCGTCCGCGCGTCGACCTCGACCGTTTCGACCTCATCCTGACCACACCGCAGTACCGCGTGCCGGCGCACCGCAACGTCGTGCACCTCGGGCTGCCCCTGCACCAGGCCGATCACGCTGCCTGGAACCGGGCGGCGGCGGATTGGCGGGATCGCTTCGCGACCTTGCCCAGACCTTGGATCGCCGTGCTCGTGGGGGGCAGCGCGGTACCGTTCGTGGTCGACGTCCCCAGCGCGAGGCGCATCGCCGTGCAGGCAAGCGCGCTGGCGCGCGCCGAGGGCGGCTCGCTCCTCATCAGCACCAGCCGGCGAACTCCCGCCGAGGCGGGGCGGGCGCTCGAGGGCGCGCTCACCGTGCCGGCCTACGTGCACCACTGGTCGCCCGGCGGCGGCCCCAATCCCTACCTTGCGTACCTGGCGCTCGCCGACGCCTTCATCGTCACCGGCGATAGTGCCTCCATGCTCACCGAGGCCTGCAACACCGGCAAGCGCGTCTGGATCGCAGATCTCCCGGAACGAAAAACCCTGCGATCGCACGCGAAAAACATTCTCCGCCGTTCGGTGCTGGCCGCTGCGCCCGGCCTGACCAGGCGCGGCTGGATCCGCAACCCGCGCGACCTGCACCGGCTGCATGCCGAGTTGATCACCGCCAACCGCGCGCTGCCGCTCGGCCGGCCGTTCACCGCGCCGCCGGCGCCGCCCAGCGACGAGATGGCAATCGCCGTGGCGCGCGTGCGCGCGCTGTTCCGGTAGCGCGCGTGCGCGCGCTGGTCCGGTAGCGCGCGCTGGTCCGGCGCGAACCCCGGGGGGTCAAGCCGCGAGGCGCTGGCAGAGGTCGAGCGCGTCGTGCCGGACGTGGTTGGCGGCCATCTCGCGCTTCACCAGATCGGCATCGAACACGCCCTTTTCCAGGCACTCGCGCACCAGCGTGAAGAACAGCCGCTCCTGATTCGCATCCGGGTGCGGCCGGTACAGATCGGGCTGGTTGCCGCCGGCCCAGCGCCTGACCGACTTCACCGCCCTCTTGGCAAGGTTGCGCAAGCTGCCCTTCTTCACGCGGACCGTGAAGCTGACCGGCAGCCCCGTCTTCCAGGGCTGGGTGCGCCGGTAGGTGTTGTGCAGGATCCTGGTCCGCGGCGTGAGGCGGTCGAAGTCGTTCCATTCCGGCTCGAGCAGGCCTACCGTTTCCTCGGGCTCGTACTCCAGCTTGATCCACTTCATGTAGTCCTTCTTGAACTCGAAGAGCTCGCCGAAGGTTTTCTCCGCGTCCCAGTGCCGCAGCTTCGCGTTGTCGAGCAGCATGACGCTGGAGGCGCGGTATCCCGGCAGATCCTTGAAGCCGGGGCGCCAGCGGCACATCAGGGCCTTTCCCTGCATGTCGCGGGAAAGAAGTTCCCAGATATCCGCGATCGCGAAGCAATCCGGATCGATGACCACGGCGCGCCCCTGGTAGTTCATCAGCTTCGGCGGCATGAAGCGCACCGGCGTGAAGGACTGCAGGTCCGCCTCCCTCCAGACGCGGTGCTCGGCGCCGCGCAGGAATTTTTGCCCGATCCTCTCCTTCAGCCAGGGCACGTCCCGCGAATGCAGGATCTCCACGGAGAACTTGCCGGTGTTCGCGCTATTGCGCCGCAGTGCGTACGCCGCGACCAGAGCGCCGAGGTACTGCTCCTCGTTGGTCTGGATGAACACCTTGTATTCCATGCCCCGCCCCGCCGCCGCTATGCGACCGTCTTCAGCACCTCGCGCACCGTCGCGAACAATTGATCGATCTCCGTCTTCTGGATGATGAGCGGCGGCGCGAGCGCGATGGTGTCGGCGGTCACCCGCATGTAGGTGCCCTTCTCGAACGCCTTGATATGAGTCTCAAGCCCGCGGGCGCCGGCGGCGCCCGGGCGCGGCGCAATCTCGATCGCCGCGATCAAGCCGAGGTTGCGGATATCGATGACGTTCGGGCAGTCCTTCAGCGAGTGCGCGCCGTCTTCCCAATACTTCGCGAGCTCGCCCACGCGGGTGAGCAAGCCCTCGTCCTCGTACACCTTGAGCGTCCCGAGGCCTGCCGCGCAGGCGATCGGGTGCCCAGAATACGTATAGCCGTGCGGCATTTCGATCGCGTTCTCCGGCCCGGTCATGAACGCCTCGTAGAGGCTCTCCTTCATGAACACCGCGCCCATTGGCACGGTGCCGTTGGTGATGCCCTTGGCGGTGGTGATGAGGTCCGGCATGACGCCGAAGTAATCAGCCGCGAACGGCTTGCCGAGGCGCCCCCAGGCGTTGATCACCTCGTCGAAGATCAGCAGGATGCCGTGCCGGTCGCAGATCTCGCGCAGCTTCTGCAGGTAGCCCACCGGCGGCACGTACACGCCGGCCGAGCAGGCGACCGGCTCGACGATGACCGCGGCGATGGTCGAAGGATCGTGCAGCTGGCACAAGCGCTCCAGATCCTCGGCGAGTTCGCCGCCGTGCGCGGGCTGGCCGCGCGAGAACGCGTTCTTCGCCGGATCGTGCGTATGGCGCATGTGATCGACGCCGGCCACCAGCGCGCCGAAGATCTTGCGGTTGCCGACGATCCCGCCCACCGCGGTGCCGCCGAAATTGACGCCGTGGTAGCCCTTCTCGCGACCGATCAGGCGCACGCGCTGCCCCTCGCCGCGCTGGCGGTGATAGGCGATCGCGAGCTTGAGCGCGGTGTCGACCGACTCCGAGCCGGAGTTCGTGAAGAAAATGCGGTTGACGCCCTTGGGCAGCAGGGGCGCGAGCCGCTCGGCGAACTCGAAGGCCGCCGGATGGCCCATCTGGAACGGCGGCGCGTAGTCGAGGGTGGCGACCGCCTTCTGCACCGCCTCGACGATGGGCTTGCGGCAATGGCCGGCGTTGACACACCACAGGCCGGAGGTGCCGTCGAGGACCTTGCGGCCATCGGGAGTGTAGTAGTACATGCCTTCGGCGCGCGCGAGCAGGCGCGGCGCCTTCTTGAAGGCGCGGTTCATGGAGAACGGCATGAAAAACGGCGAATTCTCCAGCGTGGCGAGGTTTTCCGGGCGGGCGCGTTCGTTCATGGGGGGGACTCCTCTATCTTCAGGCGCAATAGTAGCGCGCCGGCGGTCTCAGGAATACACTTTCCCGTCGCTTGCTTGAAGGGGAGGCCGCATGCACCAGCGCACAAGAAAACGCAGCCGGGCGATCACCCTGGTCCTGGCTGGCAGCGCCACTGTCGCGGGCTGCGGCTCGCCGGTGGAGCAGCGCGATGCCTATTCGACCCAATCGGCCTGCGTGCGCGACTGGGGCAACGCGCAACTGTGCGAGCCGGTCCGCGATGGCCGCTACTCCACCAGCTATTTCTACGGGCCGCCCTACTACGGCAACGGCACGACCTACAGCCTGTTCGGGCGCACGCGCAGCCCGCGCATCGAGCCCAGCCCCAATGCGATGGACGCGCATCGCGTGCAGACCGGGACGGTGGCGGCTTCGTCCACGGCGGCGCTTGCCATGCGCACCGGCGCGGGCCCGCGCGCAGGCGGCTCGGGCGCCAGCACCGTGCGCGCCGGCTTCGGCTCCTCGGCCCACTCCTCGTCGTCTTCCTCCGGCGGCTAGCGTCGATGCGGCGCGGGCGGGGACGCCAGCATGCGGCGTGAGAAGCGCGAGCCGCGTCCCAACTGGCGCGAGCGCTGCGAGGAGGCGGGCTTCCATTTCCACTCCATGGGCGGCACCTACTGGGACGAATCCGTCGCGTATCGTTTTTCTTCCCCGCAGATCGACCAGCTTGAGTCCGCGACCGCGGATTTGCATCAGCTCTGCCTGGCGGCGGCAGAGGAAGTGGTTCGCTCCGGGCGCTTCGCGGAGTTCGCCATCCCAGAGCCGTTCCACGAGCTGGTGGCGCGATCCTGGCGCGATCGCGAGCCGACGCTCTACGGCCGCTTCGACTTCAGCTGGGACGGCGAGGGCGAGCCGAAGCTCCTCGAGTACAACGCCGATACGCCCACGGCGCTGCTCGAGGCGAGCGTGGTGCAATGGCATTGGCTGGAAGACGTCCAGAAGGACGCCGACCAGTTCAATTCCCTGCACGAAAAGCTGATCGCGCGCCTGCGCGCGATGCAGCCGGCCGCGGGCGGCACCCTGCACCTCGCCTGCGTGAAAGACAGCGACGAGGACATCGGCAACGTCGAGTACCTGCGCGACTGCGCGTTGCAGGCGGGCTGGGACGCGCGCCAGATCGCCGTCGAGGACCTGGGCTGGGACGGCGCGCGCTTCGTCGACCTGGAAGATCAGCCCGTGCGAACTCTCTTCAAGCTCTACCCCTGGGAATGGCTGGTGCGCGAGGAATTCGGTCAGCACCTGCTCGCGCGGCCCGCGGCGATCGTCGAGCCCGCCTGGAAGATGCTGCTTTCCAACAAGGCCCTGCTGGTGCTGCTCTGGGAAATGAACTACGGCCATCCCAACCTGCTGCCGACATACTTCACGCCGCAGAAATTCGGCGCCGATTATGTGCGCAAGCCCCTGCTCTCGCGCGAGGGCGCCAACGTCACCATCCGCAGCCGCGGCGTGGTACGCCAGCAGCCGGGCGGCTACGGCAGCGAAGGCTACGTCTACCAGAGCGTCGCGCCGCTGCCCGCCTTCGACGGCCGCTACCCCGTGATCGGCGCCTGGATCGTGGGCGATCAGCCCGCCGGCATCGGCATCCGCGAGGATGACTCGCCGATCACCAAGAATTCAAGCCGCTTCGTGCCCCACTACTTCACCTAGAGGATCCGACCATGGACTTCGTGAAATTCTCGCTCTCCGGCTTCGACGAGTTCCTGATCTACGCGGGCCTGGCCGTGGTCTTCATCTACGCCTACATGATCGCGTATCTGTGGCTGACGCCCTACAACGAGCTGAAGCTGATCAAGGACGGCAACGTCGCGGCGGCGGTGAGCCTCTCGGGCTCGGTGCTCGGCTTCACCTTCCCGCTCGCTTCGGCGATCTCGCACAGCGTGCATCCCTGGGACATGATGCTCTGGGCGGTGATTGCGGCACTCGTGCAGCTGATCGTCTACCTCGCCGTGCGCTACACCCTGATCAACGTCACGCGCCGCATTCCCGACGGCCAGGTCGCCGCCGGCATCGTGCTCGCCGCGATCTCGGTGTCGGCGGGAATCCTAAATGCGGCGTGCATGACCTATTGATTTGATATTGATTTGAGCCGGATGAAGGAGGTGCGGATGGCGCATCTACGAAGAACATTCCTTATCTCCGCTAGCGCTTGGCTCCTTGCGCCTGCCTCATTGTTCGCCCAGCAATCGAAAGCAATGAGAAGAATCGGGCTGTTGGCCGCATATGCGGAGAGGATCAGAGACGACAAGCGATTCAGAATGCATTCCGAAAAGCACTCTCTCAATTTGGATACGAAGATGGCAGGAACATCGAGATCGTTTGGCGCTTTGCTGCTTCGGATGCCGATGAACTCGCGCGCCTAGCAAAGGAACTTGTCGCCTCGCGGCCAGAGCTGATCGTTGCTCTCGCCGATGAAGCGATCATGCCGGCAAGTCGATCCACTCGCACAATCCCGATCGTCATGTGGGCGGGAACACACCCTGTTGAAAATGGCTACATCCAGAGCTTCGCGCGGCCGGGTGGCAACGTTACCGGCGCGGCATGGGTGGGCCCGGAGCAATCAAGCAAGACCTTCGAACTCATCAGGGAACTCGCGCCTCGCGCCGTGAATGTCGCGATGACGTTCAATCCCGAGTACCCCTTCGCCCAGAGATGGCTGGACGGCTACGATCGCGCAGCGCGCGCGCTAGGTATGAAGCTTCATCATTTCCCGATCACGCGAGCGGAGGAAATCGCTCCGGCTCTCAATCGCGTGGCCGCGCTGCGCCCTGATGTGCTCTTCGTATCGGCCGAAGCGATCCAGACGACCAACGCGGCCCTTTTCGTCGACTTTGCGATCAAGCGAAAGCTGGTCATCGTATCGAACGCTGGCGGCATGGTAAGTCGTGGCGCGATGCTCTGCTACCTACCGGACGGAACCGAGCTTGCTCGCAGGATGGCGAGCTATGTCGATCGCATTCTGCGTGGCGCCAAGCCCGCCGAGCTTCCCGTCGAGATGCCATCAAGGTTTCAGCTCATTGTCAACATGAAGACGACGCGCGCAATGAGCTACAAAATGCCCGCTTCGCTGCTTGCTCGTGCTGATCTCATCATTGAATAGTAAATGAGGATTTTCAAATGACTTCTGGCGCGAAACAGCCGATTTCGGTTGTCGCCGCCGAGGCGCCGCTGCGCCCCAAGCCGACCTCGCCGCCCTTTCCTGCCGACATGGTAAGGAAGGTCGCGGCCGGACGCGACAAGCGGCCGCTCGGCGATCTGTTCGGATTGAGCAATTTCGGCGTCAACATGACGACGCTGGCGCCCGGCGGGTACTCGGCGCTGCGGCACGCCCACACCAGGCAGGACGAGTTCGTCTACGTGCTGGAGGGAGAGCCCACGCTCATCACCGACGCGGGCGAGACGCCGCTCAAGCCCGGCATGTGCGCGGGTTTCAAGGCAGGAACGGGCGACGCGCATCACCTGCACAACCGCACGCAGACGAGCGTCGTGTTCCTGGAAATCGGCGACCGCAGCGCGGGCGACGCGGCCAGCTACCCGGACGACAATGTCGTCGGCGCCTACGGGCCGGACGGCAAGTGGATCTACACCAGGAAGGACGGCACGCCTTACTAACGGGAAACTTGAACGTCTCCCGGGATCGTCAGGAATCTCGCCGCGCGGAAGTGCGTGTCAAAGGCGAACGCGTGCCGCATCCGAGTTTCCCGCATCAACGCGAAGCTGGTTGCGTCGACATAGCTGAAGGGGTGGTCCGAGTAGTGCGCGAGGATTTCATACGCCTGCCGTTCGAGGTGTTCTGATACGAATACGCGCTCCAGCTTCCCGCTGTGCCTGAGCTTGTCGAGGAAGCGCTTCGCCTCCGGGTATCCCCTGGTGACTCGCAGGAGCGTATAGGTTTCCCCGATTACGAGATTGGATGTCACCAACGACCGGCACGCCTCGAGCAATGCAGGGAACGTCCGGCGCGCGTTGTTGTGATGCGCGTCGTCGGCTACCTGAATCGCGAACCACGCCCCGGTGTCGACAAAAACGCGCCCGAGGTTCAACGGGCGCGCTTGCGTTTTAGGCCGGCAAGAACGGCGTCATGACGCCGGGAAACGTCAGGACGCCCCACCCGGCCAGCCTGCCCGACCAGTTCGAGCAGAGCATCAACGGCGCCTGCTTCCCGTCGCTGCAGTACCGATTCGACACCCTCCCGGACCAGCGTGGACTTCGATGCCCCCAGTCGCCGTGCCAGCGCCTCCAGGCGCCGGTCCTGATCTTCACTCAGCAGTATCTGTACGCGCGTCATGAATTCTGCGCCTAGCCTAGGTGTGTATGATAGAAACATTGTTACACAACAAGAAGCGCGGGGCAACTTACCCGCCAAATCCGTCCGCGACGCGGATGTCGATGAGGTTGGGGCGGCCGCTGGCGAAGGCCTCGCGCAGCGCCGGCGCGATGTCCTGCGGGTCGGTGACGCGGCGCGCGGCGAGGCCGAAGGACTGCCCGAGCTGCACGAAGTCGATCTCCGG
>JADLES010000132.1 GCA_020845995.1 Burkholderiales bacterium | reverse complement strand
CGCATCTGCTCAAGCCCAGGCGCGGCCGCCCGCCCAAGGCGGCGCGCAAGCGCGCGATCAACATCCGCCTCTCCCAGGAAGTGCTCGAGCACTTTCGCGCCAGCGGCCCGGGATGGCAGACGCGGGTCGACGAGGTGCTGAAGTCGCACGTCGCGCGCCGCGCCAGGCGCGCCCCCGCGCAACGCAGAGTCGCCCGCCGCCAGGCACGCGCGTAGTTCATTCGATCACCCGGTCGGCGCGCACGAGGACGGATTGCGGGAGCGCAAGGCCCAGCGTGCCCGCGGTCTTCGCGTTGACGAAGAGTTCGAAGCGCGTCGGCCGCTCGATCGGCATTTCCGCCGGGTTCGCTCCCTTGAGGATCCGGTCGACGTAGGCGGCGGTTCGCCGGTAGAGATCGGGGCGATGCGGCCCGTACGAGACGAGCCCGCCCTCGTCCACGAATTCGCTGTAGCCGTAGACCGCCGGCAGCCGTGCCTGCGCCGCGAGCGCGACGATCTGCTTGCGCAGCCCCCAGAGCACCGGATCGTCGAACACGATGAGCCCCTGCGCACCCACCTTGACCGCGGCCTGGAACGCGCGCTCGATCTCGCCCGCATTGCGCGCTTCCAGCACGTCGAGTTCGACCTTTCCCGCACCTGCGGCAGCGCGCGTTTCGTCCAGGAACACCTGGTGGCTGCGATTGTCCGGGTTGACCAGCGTCGCCACGCGCCGTGCCTGCTTCGCGATTTCGAGGAGCAATTCGAGGCGCTTGCCGCTCAGCTCGGGCGTGAGCAGGCTGATGCCGGTGATGCGCCCGCCCGGCCGCGCCAGGCTGTCGACCAGGCCGATGCGCGCGGGGTCCGATACGGCGACCATGACGACCGGGATCGATCCGCCGCCCGCCCGGGCGGCGAGGTTCGCCGGCGTCGCCGCGGCAACGATGATGTCGATCTTCAACGCCACCAGTTCGGCCACCAGCGCGGGCATCCGGTCATGACGCCCGTCCGCCCAGCGCGGCTCGAGGACGATGTTGCGGCCCTCGGCGTAGCCCAGCTCGCGCAGGCCCTGGCGGCATGCCTCCCACAGGTGCTCCCCCTGCGGGCGGGCGAAGGAAAACAGGTAGCCGATGCGCGGCACACTCGCCGCCCGCTGCGCGCGCGCGAGCGGCGCGGCGAGCAAGCCGCCGATGCAGGCGAGGAGCTCGCGCCGCCTCATTCGATCACCCCGTCGGCGGCCTGCGTGTATAGGGCGCCATCATTTTTACCGTTATAATGCCGGCGATGTTTACACGTCGACTCGCCCTGCCGCCACGCTCGTTCCTGCTGCTCGGGCCGCGCGGCACCGGCAAGACCACCTGGCTGCGCGCGCAGCTGCCGCGGGCGCAGTGGTACAACCTGCTGCTCGATCGGGAGCTGCTGCGCCTGATGCGCAGCCCAGGCGCCTTGCGCCAGGAGATCGAGGCGCTGCCCAGGGGCGCCTGGGTGGTTATCGACGAGGTGCAGAAGCTCCCCTCGCTGCTCAACGAAGTCCACGATGCCCTCAGCGCGGCGCCGCGGCGCTGGCGCTTCGCGCTGACCGGCTCCTCCGCGCGGCGCCTGCGGCGCGAGGACGTCAACCTGCTGGGCGGGCGCGTCGTGATGCGCCGCATGCTCGCGCTGACCGCGGCCGAGATGGGCGGCGCGCCTGCCGCGACGGAGCTGCTGCGTTTCGGCGGCCTGCCGCTGGTGCGCACCGAGCCGAGCGTCGCCGGCCGGATCGACCTGCTGGAAGCCTACGTCGAGACCTACCTCGCGCAGGAAATCCGCGCCGAGGCGCTGGTGCGCAGCCTGGAGAGCTTCACCCGCTTTCTCGAGGTGGCGGCGCTCGCCAATGCGCAGATCACCAACATCGCGTCGCTGGCGCGGGACGCCGGGGTCGCGCGGCCGACCGTGCAAGGCTACTTCGAGGTGCTCACCGACACGCTGCTCGGCGCCTGGCTCCCCGCCTGGCGGCCGCGCGCCAAGGTGAAAGAGGTCGCGCATCCGAAGTTCTATCTGTTCGACTGCGGCGTGGCGCGCGCGCTCGCGCGCAGGCTGCGCGAGCCGCTCGATGCCGCCGAGCGCGGCGTCCTGCTCGAAACGCTGGTCTTCCACGAGCTGCGCGCCCAGCTCGCCTACAGCGGCGCCGGCGGCGAGCTCGCCTACTTCCGCACGCCGTCGGGTACCGAGATCGATTTCATCTGGACACGCGGCGGGACGGCGGTCGGCATCGAGGTCAAGGCGAGCGAGCGCTGGCGTCCCGAGTACTCGCGCGCGCTCAGGGACCTGCACGGCGCCGGCGTCATCCGTCGCGCCTTCGGCGCCTACCTCGGCGACCGGCCGCTGCGCGACGGCCCGGTGCACGTCCTGCCGCTCGCCGCATTCCTGCACGACCTCGCAGGCGGACGGGTGCTCGTCGCGGGGCACTAGCCTCATTCGATCACCCGGTCGGCGCGAATAAGGACGGATTGCGGCAGAGTCAGACCGAGGGTCTGGGCGGTCTTGCGATTGAGGACGAGCTGGAAATGCTGCGGCAGCTGGACCGGGAGTTCCTCCGGCTTCGCGCCGCGCAGGATGCGGTCCACATACTCGATGGTCTGGAAGAACGTCCGCGTCGAGTCGATGCCGTACGAAAACAGCCCGCCGGCGGCGACGAACTCGAACTGGTTGAAGCCGCTCGGCATCCCGTTCTGGTTCGCGAAGTCCACGATGCGCTGGCGCTCGCGGAAGGTCAGCGTCGTACCCGGGACGAAAAGCCCCTGCGCGCGCGATTGCCGTATCGCGGCAAAGGCGCCTTCGAAGTCCTCGACGCGCGCGACTTCGATGCGCTGCATCTCCAGCCCCAGTTTTTCGGCTGCGGCGAGGAGTGAGGGCTGCGCGCCCCGATGGAGCTCGCCGCCGACCGTGCGCAGCGCGCTTGGCGTGGCAATCTGCGCGAGGCGGACGGCCTTGGGCGCAATCTCGCGCATCGTCTCCAGAACCTTTTGACCCTCGTTGCCAGCGGTGAACGCGATGCCGGTGGCGTTTCGCCCGGGACGCGCGAACGACTCGATCAGCCCTTGCTCGATCGGCCAGGCCACGCCCCAGAACACGATCGGAATCGCGCGCGTCGCGCGCGCGGCCGCGACCGCGGCTTCGGGTCCGAGCGCCCAGATCACATCGACGCGCTTGCGCACCAGTTCCTCCGCCGTGGCCGGCAGGCGCTCCTCGCGGCCTTCGGCGTTCGGCCGCTCCATGCGCAGCGTCTCGCCGAGCGTCCAGCCGTGCCGCTTGTACGTCTCCAGCATGGCGCGCGCGGCAGGATGCTCTGGCGGCAGCGGCGGGTGCGGCGAGAGGAAGCCGATCGTGCGGGGTCCGCCAGGCTTCTGCGCACGCGCCAGCGGCGCGGCGAGCGCGCCGCCGATGGCTGCCACGAATCTGCGCCGGTCCATTCCGCTCCCTGGGCGTGCGCTGGTCTGGCGTCCATTTTGAGCCTCAATCGCATGGAGCGGAACGCGGGTGGCGGCCGGGCGCCAAATGACCGAAAATCTGCTTTTCCGCACTGCGCAAAGAGAAACGAGTCTCATGTCCCGGTCCCTGCCCAAGTCCATCGACGAAACCCACAAGCTGCTCGGCGAGGCGGACTACGTCGCCGACCGCAGCCTCGCGACCGCGCTGTACCTTTCCCTTGCGATGCAGCGGCCGCTGTTTCTCGAGGGCGAGGCGGGGGTGGGCAAGACCGAGATCGCCAAGGTGCTCGCGACGTCGCTTGGCCGCGAGCTGATCCGGCTGCAGTGCTACGAGGGCATGGACATCGCGCAGGCGGCCTACGAGTGGAACTACTCGCGGCAGATGATCGAAATCCGCATGGCCGAGGCCGAAGGGGTGAAGAGCCGCGAGGGCCTCGCGCAGGACATCTTCTCGGAGAAGTTCCTCGTGCGCCGGCCGCTGCTGCGCGCGCTGCAGGGCACGGGCGCGCCGCCGGTGCTGCTGATCGACGAGCTGGACCGCACCGACGAGCCGTTCGAGGCCTACCTGCTGGAGGTGCTCTCCGACTGGCAGATCACGGTGCCCGAGATCGGCACCATCCGCGCGGCCGAGCCGCCGCTGGTGGTGATCACCTCCAACCGCACGCGCGAGATCCACGACGCGGTCAAGCGCCGCTGCTTCTACCACTGGGTGGACTACCCGGACGCCGCGCGCGAGTTGGAGATCCTCAAGCGCAAGGCGCCGAAAGCGGCGGCCGCCCTGTCGAAGGAGGTGGTCGCCTTCGTGCAGCGCCTGCGCGGCATCGATCTCTTCAAGCTGCCGGGCGTCGCTGAGACGGTGGACTGGGCGAACTGCCTGGTGGCCCTGGACCGCATCACGCTCGACCCGGAGACGGTCAACAACACGCTCGGCGTGCTGCTCAAGTACCAGGACGACATCGAGCGCATCGCCGGCGAGGAAGCCGCGCGCCTCGTCACCGAGTCTAAGGCGGCGGCCGTGTCGGCCTAGGCGGCGCGCCGCCATGAGCGCCGCCTCGTTCCTGCGCCGCCTGCTGGGCCGCACGCGCCCGGACATCGGTCAGCGCACGCAGCACCTCGCCTCGCTGTGCGACGCGCTGCTCGGCGAGCGCGGCGAGGTGTCCGGCGCGGCTCTCGCGCGCGAGGCGCTGGCCGCGTGGAAGGCGCTCGATGAGCGCGGCCGCCAGGAGTTCTTCGGCATCCTCGCCACGGAGTTCGCACCCTCCCCCGAGGCGGTCGGCAAGGCAGCCGACGCCTACCGCTACGAGCCGACGCCGAGCAACCTGATCGCGCTGCAGGGCGTGCTCGACACGGCGCGCCAGGAGCTGTTCCGGCGCCTCAACATGGCCGCCGGGGGGACGGAAGCGCTGGTGGCGATGCGCCGCGGGCTGCTGAAGGGCCTCAAGGCGCACCCGGAGTGGGCCGCGATCGACGCCGACCTGCTGCACCTGTTTCGCTCCTGGTTCAACCGCGGCTTTCTGCGCCTGGAGCGCATCGACTGGCGCACGCCGGCGATCGTGCTGGAGAAGCTGATCGAGTACGAGGCGGTGCACGCCGTGCAGGGCTGGCGCGACCTGCGCCGGCGCCTGGCGGCCGACCGGCGCTGCTTCGCCTTCTTCCATCCGCAACTGCGCGACGAGCCGCTGATCTTCATCGAGGTCGCGCTGACGCGCGGCATGAGCGCGCAGGTGCAGCCGCTGCTGGATGTGGCCGCGCCGCTGGGCGAGCCCGGGCGCGCCGACCACGCCATCTTCTACTCGATCACCAACTGCCAGGAGGGGCTGCGCGGCACCTCCTTCGGCAACCTGCTCATCAAGCAGGTGGCCGAGGATCTGCAGCGGGAACTCCCGCACCTGCGCGGCTTCGCCACGCTCTCGCCCATCCCCGGCTTCCGGCGCTGGCTCGCCGCGCCCGACACGCGGGTGCAGCTCTCGGTCGGCCCGAACGCGGAGCGCCGCCACGCGCTGCTCGCGAAGATCGAGGAAGCAGGCTGGCATACGGGGGAGATCGACGAACCGCTGCAGAAGCTGCTGATGCGGCTGTGCGCCTGGTACCTGCTGCACGCCAAGGACGGTGCCGAGCCGCTGGATGCAGTGTCGCGCTTTCACCTGGGCAACGGCGCGGCGCTGGAAAGGCTCAACTGGCTGGGAGACACCTCGGCCGCGGGCATGGAGCGCTCGGCGGGCATGATGGTCAACTACATCTATCGCCTTGCCGAGGTGGAGCGCAACCACGAACGATTTTTCTCGGAGCACGCGGTGGTCGCCTCGCGCGCCGTGCACAAGCTCGCGCGCAAGTCGCCGCTGGCGGCGCCCGAGACCGCCGCCCGCAATCAGACGGAGGCTTGAGCATGTTCCCCGCGATCGACCCGGCCGGGCCCGGCCAGAGGCTCGCGGAGAACGTGATGCACTTCGCGCGCGTGCTCCGCGGCGCGGGCCTGCGGCTGGGGCCGGACCGCGTGGTGGACTGCGTCAAGGCGCTGGAACTCGCCGACTGCAACCGCCGCGACGACTGGTACTGGACCATGTCCGCGGTGTTTCTGTCGAAGGAAGAGCAGCGGCCGATCTTCGACCAGGCGTTCCGCATCTTCTGGCGCGACCCGAAGCTGCTCGAGAAGATGATGAGCGCGCTGCTGCCCAAGACCTACGGCCGCGCCGCCAAGGAGCGCGAGCAGAGCCAGCGCCTGTCGGATGCCCTGTTCGACCAGAAGAAGGCGGAGCAGGCGCGCGAGGAGCAGAAGATCGAGATCGACGCGCGCCTCACCTTCTCCGCGAAGGAAGTGCTGCAGCGCATGGACTTCGACACCATGTCGGCGGCCGAGCTGGCGGAAGCGAAGAAGATGCTGCGCGAACTGCGGCTTCCATTGCCTTTGATTCGGACCAGACGGAAGGTGGTGAACGAGGGCGGAAAAAAAATAAATCTGCGCGCGACGCTTCGCGAATCGCTGCGCGAAGGCGGCGACGTGATCCCGCTGGTGCGCGAGGCGCCGCGCTGGATCCATCCGCCGCTGGTGGTGCTGTGCGACATTTCCGGTTCGATGAATCCCTACGCGCGCATGTTCCTGCACTTCCTGCACGCGCTCACCAACGACCGCGACCGCGTCTCGGTGTTCGTGTTCGGCACGCGCCTCACCAACATCACGCGCCAGCTGCGCCATCACGACGTCGACGTGGCGATGGCCAGGGTGGCGGACGCGATCAAGGACTGGTCGGGCGGCACGCGCATCGGCTGGAGCCTGCGCGAGTTCAACTGGCGCTGGGGCCGGCGCGTGCTGGGGCAGAACGCCTGCCTGCTGCTGGTCTCCGACGGCCTCGACCGCGAGGCGGGCGAGGGTCTCGCCGAGGAGATGCAGCGCCTGCACAAGTCCTGCAAACAGCTGATCTGGCTGAACCCGCTGCTGCGCTACGACAAGTTCGAGGCGCGGCCCGCCGGCGTGCGCGCGATGCTGCCGCACGTGGATCTCTTCCTGCCGGTGCATAATCTGAAGAGCCTGATCGACCTCGCGCGCGTGATGTCGCGGTCGCCGCAGCGCAGACTGGAGAAACACGCATGGAAATGACGGGAGAGCAGCTGATCCGCGCCACGCAGGCCGAGACCTGGGCGGCGCTGAACGATCTGGCGGTCCTCAAGGAGTGCGTGCCCGGCTGCGAATCGATCGAGCCCGCGGGCGAGAACCAGTTCACGGTGCTGATGACCGCGCGCGTCGGGCCGGTGAGCGCGAAATTCAAGGGCCGGATGACGCTGTCCAACATCGTCCCGCCCGAGTCCTACTCGATCGCCTTCGAGGGCCAGGGTGGCGTGGCCGGTTTCGCCAAGGGCGCCGCCGACGTGGCGCTCGCCAGCGTCGGCCACGACACGCGGCTCAGCTACAAGGTGAAGGCCAATGTCGGCGGCAAGCTCGCGCAGATCGGCTCCCGCCTGGTGGACGCCGCGGCGAACAAGGTGGCGGGCGACTTCTTCGCGGCCTTCAACGAGAAGGTCGGCAAGCCGGCGCCCACGGCCGAGGAGCACCGCGATGAGCACCATCCCGAACCCGTGGCGCGCGACCCGGACCTGCCGCAGGTCGCCGATTCCTCGCTTGCCTTCTTCGCCGCCGGTTCGCTGGTGGTGTTCGTGGTGGCGCTGCTGACTCTGATCTGAGAACTAGTTCACGGCGGTTTCGCGCACAGCGCCGCCGCCGGTCCGCGGCGCGCCTCCGCCTGTCCCGCGGCAGGACAACGAGGCAATAGTTCCTCCTGACGCTTTCTTGCAATCCGTACGCTGCGCGCGTCACCACAATCCGGAGATGCACGATGGGCGCAGTGCCAGCAGTGACCTCGCTCAACCAGCAGACCACCGTCGGCGTCGCGCCGGCGGCAGGCCGGCGACAGATGGTGCTCCTCAACTGCGAGTTGCGGGGCCTCGCGCGCATGTCCGAGGCGCTCGAGGCGGGGCTGGTGCTCTCCCTCGCCAGCGATTTCTTCAGCTTCGCAGCCGAGATCGTCCGATCGCACGGCGGCGAGCCGGTCACCACCCAGCACGACACGCTCGTGTCGGTGTTCGCGCAAGGCGGCCCGTCGCAGTCCGCGCAGCAGGCGGTCCGGGCCGCGCAGCGCATCCAGGCCGATTTTCCCGCGCTCGCCGAACACTGGCGCGCGAGCCACGGCCTGCGCACCGCGGTCGCGCAGGGCCTGCACCTGGGCGAGGCGGTGCTCGGCGTCGCCGGCCCCAGGGGCCTGGAGCGCCGCATCGCCTTCGGCGACAGCGTGAACCTCGCGCAGCACATGGTGGCCCGCGCGCGCGCCGGCGAATTCGTGATGTCGGAGGCGGTGATGGGGGCGCTTTCGGTCGAGAACCTGGACCTGGACGCCGATCCGCTGCCGCAGCTCGAGCTGCCGCGCCGCGCGCCGATCCGCGTCTACGGGGTGCTGCTCGCAGGGCGCCTGGACTTCACCTAGCCGGCGGCCTGCCGGAATCGGGCACGGTCCACAGGTAGACCCTGTGGCCCGCCTTCTCCCATTTCTTCTCCGGCGCCCAATCGCCCATGTCGAACTGGTGCGAGACGATGCGCGTCCCGGGCCTGAGTTCCGTCCAGAGCCTGGACCGCAGCCTGAGATTGAGATGCGGCTGCAGGTACAGCGTCACCACGGTCGCATCGCGGAAATCGGTCTCGAACAGGTCTTCCTGGCGGAAACGCACGAGCGCGTCCACGCCCGCGGCGCTCGCGTTGCCCTCGGCCTCGCGGATCCGCTCCGGGTCGATGTCGATGCCGGTGGCGTGGATGCCGTACTGCTTCGCGGCCGCGATCGGGATCCGCCCGTCGCCCGATCCCAGGTCGTAGAGCACGTCGCCCTTGCCGACGCGGGCCATGCGCAGCATCTCGTCCACCACGTCGTAAGGGGTGGGCACGTAGAGCACGTCGATCGTGGTCCAGTTCTGCGCCGCGGCCGCCGGAGCGGCGAGCACGGCCGCGAGCGCGAGCAGAGCGGCTGCCAGGCGAGGCGCGCGGAATATCACCTCAGTGGCCCGCGATGGTCATGTTCTCGACCAGGATCGAGCCGCAGCGGTACGCGCCGCGCACCACCTGGTCGCCGCCCACCGCGGCGATGCCGCGGAACATGTCCCTCAGGTTGCCGGCCACCGTGATCTCCTCTACCGGGTAGGCGATCTCGCCGTTCTCCACCCAGTAGCCCGCGGCGCCGCGCGAATAGTCGCCGGTAAGCAGGTTCACCCCCTGCCCCAGCATCTCGGTGACGAACAGCCCCCTGCCCAGCAGCTTCAGCATGCCGGACAGGCCCGAACCCGCCGGCGCGCCGAACGGAGCCACCACCAGGTTGTGGTTGCCGCCCGCGCTGCCGGTGCTCTTCAGCCCCAGTTTGCGCGCGGAATAGCTGCCGAGGAAATATCCCTGCAGCACTCCCTTGCGCACCACCGCGCGCTCGCGCGTCGCCACGCCTTCGTCGTCAAAGGGCGAACTCGCGAGCGCGCGCGGCTCGTGCGGCCGCTCATCGATCCGCACGCCCGGCGCGAATACCGTCTTGCCGAGGGCATCCACGAGAAAGGAAGACTTGCGGTACAGGTTGCCGCCGCTCGCCGCCGAGACGAAGGAGCCGATCAGGCCGATGGCGGCCGGCGCCTCGAACAGCACCGGCGCCTGGCGGGTGGCGATCTTGCGCGCGCCCAGGCGCGCGAGCGCGCGCCGCCCGGCGTATTCGCCGAGCGCCTCGGGCCGGGCGACCTTCGCCGGCACGCGCGCCGAGCTGTACCAGTCGTCGCGCTGCATGAGGTCCCGGTCCTTGGCGATCACCGAGAGCGACAGCGAGTGGCGCGAGGCCGGGAAGCCGTGCAGGAAGCCGAGGCTGTTGGCGAGCACGAACTGCGAGTGCTGCGCCGACACGGTCGCCCCTTCCGAGTTGGCGATCCTAGGCGAGAGCGCGAACGCCGCGCGCTCGGCGCGCCGGGCGAGGCGGATCGCCTCCTCGGTGCCGAGGTCCCAGGGGTGGAAGAGGTCGAGCCTGATCCGGCGCAGCTCCTCGGCGCGGGCGAGCTCCGCCGGCTCGGGCGGGCCCGCGCAGTCGTCCACCGCGGTCTGACGCGCGATCGCCGCCGCCGCCCGCACCGTGCTCGCGATCGCCGCCGGCGAGAAATCCGAGCTGCTGGCGTGGCCGCGCCGCGCCTGTGGCCGCTCGCCCACGTACACGGTGACGCCGATGCCCTTGTCGCGGTTGTGCTCGATGGTCTCGGGCTCGTCCTTGCGCACCGTGACCGACAGCCCGTATCCCTCCGACACCTCGCACTCGCAGGCCGTCGCGCCCGCGCGCGCTGCCTCCGCGAGCACCGCCCGCGCGAACTCCTCGAGCTGCGCGCTCGCGTAGGTGAAGCGATGAGGCTTCGGCATGGCGCGCTATCATACAAGCGATGGGCGCCGGAAAAGTCAGCGAATTCGTCAGCCGCAGCCGGAAAAAGCGCGAAGTCGAAGCGCTGCAGGAACTGGGCGCCGGACTGGTCGATCTTCCGCCCGCGCGGCTGGATGCGATGGCGCTGCCCGCGCCGCTCGACGCCGCGGTGCGCGAGGCGCAGCGCATCACCAGCCACGAGGCGCGGCGCCGGCAGCTCCAGTACATCGGCAAGATCATGCGCGGCGTCGATCCCGAGCCGGTGCGCGCCGCGCTCGCCGCCGTCGCCGGGCGCTCGGTCGCTGCGCGCGCGCGCCAGCGGCGGCTGGAATCCTGGCGCGAGCGGCTGATCGGCGACGATGCGGCGCTCACCGAGTTTGCGGGCACGCATCCGGGCACGGACCTGCAGGCGCTGCGCGCGCTGATCCGCAACGCCCGCAAGGAAATCGCGGAAGGCAAGCCCCCGAGAGCGCAGCGGGAGTTGTTTCGCCTGCTTCGGGAAATCAACGGCTCGGAATGATCAACACAGATTTCCTCTGCAAGATCGAAGTCACATTGGAACCTGTCCGCGATCTCGGCGAGACGCCGCGCGGCCGGCGGCGCGTCATCGGCATCACGGGCGGCAGCTTTTCCGGCCCGCGCCTTTCGGGCCGCGTGCTGCCCGGCGGCGCCGACTGGCAACTGGTTCGCGCCGACGGGGTGGCCTGCCTCGACGCGCGCTACACGCTGGAGACCGCGGACGGCGCGCTCATCTACGTCAACAACAAGGGCTACCGCCACGGGCCGAAGGAAGTGGTCGAGCGCCTCGGACGCGGCGAAGACGTGGACCCGGCCCTCTACTACATGCGCGCCACGCCCTGGTTCGAGACCTCGGCCGCGCGGTATGCCTGGCTCAACCGGACCATCTGCGTCGCCAGCGGCGCGCGCCGCGCGCAGTCGGTGGAACTGGATTTCTACGAGGTCAAATGAACGAACTGAGGATCGGCATCG
>JADLES010000131.1 GCA_020845995.1 Burkholderiales bacterium | reverse complement strand
TCCAGCGCCGCGACGATGCGCGCCTGCAGCGCGGTGAAGTAGTCGCGGACCGGGCGGCTGTCCATGCGCTCAGCCCTTCTTCAGCGCCCGGTGCCCGATATCCTTGCGGTATTGCATGCCCTGGAAGCGAATGGCGTCGGCCGCCTCGTAGGCACGGCGCGCCGCCAGCTTCAGCGAGTCGCCGAGCGCGGTGACGCCGAGCACGCGACCGCCGTTGGTGAGGATCCTGCCGCCGTCAAGTCTCGTGCCGGCGTGGAACAACCGGCAATCCTCGGCGGCGCCCGGCAGGCCGTGTATCTCGTCGCCCGTGCGGGGCTCCCCGGGGTAGTTCGCCGCGGCGAGCACCACGCACAGCGCCGCGCGCCGGTCCCAGTCGGCTTCGGCGCGGTCGAGCGTTCCCTCGAGCGCGTGCTCGATCAGCCCGACCAGGTCCGATTTCAGGCGCAGCAGGATCGGCTGCGTTTCCGGGTCGCCGAGGCGGCAGTTGAATTCCAGCGTCCTCGGGTTGCCCGCCTTATCGATCATCAGGCCGGCGTAGAGGAAGCCCGTGTAAGGCGTGCCGTCCTTCGCCATGCCGGCGAGCGCTGGCTGGATGATCTCGCGCATCACGCGCGCGTGCAGCTGCGGGGTGACCACCGGCGCGGGCGAAATCGCGCCCATGCCGCCAGTGTTCGGCCCCCGGTCGCCGTCCCCGAGGCGCTTGTGGTCCTGGCTGGTGGCCAGCGCCAGCGCGTGCGCACCGTCGGCCATGACCATGAAGCTCGCCTCCTCGCCCTCGAGGTATTCCTCGATCACCACCCTCGCGCCGGCGTCGCCGAGCCTGTTCTGCACCAGGAAGGTGTCGATCGCCGCGTGCGCCTCGGCGGCGCTGGCGGCGACCACCACGCCCTTGCCGGCGGCGAGACCGTCGGCCTTGACAACGATGGGCGCGCCCTGCCGGTCGACGTAGGCGCGGGCCCGCGTGGCATCGCTGAAGGTCTCGTACCTCGCGGTGGGCAGGCCGTGACGCACCATGAACTGTTTCGCGAAGTCCTTCGACGATTCGAGCCGCGCCGCCGCCCGCACCGGGCCGAAGATGCGCAGCCCCGCTTCCTGGAACGCATCCACGATTCCGGCCGCGAGCGGCGCCTCGGGTCCGACCACGGTCAGTTGTATCTGTTCTTCCCTGCAGAAGGAAATCAACCGGGAAAAGTCGCCGAGCGGGAGGTTCTCAAGGCCCGCTTCCGTCGCCGTGCCACCGTTGCCCGGAGCGACATAGACCTTCTGCACGCGCGGGCTCTGCGCGAGCTTCCACGCCATCGCATGCTCGCGGCCGCCGGAGCCGATGACGAGGAGCTTCATCCGGGGCGGACTTCCTAGTGCCGGAAGTGACGTACGCCGGTGAACACCATCGCGACGCCGCGCTCGTCGGCCGCGGCGATGACCTCGTCGTCGCGCACGCTGCCGCCGGGCTGGATCACCGCCGCCGCGCCGGCGTCCACGACCGCGTCGAGGCCGTCGCGAAACGGGAAGAAGGCGTCCGAGGCGACCACCGAGCCGGCGATCTCGAGGCCGGCGTTCTTCGCCTTGATCGCGGCGATGCGCGCGCTGTCCACGCGGCTCATCTGGCCCGCGCCCACGCCGACGGTGGCGCCGCCGCGGCAGAACACGATGGCGTTGGACTTCACGAACTTGGCGACCTTCCAGGCGAACAGCAGGTCGCGCCACTGCTCCTCGGTGGGCGCTTTTTTTGTCTTCAATTTCAAGTCTTTTCTGTCCACGGCCTTCACATCCGAGCTCTGCACGAGCAGGCCGCCGCCCACGCGCTTGTAGTCGTGCGCCTGCGTCTCGTGCGTGAGCGGCACCTCCAGCACGCGCAGGTTCTGCTTCGCCGCGAAGAACTCGCGCGCGGCGGAATCGACGCGCGGCGCGATGACCACCTCGGCGAACTGCTTGCCGATCTCCTCGGCCGCCGCGCGCTCGAGCACGCGGTTGAAGGCGAGGATGCCGCCGAAGGCCGAGGTCGGGTCGGTCGCGAAAGCCTTGCGGTAGGCGGCGAGCGCGCCGTCGGCGACCGCCACGCCGCAGGGATTCGCGTGCTTGACGATCACGCAGGCCGGCTCGGCGAAGCTCTTCACGCATTCCCAGGCCGCGTCCGCGTCGGCGACGTTGTTGTAGGAAAGCTCCTTGCCCTGCAGGATGGAAAACGCGGCGATCGAGCCCGCGACCGCGCCGCGGTCGCGGTAGAAGGCCGCCGCTTGGTGCGGGTTCTCGCCGTAGCGCATCTCCTGGCGCTTGAAGAACTGCAGGTTGAGCACGTCGGGATAGGCGCGGCGCCCGCCCTCGCCATCCAGCGAGGAGAGGTAGTTGGCGATCGCGCCGTCGTAGCCCGCGGTATGCGCGAATACCTTCGTCGCGAGGCGAAAGCGCGTGGCGTCCGACACGCCGCCCGTGGCGCGGATCTCCGCGAGCACGCCGTCGTAGTCGGCCGGGTCGACGAGCGCGGCGACGCCGGCGTGGTTCTTCGCCGCCGCACGCAGCATCGTCGGTCCGCCGATGTCGATGTTCTCGACCGCGTTCTCCAGCGTGCAGTCCGGGTCGGCGATGGTCGCCTCGAACGGATACAGGTTGACGACGATCAGGTCGATCGGCGCGATGCCGGCCTTTTCGATCTGCGCCATGTGCTCGCGCAGGTCGCGCCGGGCGAGGATGCCGCCATGGATCTTCGGGTGCAGGGTCTTGACGCGGCCGTCGAGCATCTCGGGAAAGCCGGTGTGCGCGGAAACCTCGGTGACGGGGATGCCTTCCTTCTCGAGGAGCTTGGCGGTGCCGCCGGTCGACAGGAGCTCGACGCCGGCGCCGGCGAGCGCGCGCGCGAGTTCCGCCAGGCCCGTCTTGTCGGAGACGCTGAGGAGCGCCCGCCGGACCCGGACCGGAGGCATCAGGCCTTGATCCGCAGCTGCTGGATTTTCTTGCGCAGGGTATTGCGGTCGATGCCGAGCATCGACGCCGCCGCGCTCTGGTTGCCTTCGGCCTTGCCGAGCACCGTCTCGATCAGCGGGCGCTCGACGTTCCTCAGCACCATGTCGTAGATCGCGGTCGGCCGCTCGCCGTCCATGTCGCGGAAGTAGCGCTCCAGCGAGCGCCGTACGGCCTCGGCGAGTTCGGTGTTCCGGGTCATCGCTGGTCGGACGACAGGGCGCCGCCCCCGTCGAGCTCTTCGAAAAAACGGCCCACGGCGGCGAGCTGCTCGCGGGCGCTCTGCAGGGTCATCGCCTGGCGGCGGAACGTCTCGCCGCCAGGCTGGGTTCTGAGATACCAACCAATATGTTTGCGCGCGATGTGGACGCCGTGCGCCTCGCCGTACAGCGAGTAGATCCCCTCCAGGTGCTGGAGCGCCACCGCGCGCATCTCGGGCGCGGAGGGCGGCGCAATCGTCCTTCCTTCCTGCAGGAAGGCGAGGAACTCCCGGAAAATCCACGGCCGGCCGTGGGCGGCGCGGCCGATCATCACGCCGTCGGCCTTGGTGTAGTCGAGCACGCGCTTTGCCTGCCGCGGCGTATCGATGTCGCCGTTGGCGATCACCGGGATGCGCACCCGCGCCTTTACCTCGGCGATGGTGTCGAACTCCGCGCGCCCGCGAAAGCCGCAGGCGCGCGTGCGGCCGTGCACCGCGAGCAGCCGCACGCCCGCGCTCTCGGCGATGCGCGCGATGCGCGGCGCGTTCCTGCGGGCCGGGTCGGGGCCGGTGCGGATCTTCAGGGTCACCGGCACGCGCAAGCTGTCGGTGGCCGAGACCACCGCGTCCAGGATCCGCCCGACGAGCGCCTCGTCCGCGAGCAGGGCGGAACCGGCGGCCACGTTGCAGACCTTCTTCGCCGGGCAACCCATGTTGATGTCGATGATCTGGGCGCCCTCGGCCGCGTTGACGCGCGCCGCCTCGGCCATCTGCGCCGGATCGGCGCCCACGATCTGCACCGAAACGGGGTCGGCCGCGCCGCGCATCTCCCCCTGCGTTTCGCCCCGCGTTTCTCCTTCGTGCTCGCGGCGCAGGCGCGACTTGCGGGTGTGGCGCAGTTCGGGCCGCGCCGAGACCATTTCCGACACCGCCAGGCCGGCGCCGAAGCTTCGGCAGAGCGCGCGAAAGGGCCGGTCGGTCACGCCCGCCATCGGTGCGACGAACAGGCCGTTGCGCAGCACGTGCGCGCCGAGTTGCATCCGCCTTTTTTCCTGGACGTATTGCGAGGGGAGCGAATTCTAGCGCGTTCAGCCGCCGGGCGATATTGCCGCTGTTGCGTTTTCCAAACAGCGAACCCGTCAGGGAAGCGCGGAGGCTCCGTAGATCATGCGGCGCGCGAAAAAACGCCTTGCCGGCAGGCAAATGTCGAGCGCAGTCAATCCCATTCCTCGCGTCAGTCCGCGCAGCGGCGACTCGCCGAGGAATGCGCCGGCCAGGAAATCGGTGATGCGCACGGTCGCCGTCGCATCGAAGCGACGCAGGGCGGCGAAAGCCTGGAGCACGCGCGCATCTCCCGGGTCCGGCGCGCCCTGCAAGACCTGCGCCAGGTCCCAGGCGTCGCGCAGCCCGAGGTTCAGGCCCTGCCCGGCGACGGGGTGCAGCGTCTGCGCGGCATTGCCCACGTAGGCGGCGCGCTCGCCGGTGCGCTCGGATCGCAATCGCAGCGAGAGCGGCAGCCGGGCGCGCGCGCCCGCGGCGACGAACGCGCCGGCGCGCCGCCCGAAGGCCTGCGCGAGCGCAGCGAGAAACCGGGATTCGTCCGCATCGCACAGTTCCCGCGCCCGCTCCGGGCGCGCGCTCCAGACCACGCCGTATTTTCCGGCGATCGGCAACAGGGCGAGCGGGCCTTCGGGCGTGAAGCGCTCCCAGGCGGTCGTGGTCGCGCCGGGTCGCGTCTGCACCTCGGCGACCACCGCCTGCTGGCGGTAGTCCTTGCGGCTCGCTTCCTCCGAGGTTCCTTCCGCATGGACGGCGAGCAGCGCCTCGACCGGCTCGGACTGCACTGGAACGCGCGCTTCGCGGACGCGCGCGAGCAGCGCATCGAGCAGCGTGCCGTAATCGAGCACGTAGCCCAGCGCCGGCACGCCGGCATCGGCGGCGCTCATGCAGGCGCGGCCGAAGCCGCGCTGCTGCGACACGTGAATGGCGGCGATGGGCGTGACCGCGAGCGCCCGCCAGGCGCCCGCGCGCTCGAGGATCAGGCGGCTTGCGTGGGAAAGCGCGAGAGGACGAAATGCGGGGCGGAACGATCGCGCGGCAGCCTCGCGCTGCTGCACGAGCACGGCGGCGCGGCCCTGCCGCCGCAGGAGCAGCGCCAGCGCGCAGCCCACGGGCCCCGCGCCATGGATGGCGACGTCAGCGCGCATCGCCCGGGGCATCCCTCCTGAGCGCTTCGATCTCGGCGATGCTCTTGGGCGTCTCGCGGGTGATCACCTCGCACGCGCCGTCGGTGACGAGCACGTCGTCCTCGATGCGCACGCCGATCCCGCGCAGCCGCTCGGGAACATCCTCGGCGGCGCGGATGTAGAGCCCGGGCTCCACGGTGAGCACCATGCCGGGGGCGAGCGCGCGCCACTTGCCGGCGCGCTTGTAGTCGCCCGCGTCGTGCACGTCCAGGCCCAGCCAATGGCCGGTGCGGTGCATGTAGAAGCGCTTGTAGGTTTCCTTCTCGAGCGCTTCCTCGAGGCCGCCGCCAAGCAGCTTGAGATCGAGCATGCCCTGCGCGAGCACGCGCACGGCGGCGTCGTGCGGCTCGTTCCAGGCGGCGCCGGCGCGCACTTTTGCCATCGCGGCGGCCTGCGCCGCAAGCACGATCTCGTACACCTCGCGCTGCGCGCCGGAGAAGCGCTCGCCCACGGGGAACGTGCGCGTGATGTCGGAGGCGTAGCCCGCCAGCTCGCAACCGGCGTCGATCAGCACCAGGTCACCCTCGCGCAGCACGCCGTCGTTCGCCACGTAATGCAGCACGCAGGCGTTGGCGCCGGCGGCGACGATCGGCCAATACGCGGGGAACTGGGCGCCGTTGCGGCGGAACTCGTGCAGCAGTTCCGCCTCCAGCTCGAATTCGAAGCGGCCGGCGCGCGCGGCGCGGATCGCGCGCACGTGCGCGGCCGCGGAGATGGCGGCGGCGCGGCGCATGATGCCCAGCTCGCGGGAATCCTTCACCAGGCGCATGTCGTCGATCAGCGCGCGCACATCCTGCACGCGCGCGGGCGCGGCGACGCCCGTGCGCGCCAGCGCGCGCACCGCGTTCAGCCAGCCCATCGCGCGCGCGTCCCAGGCGGGATCGGCGCCCAGCGGAAAATGCAGCACGGGCTGGTCGCCGAGCAACTCCGCGAGCCGCGCGTCCAGCTCGGCGATCGGGTGTGCTTCGTCGAACCCGAAGCGCTCCCGCGCGCCCTGCGGGCCGAAGCGAAAGCCGTCCCAGGTCTCGCGCTCCTCGTTTTTCTCGCGGCAAAAGAGCAGGCTCCTCGGCCGCGCGCCGGCGACGATCACCAGCGCCGCCTCGGGCTCGGCGAAGCCGGTCAGGTAGTAGAAATGGCTGTCGTAGCGGTAGGGATAGTGCGTGTCGCGGTTGCGGATGCGCTCGGGCGCGGTGGGAATCACGGCCACGCCTTCCTGCATCGCCTGCGCAAGGCGCGCGCGGCGCGCGCCGTGCAGCGCGGGGTCGAGATCGCCGGGTTTCATCGCCTGTCCAGTCGCGCCTTCAGTTCGGCCAGCCGTTGCGGGGTGCCGACGTCGCTCCAGCCCCCCTCGTAGAGTTCCCCGCTCGCCTCGCCGCGCTCGGCGGCGGCGCGCAGGAGCGGCGCGAGCGGCGCCTTCGCTCCCGGCGCCACGCCGTCGACCAGCCGCGGCGCGAGCACCGAGATGCCCGCGTAAGTGTAGCGCGGAGAGGCCGCGTTGCCGATGACATTGCCCTCGAGCGAGAAGTCGCCGCGCGGGTGCCAGGGAGGATTGCGAACCAGAACGAGGT
This sequence comes from Burkholderiales bacterium, assembly GCA_020845995.1. Taxonomy (GTDB): domain Bacteria; phylum Pseudomonadota; class Gammaproteobacteria; order Burkholderiales; family SG8-39; genus RBG-16-66-20. Next base: position 9,083 of record JADLES010000131.1, on the reverse strand, counting down.
GCGACACGCGCCCGTGCAGATGGAAATCCCGCAATGCTGAAAAATCGAATTCGCACCAGATATCGGCGTTCACCAGCAGGAAGGGCTCTTCGCCGAGCAGCGCGCGTGCGCGCGCGATGCCGCCCGCGGTCTCCAGCGGCTCGGCCTCGCGCGACCAGTCGATGGCGATGCCGTGGCGCGAGCCGTCGCCGAAGCGCTCGACGATCGCCTCGGCGAGATGCGACACGTTGATCACGGCGCGCGCGAACCCGGCGCCGGCGAGACGGGAGAGGTGGCGGCCGAGCAGCGTCTCGCCCCCCGCCTCGAGCAGCGGCTTGGGCGTGCGCCCGGTGAGCGGGCGCAGGCGCTCGCCGCGCCCGGCGGCCAGAATCATTGCCTTCACGTCATCTCCTTCACGCGGGCTCGAGGCGATCGAGCAGTCGCGCGAGCGGCGCAAGCGGCGCATAGCGCCGCGCCACCGCGCGCGCATAGCCGAGGAAACGCGGCGCGTCGGCGAGGTAGCGCGGCTTGCCGTCGCGGCAGGCGAGGCGCGCGAAGATGCCGAGCACCTTGAGGTGCCGCTGCAGGCCCATCCACTCGAAGGCGCGCCAGAACTCGCCAAAATCGCCCGCCACCGGCAGCGCCGCCTTGCGCGCCTTGTCCCAGTAGCGCGCGGTCCAGTCGAGCACGCGCTCCTCGTTCCAGCTCACGAAGGCGTCGCGCATCAGGCAGACCATGTCGTAGCTGATCGGCCCCTCGACCGCGTCCTGGAAATCGAGCACGCCCGGATTGGGTTCGCAGACCATGAGGTTGCGCGGCATGTAGTCGCGGTGCACGTAGACCCGCGGCTGCGCGAGCGCGCTTTGCACGAGCAACCGCGACGCGTTCCGGAGGATCTCCCGGTCCGCGGCGGGCAGCTCCCGGCGCAGGTGCGCGGCGACGTACCATTGCGGGAAGAGATCCAGCTCGCGGCGCAGCAGGGCCTCGTCGTAGGGCGGCAGCTCGCCGCGCCGCGTCGCGAGCTGCCAGCGCAGGAGCGCATCGGTCGCGTCGCGAAAGAGATCCGCGGCGCTCGCATCGTCGAGCGCATCCAGGTAGGTCCGCGTGCCGAGATCGGTGAGCAGCAGGAAACCGCGGGCCGCGTCCTGCGCGAGCACCTCGGGCGCGTTGAGGCCCGCCGCCCGCAGCAGGCCGGCGACATGGAGGAACGGGCGGCAGTCTTCCTTGTCCGGCGGCGCGTCCATCGCGATGAAGCTGCGTCCATCCGCCAGGCTCGCGCGCCAGTAGCGCCGGAAGCTCGCGTCCTCCGACGCGCGCGCGAGGGTGAAGGTCCGCGAAGGGAACTGCGCGCCGAGCCAGCGCTCGAGCTCGACGAGTCTGAAATCCATTGCGATTTGCTCTGAATTATGACACTTTTCACTCTCGCAACATGGCTCGCGCTTGCTTCCGCATTTTCGTCCCGAACGCGCCTCGCGAGTTCGTTCGATGCAGCGCCGCGCTTCGCGCCTTGCGGTCCTGCTGATCCTGCTGGCGGGCGCGGCGCCCGCCTGGCCCCAGGCGCCGCGGCCCTCGCTCGTTGTCCCGGCGCCGCCGCGCGAGGCGGCGCCCGCGCAGGCGCCGCGGCCGGCGGGGCCGACGACGATCGACGCGGAGACGATCGAGGGCGTGTCCGAACTCGAGCTCACCGCGCGCGGCCGCGTGGAATTCAAGCGCGAGGACCTTTCGATCTACAGCGAGTACCTGCGCTACAGCCAGGAGTTCGGCCGCCTCGAGGCCGGCGGCGGGGTGCGCCTGCGGCACGGCATCGGCCGCTTCACCGGGGCCCGCCTGCGCTACAGCACGCGGGACGATACCGGCGTGATCGAGGACGCGAAGTTCCTCGTCGATACCCATCCGCCGGCGCACGGCGGCGCCGAGAAAATCGAGATCCTCGGCAAGGAGCGCCTGCGCCTGGGCAACGCGAGCTACACCACCTGCCGGCCCGAGGACCGGGGCTGGGTCATCGAGGCGGGCGAGCTCGACCTGGACTTCGCCGCCGAGGAGGGCACGGCGCGCGACACGCGCCTGCGCGTCGCCGACACGACCGTGCTGTCGCTGCCGTACCTGAGCTTTCCGCTCGAGAACCGCCGCAAGACGGGTTTTCTCGCCCCGTACTACACCCAGAACACCCGCCGCGGACTCGAGATCGGCACGCCGTTCTACCTGAACATCGCGCCCGAGCAGGACCTGACCCTGACCCCGGTGTTCATGAGCAAGCGCGGCGAGCAGGTCAAGGGCACCTACAACTACCTGGGCGAGAGCTACCGGGGCAAGCTGCACGCGGAATTCCTGCCGCGCGACGAGGTGCTCGAGCGGCCGCGCAGCGGCTACTCGTTCCAGCACGACCAGGAATTCTCGCCCGACCTGAAGCTGAAGGTCGACATGAACAAGGTCAGCGACGACGCCTACCTGGTCGACTTCGCCACCAACGTGCGCTCGATCTCGCGCGGCAACCTGCAGCGCGAGGGGCTGCTCAGCTACACCCCCACGGTACTCGGCCTGCCCTCGTACGTGGTGGTGCGGGCGCAGAAATTCCAGACGCTGATCGACCCGCTCGCGCCGTCCGCCAATCCGTACGGCCGCCTGCCGCAGATCAGCGCCGGAGTCGTCAAGACGGACCTTGCCGGGCGCTTCGATCTCACGCTCGCGGGCGAGTACGCCAAGTTCACCAATAACTCGATGGTCGAAGGCGGCCGCAGCTCGTTCAACCCCTCGATCTCCATGCCGGTGGTCGCGCCCGGCTATTTCTTCACGCCGCGCGCCGGACTGCACTACGCGCACTACAACCTGGAGAACACGGCGCTCGGCCAGGACAGGGGCCAGTCCGTCGGCGTGCCGTGGACCAGCCTGGACGGCGGCCTGGTGTTCGAGCGCGGCCTGACGCTGTTCGGCCAGAGCGGCCGGCAGACCCTCGAGCCGCGCCTCTTCTACGTCAAGGCCCCGTACCGCAAGCAGAGCCAGGCGCCGCTGTTCGACACCACGCTGGCGGACTTCAACTACACGCAGCTGTTCAGCGAGAACCGCTTCGTCGGCGGCGACCGGTTCGGCGACGCGAGCCAGCTGACCGCGGCCGCGAGCTCGCGCATCCTCGACGAGCGGGGCGAGGAGAGGTTCCGCGCCACGCTCGGCCAGCGCTACTACTTCGAGAACGAGCGCGTCGCGCTCAACGCCGCCACGCCGCCGCCCGACAAGGGGCGGGGCGACATCCTCGCCTCGCTCGGCGCGCGCTTCGATGCCTGGAGCTTCGATGGCACCATGCAATACGACCCGCGCTCGCCGCGTGTCGAGCGTCTGGGCGCCACGGCGCGCTACGCCCCCGAGATCGCCAAGGTCCTCAACGTCACCTACCGCTACAATGCCGACCCCGCCAATCTGATCAAGCAGGTGGACATGTCGGGCCAATGGCCGATCGCCGCGGGCTGGTACGCGGTCGGGCGCTACAACTACTCGTTCCTGGACGGGCGCATCGTCGAGGGCCTCGCCGGCCTGGAGTACAACGCCGGCTGCTGGGTGTTCCGCGCCGTGGCCCAGCGCTTGCAGGCGGCGACGCAGACGACCTCCACCGGGATCTTCCTGCAGATCGAGCTGACCGGCGTCGGCCAGATCGGCTCGAGCGATATCGCCGACCTGCTCAAGCGCAACGTGGCGGGCTACGCGCGCATCAATCCATCCGATCCTTCGCTCGTTCCGCAGAGCCTGCGCCCGCGCCTGCCGTTCGAGCAGATCTTCTAGGCGGCCCGATGCGAGCGCGCCGCGCGTGGAGCATGCCGGGCCTGGCGGCCGCGGCGCTGCTCGCCCTGGCGGCACCGCCGGTGTCGGCGCAGACCCAGTTCCAGGGCCAGGTGCCGCGCCCGGGGCAGTCCGCGCAGGACCCTTCGCGGCCGCGCGAAGCCTCGCGCATCGTGCTCGTGGACCGCATCGTCGCGGTGGTCGGCAACGAGGTGGTGACGCGCTCCGAGCTCGTGGAGCGGCGCAATTTCGCCGAGCGCCAGCTGCGCCGGCAGGGCACGCCGCTGCCCGAGCGCTCGCAGCTCGAGCGCCAGATCCTGGATCGTCTCATCATCGACAAGGCGCAGCTGCAGCTCGCGCGCGATTCCGGCATCCGCATCGAGGAGTTGCAGCTCGACAAGGCGCTGGAGCGGATCGCCGAGAACAACAACGTGTCGCTGGCGGGATTCCGGCAGATGCTGACGAAGGATGGCGTTCCGTACGAACGTTTCCGCGAGGAGGTGCGCCAGCAGATCCAGATGCAGCGGCTGCGCGAGCGCGAGGTGGACGACAGGGTCGAGGTGACCGACGCGGAGATCGACCAGTTCCTCGCCGAGGCGAAGAGCGACGGCAGGGCGCGCAACGAGTACAACCTCGCGCACGTGCTGGTGCGGCTGCCCGAGCAGGCGAGCCCCGAGCAGATCGAGACCGCGCGCAAGAAGATCGAGCGCGCGCGCGCCGAGGCGGTGGCGGGCGCCGATTTCGCCAAGGTGGCGGCGGGCTACTCGGACGCGCCGGACGCGCTGCAGGGCGGGGCGATGGGCTGGCGTCCCGAGGACCGGCTGCCCGAGCTCTTCGCCAAGGCGGTGCAGGGCATGAAGGCCGGCGAGGTGAGCGGCGTGCTGCGCAGCCCCGGCGGCTTTCATATCGTCAAGCTGGTCGACCGCCGCGGCGCCGCCGAGGGCCCGCCCGTGCAGCAGACGCGCGCGCGGCACATCCTGATCCGCACCAACGAGCTCACCTCGGAGGCCGAGGCGCAGCGACGCCTCGCGGACCTGCGCGAGCGCATCGTCACCGGCGGCGCCGATTTCGCGGAGCTGGCGCGCCTGCATTCTGCCGACGGCAGCGCCGCGCGCGGCGGCGACCTGGGCTGGCTGCTGCCGGGGGACACGGTGCCCGATTTCGAGCGCGCCATGGACGCGCTCAAGATCAACGAGATCAGCCGGCCGGTGAAGTCGCCGTTCGGCTATCACCTGATCCAGGTGCAGGAGCGGCGCGCCGCCGGCCTGTCGGAAGAGCGCAGGCGCATGCAGGCGCGTCAGACCATCAAGGAGCGCAAGGCCGAGGAGGCCTACCAGGAATGGCTGCGCCAGCTGCGCGACCGCACCTACGTGGAGCTGCGCCTGGACGACAAGTGAGGCCGGGAAAGCGATCGCATTGAAAACGCGCAAGCGTTTTGGCCAGCACTTCCTGCACGACCCCGGGATCCTGCGGCGCATCGTCGAGGCGATCGACCCCGCGTCTGGCGATGCCGTCGTCGAGATCGGCCCGGGCGAGGGCGCGCTCACCCGGCCGCTGCTCGAGCGCTTGAATCTTTTGACCGCGATCGAGATCGATCGCGATCTCGCCGCCCGACTGACGGGGGAATTGCCTCCCGGGAAGTTCTCCTTGATCTGCGCGGACGCCCTGGCGGTGGATTTCTCCTCGTTTCCCGCGGGAGTTCGCATTGTCGGCAACTTGCCCTACAACATTTCCACGCCGCTGCTGTTCCACCTGGCGCGCTACTCGGAGCGCGTGCGCGACATGCACTTCCTGCTGCAGCGCGAGGTCGTGGAGCGGATGGTGGCCAGGCCTTCGACGCCGGACTACGGCCGGCTCTCGGTCATGCTGCAAGTGCGCTTTGCCATGCGCAAGCTCTTCGTCGTCGCTCCCGGCGCCTTCCGCCCGCCGCCGAAGGTGGAATCCGCTTTCGTGCGGCTGATGCCGCTGGCGCAGAAGCCGGCCTGCGATGACACGGTGCTGGAAAGAATCGTGCGCGAGGCATTCAGCGCGCGCAGGAAGACGCTGCGCAACGCGCTGGGGATTTCGCCGAGAGATTTCGCGGAGCTGGCGCTGGACCCGAAGCTCAGGCCGGAGAATCTTTCTCCCGGCGACTATCTGCGCATCGCGCGCCGGGTCGAGTTCCAAGGTAGTATATAAGTACTGATATATGGCCACGGAAGGAGCGCCATGGCGACCGCAATGCAGAACATGATGATTTACGTCACCGATTCGCAAAAGCGGCAATTGCGCAGGCAGGCCAGGAGCCGCGGCACCAGCGTGGCGACCGAGGTGCGCAGCGCGATCGATACCCATCTTGCGGGCGTGAGCGCAGACGAACTTGCCCTGCTCAAACCCGCGACGCGGCAGGCCGAGCGGGACATTCAGGAGATGATTGCGCGATTGGAACGGGCCAACAAGAAGCTCGACGCCATTCTTGCCGGGCGCGGCCGGCGCGCGAGGACGGCATGAGCGTGGTCGCGGAACTGCTCGAGCGCCTGGCTGGCGTTGCGCTCCTGAAAGCAAAGGTCAACGATACTGCGGACCGGGTCGAGCGGCTCGGCGAATGGTTGCTGGAGCTCGACCGCCGCGTCACGCGCGTCGAGAGCGCGAAGCCTCCTCGCCGGAGGCCTATTTCCTCTCGATGAACTCGATCTTGTAGCCGTCGGGGTCCTGCACGAAGGCGATCACGGTGGTGCCGCCCTTGACCGGCCCGGCTTCGCGGGTGACGGTGCCTCCCTTCGCTTTCACCGCCGCGCAGGCCCTGGCGACGTCGGGAAATTCGAGGGCGATGTGGCCGAAGCCGGCGCCGAGGTCGTACCTGTCCACGCCGTAGTTGTAGGTGAGCTCGATCACCGCCTGCTTGTCCTCGGTGTCGTAGCCGACGAAGGCGAGCGAGTACTTCTGCTCGGGCCGGTCGGTGCTGCGCAGCAGCTTCATGCCGAGCACCTCGGTGTAGAACTTCACGGAACGGTCGAGGTTCCCGACCCGGAGCATGGTGTGCAGCATTCTCATCTGGGCGTTCCTCAGATTCTGGGCAGGGTGGCGGCGTCGCGCTCGATGCGCTCGCGCGCCTCGCGCCAGTGAGGATACAGCCATTCGAGCAGCGCCCAGAAGCGCTCCGAGTGGTTGAGCTCGACGAGGTGCGCGACCTCGTGCGCGACGACATAGTCGGCGAGCTCGGGCGCAAGGTGCACCAGCCGCCAGGACAGGCGGATGCGGCCGCTCGACAGGCACACGCCCCACTGCCTGCGGGCGTTGGAGAGCGCGAGCGGCGGCGCCGGCAGGCCGATGCGCGCGGCGTAGTGGGCGACGCGCGGCCCGAGCGCGCCGAACGCGCGCCTTTTCAACCAGGCGAGCAACAGTGCGCGCACCGCCCCGCGGCGCTCGGGCCGGGGCAGGCTCAGGTGCAGCTCTTCGCCGACGAGGCTCGCCGCGGCCTTCGCCTGCGCCAGGACCAGCACCACCTCGCGCCCTTCGACCGGCAGCGTTTCGCCGTGCTCGCCGTAAATCGTGCGCGGCGTGCCCGCGGCGGCGCGCTCTTCCAGCTTGCGCAGGATCCAGCGCGCCTTGTGCTGCAGGAACCCCTCGACCTCGCGCCAGGGCGCGCGCAGGGGCGCGCTCACGCGCAGGCCATCCTCACCGATCCGGAGGGCGATCGTGCGCCGGCGCCGGCGCTGGAAGCGGTATTCGACCGGTTGCCCCTCGAGCAGCGCCACGCGCAGGGGCGCGGCGCCCGCGTGCGGGGGCTCGTCAAACAGAGTCAGCTGTCCAGGATCTTCTGCTGCGTTTCGATCCACTCTTCCGCCATCCGGTTGATCGTCTCCGCGTCGCGGCCCGCACTCTCGATCGCAGGCCCGATCCGCATCCGCACCACGCCGGGGTACTTGAGAAACGAGTTGCGCGGCCAGAACCTGCCCGCATTGTGCGCCACCGGCACCACCGGCGCACCGGTATGCGCCGCCAGCCAGGCGCCGCCCAGCTGGTACCTGCGCCGCGTTCCGGGCCGCACGCGCGTGCCCTCGGGGAACACCAGCACCCAGAACCCCTGCCGCAGGCGCGCCTGGCCGCGGCGCGCCATCTGGCGCAGCGCGGAGAGCCCCTTGCCGCGGTCGATGGGAATCGGGCTCATCAACGCCAGGCCCCAGCCGAAGAACGGCAGCCAGAGCAGCTCGCGTTTCAGTACCTGCACCTGCGGCGGAAAGATCTGCTGGAAGGCGAGCGTTTCCCAGGCCGACTGGTGCTTAGCGAGAATCACCGCGGGGACCGTGGGCAGGTGCTCGCGGCCCTCGACTCGCCAGCGGATGCCGCACAGCCCGCGCAGGCACCAGAGCATCAGCCACGCCCAGCCGGAGATCACGCGGTAGCGCGTCATGCGCGGCAGCGGCGCGCAGGCAAGCACGAGCATGGAGTAGGGCGGCGTGACGAGAAGCAGCGCCAGCCAGAACAGAGCCGAGCGCAGGCGAATCATGGGCAGGGGGCCGCCGGATCAGCCGGCGAGGTGCGCCGCGACCGCGGCGAGGTCGGCGAAGACCTCCGTTCCCGCCGGCAGGCCGCCGGCCGCCCGGGTCTTCCTGCCCTTGCCGGTGAGCACCAGATACGGCTTCGCGCCCGCCGCCGCCGCCGCTTCCAGGTCGCGCAACGCATCGCCGATCATCGGCACCCCATCGAGCGCGATGCCCATGCGCGAGGCGACCTCCCGCAGCAGCCCCGGCCTGGGCTTGCGGCATTCGCAATTCGAGTCGGCGGCATGCGGGCAGAAGAAGATCGCGTCGATGCGCCCGCCCGCGAGGTTGACGGCGCGGTGCATCTCGGCGTGGATCGCGTTCAAGGTGGCCATGTCGAACAGGCCACGCGCGATCCCCGACTGGTTGGTCGCCACCACCACCCGCCAGCCGCCTTGCGTCAGGCGCGCGATCGCCTGCAGGCTCCCCGGGATTGGCTTCCACTCGGCCGGCGACTTGATGTACTGGTCGCTGTCCACGTTGATGGTGCCGTCGCGGTCGAGGATCACGAGCTTCATGAACGATGACCTCCGGTCATGCGGCGAGCCTGGAAAGGTCGGCGATCCGGTTCATGGCCTGGCGCAGGTCCCGCAGCAGAGCGAGACGATTCAGCCGGACCGTTCTGTCGTCGACCATGACCATGACCTTGTCGAAGAAGGTGTCGACCGGCGCCTTGAGGACCGCAAAGCTCTTCAGGTATCCGGTGTAATCGCCGTTCTCGTAGAGCGGCTTCGCTTTTTCCGTCGCCGCGCGGATCGCCTCGTGCAAGGCGCGTTCCGCCGGTTCCGTGAGCGCGCCCGGGTCGGCGTCCGC
>JADLES010000130.1 GCA_020845995.1 Burkholderiales bacterium | reverse complement strand
TATTTCGCCGGGGGCGATGACGCGACGGCATTCTCGGCTGGGATCAACGTCACCGCGGTGCGCATCCTCGCCTACGCGATCGGCGGCCTCTTCGCCGCGGTGGGCGGGCTCGCGCTCGCCGGACTCGTGCAGTCTGCCGATGCCGGCTACGGCGCCGAGTACGTGCTGCTCGGCCTCGCCGCCGTGGCGCTGGGCGGCACGCCCATCGGCGGCGGCCGGGGCGGCATGCTCGGCTCGCTGCTCGGCGCCGCGGTGATCTTCCTGATTCGCAACCTGCTGCTGTCGCTCGAAGTGCCCATCGTCTGGCTGCAGGTGATCTACGGGGCCTTGCTGATCGCGGGCGTGGTCTTCAGCTCCGTGGCGATGGCGCGAGGCCGCACGCAGGCCGCGCCATGAGCCGCACCCTCGCGGCCCTGCAGCGGCGCTATCCGCTGCTGCAGCTCCTTGCCCTGCTCGCGCTGTTCTCCTACGGCGCGGCCACGCTCGACGGCTTCGCCTCGCGGCTCAACATCAACGCCATGCTCGTGCTCGCGGCATTCCTCGGCCTCGCGGCGCTCGGCCAGACGCTCGTGATCCTGGTCGGCGGGATCGACCTGTCGATCCCGGGCTACATCCTGCTGGGCGGAACGATGATCGTGCAGCTGGCCGGCGCGTCGCAGTGGCCGTTCGCGGCCGCGCTCGCGTATGCGCTGGCGATCGCGCTGGCGGGCGGCGTCTTCACCGGCTGGATCTGCCACCGGTTTCGCGTCGAATCGATGATCGTCACGCTCGCCATCGACGCGATCCTGGTGGGTGCAATGCAGGGCTGGATCGGCGGCGTGCTCACCGGTACGCCGCCGGAGTGGCTGACCGGGTTCGCCTCACCCTCCGCGACCACCTTCGGCATTGGCATCCCGCCGCTGGTGGTGCTCTGGGTTCTGGTCGCGGTCGCCGTCGCGATCGTGCTGCATCGGACGGTCTGGGGGCGCTGGATCTATGCGACCGGCTCCAACCGGCGCGCGGCCGACCTGTCGCTCGTCCCCACGCGGCGGATGTGGATGGGCTGCTTCGCGGTGAGCGCCGTGTGCTCGACCCTGGTGGGCGTCCTGCTGGCGGGCTTTGCCTCGGGCGACCAGAGCGCGGGTCATGCCTACATGTTTCAGAGCCTGATCGCGGTCATCGTCGGCGGCACCGCGCTTGGCGCGCGCGGCGACTACTGGCGCACGGTGGTCGGCGCGCTGCTGCTGACGGTCCTGACCACCGTGCTCATCGGCAACGGCTACAGCGAGGCCAAGCAACAGATCCTGTTTGGCGTGGTGGTCCTGGTGGTGGTCGGTGCGTACGCTCGCGACCCTCGCTTGCGCGATCTGATCTGAGACTCAGGAGAGCAACATGACAGCCGAATCGACATCCCAACCCAATGTGCGAGTGCCGCGGCGGCAACTCGGCGCGCGCGGACCGGCGGTATCGGTCTTCGGCTTAGGTTCCTGGCACACCTGGGACCGCGCCGAGTTCCGCGAAGCGGTGCGGGTGGCGCGCCGTGCGATCGACTGCGGCGTCAACCTCTTCGATGTCGGCATCTACCGCTCGCCCAGGCCGGGCGGGGGATTGCCTTCGGCGACGGATCTGATCCTCTCGCGGATCCTCTCGGCTGCCGGGGTCGACCGCGGCAGCTACCTGCTCGCCTCGAAGGTATGGATGTTCACCGACCGCGGCATCCCGGGGCCGACCGGCCAGGTCGACGAAGCGCTATTTCGCTTTGGTACCGACTACGCGGACATCCTCGTCGTCGGCGAGATGATCGATTACAGCATCGACCTGGAGCCGCTGGTGGTCGAGATCGGCTCGCTGCTTGCCGGCGGCAAGGCGCGCTGGTGGGGCGTCAACAACTGGTCCGCCGCCGAGCTGACCAGGGTCTGCGAGCTGGCTGACGCACACAGCGTGCCCAGGCCGACGTTTGCCCAGGTGCGCTACAGCCTCACGCGTCGCTCGATCGCGCAGGGCGAGCCGCTGCGCGCGGTGCTCGAGCGCACCGGCATGGCGATGCAGGCATCCGACGTCATGGAGGGCGGCATCCTCGCCGGCAACCTCAGCCCGGCGCGCCCGGTCGGCTTCGACCCCGGCGATCTGCAGGGGCGGATGCGCGAGCTGGCGCCGAGGATCGCGGAGCTCGCGCGCCGCTTCGGCGCCACTCCCGCGCAGCTTGCGCTCGCGTACCCGCTGCTCGACCCGCGGACCGCTTCGGTGCTCTTTGGCCTGCGCACGCTCGCGCAGCTGGAGGACAACCTCGGCGCGATCCGCCTGCTCGATCGCCATGGCGCGGAGCTTGCCGCCGCGACCGCCGGTCTGTGGCTCGACAAGGACGTCGTGCGCGCCGACGCCTCCTGGTCGGTGGAGCCCGGAGCCGACCCTGCACCGCTCAGGAAGCACATCGTCGAACAGTACCGTGGCTAGCGGAGCGTCCGCAGGTCTTGCGCCGCGCTGGGCGAGGCGGCTGGTGGGGCCGGCGCCCGCGCTGCCCCGCGCCGAGGAACTACGGGTGCGCATGCGCGATGGCGTGCACCTCGCGACGGACGTTTACCTGCCGCGACCGCTCGATGGCCGGGTGCCGGCGGTGCTCGTGCGCCTGTGCTACGACAAGAGCGCCGTCAGGCCCGCGCGCCAGGCGATGGTCGGGCACTTCACCGACCGCGGATACGCGGTGGTCATCCAGGATGTTCGCGGCAAGTTCCGCTCCGAGGGGGAGCGGATGCCCTGGCTTCACGAGAGCCGCGACGGCTACGACACGATCGACTGGCTGGGCCGGCAGAGCTGGTGCGATGGACGCGTGGCGATGTACGGGCATTCCTACCTCGGGTTTACACAATGGGCGGCGGCGGCGAGCGCGCATCCGGGCTTGCGCGCGATCGTGCCGCGCGCCGCCTCCGAGCGGGTTCCGGGTGCCTGGTTCGCGCCGCAGGCCGCTTCGCCCGAGGGCGCCGATTGGCTCGCGCGCTGGTGGTCGGCGGCGGGCACATTCGAGGGCGCCGTCCTCGATTGGGACGCTTGCCCCTATGCCGCGCTGATCCCGGATGACCTGCCCGATGCCCGGCGACTCCACGAGTATTTCCTCGGCATCGACCAGGACGAGCTGCACGCGGCGATCTACCCGGGCGGCTGTCCGGCCGCCCGGCTGGCGATCCCGGCGCTGCACATCGGGGCCTGGTTCGACGTGATGTCGCCCTACCAGCTGCGCGACTGGACGCTGGTCTCCGAGCGCGCGCCCGCGGCGCGCAGCCAGCATCTGGTCATGGCGGCGACCGATCATCAGTGCATGCCCTTCGGATCCGATGCCGCGACGCTCGCGGCCGACCCCCTGAGCTCGGTGCGCCACCAGCTTGAGATCGCGACGCGGTTCTTCGATCGCTGCGTGCGTGGTGTGGACGGCGTCGAGCGCGGGCCGCGCGTGCGCTACGAGATCGCCGGCGGCGGCTGGCGGACGGCCGAGTTCTGGCCTCCCCCGGAGGCGCGCGAGCTGGTGCTGCCTCTCGCCGCGGCCGGCCGCGCCGCGCGCGACGCCGACGGCGGCGAGCTTGCGACGAAACCGGGATCGCGCTCCAGCGCGACGTGGATCCACGACCCGGCGCGGCCCGTGCCTTCGCTCGCGGCCGGCGACCACGAGATGCTGTTCGCGCCGCTTGCGGACGAATCCGCTCTGCATGCGCGCGGAGACGTCCTCACCTTCACCGGGCACCCGCTCGTCGCCCCGCTCGACATCGCGGGGCCGATTGCGCTGGACGCGGTCGTTGCCTCGGCGGCGCCGTCGATGCAGCTGGTCGCGACGCTCCTCGATGTCGATCCGCGGGGGAGGGCGACGTTCGTGACCGAGGGGATCCGGCGGATCGACACGCGCTGCGGCGAGACCGCCGCGACCGTCTCGCTTGCGGCGACCGCCTACCGGCTCGCGCCGGGACACCGCCTGCGCCTGGCGCTCGCCTCCTCGCGATATCCACGCTACCTGACGGAACCCGGAATCGAAGGAGAACTGTGGAGCGAGCGGCGGCGGGCGCCGGTCGCGCGGACTCTGATCGCCGGCGGGCAGAGCGGCTCGCGGCTGCGCCTGAGCACGCTGGCGGCGCAGCCGTAACGCAGCGCCGCCGGGTTGTTACTTCGCGGCTTCCGCGCTCTTCCTGGCGGCCGGCTTGGCGGCAGGTTTCGCTCCCGAGGCCTTGGCGGCGGCCTTCGGCTTGAACGGCGTGTAGTCGTATTTCACGTCGTACTTGCCGTCGCGAGTGAAGGTGAAGACGGCCGACGTCCAGCGCTGCTGATCCCTGGTCAGGTAGTCATTCAGGTCGCTCACGCGCTGGATCACCAGCTCCGGGCCGCAGGTTTGCAGGCGCCGGCCCTTGCGGTCCTTCTCGCTGGTGGCGAAGTAGAAGTCGCCCTCGAACTGGCGCGTGCCTTCGGCTTGGTTGCGGTCGGTCTCCCTGATCACGAACCAGGCCCGCTTCCAGTCCGGCGTGAGGCCGGCGCCGAGGCAGCCGATGATGTCCTCGAAAATCTTCGGATCCGGCGTCTGGCCCGGGCCGGGCGCGGGCTTGTCCGCCTGCGCCGGCGTGGCCTCGGCGGCGGGTTGCGCGGGCGCCGCCTCGATTTTTTTCGCATCCTGGGCCTGCGCCGCGCCCGCGAGGATCGAACCGGCAAGCAACGCCGCCTGGAAGAAATGTTTCATGCGCGTATTCTATCGCGAGCGCCCGCGCGAGCGGCGCGGCGCTAGGCCGGCACCAACCCGCGCCGGCCCGGAAGGGTCCTGCGCAACAGGTAGACGACGATCGCCAGGTTGAGCAGATTCCAGGCGATGCCGTTGAGGAACGCGGCCTGATACGAGCCCGTGAGGTCAAACACCGCGCCCGACATCCAGCCCCCGAGCGCCATGCCGAGCAGCGTGCACATGATGACCAGGCCCACGTTCGCGCCCGCCACCGAGGCCGGAAAATACTCGCGCACGATGATCGCGTAGGAGGGCACGATGCCCCCCTGGAACAGGCCGAACATCGCCGACACCACGTACAGCGACGCGAGACTGTCGAAGGGCAGGAACAGCAGCAGCGCCACGCCCTGCAGCGCGGAGCCGAGCAGCAGCGTCCGCAGGCCGCCGATGTGGTCGCAGATCCAGCCCGACAGCAGGCGGCTGACGATGCCGAATCCGAGCATCAGCGAAAGCATTTCCGCGCCGCGCGCGGCCGCGAAACCCAGGTCGCCGCAGTAGGCGACGATGTGCACCTGCGGCATCGACATCGCCACGCAGCAGGCGAGGCCGGCGACGCAGAGCAATGCCAGCAGCGGCCCGCGCTCCACGCCGATCGACTTCGCATGCGCGGGGGCCGCGGCGCCAGCGCCCGGCACCGGTGGGCGCCCGCGCAGGACAAACGCAAGCGGGAACATCGTCGCGGCAATGAACAGGCCGACCCCGGTGAAGGTCGCGCGCCAGCCGATGGTGTCGAAGAAATGCTGCAGGATCGGCGGCCAGGCGGCGCCGGCGAGGTAGTTGCCGCTCGCGCAGATCGCCACCGCGATGCCGCGCCGGCGGTTGAACCAGAGCGAGGCGTCTGCGACCAGGGGCGCGAAGCCGGCCGCGGCGCCGAGCATGCCGACCAGCACGCAGAGAATCAGAGTGAAGGCGAGGATGCCGCCGGCGTGGGCCGCCGCCCAGAAACCGATGCCGAGGCAGACCGCCCCGATCAGCACCGGCAGCATCACGCCGAAGCGATCGGCCAGGCGCCCCATCAGGATGCCGCCGAGTCCAAAGCCGATCATCGTCACCGTGTAAGGCAGCGAGGCATCGGAGCGGCTGATGCCGAACTCGGCCTGGATCACCGGTAGCGCGACCGCGGTGATGTACATGCCGACGCCGCTGATGGTCATGATCGCCAGCGACGCGGCGAGCCGCAACCAGGCGTGAATCGAGTCGGGAACCCGCGTCGCGGAGGCGGTCACCGACGCATTCTAGCGGTCGGATAGAATGCGCCCTGGGCGATGCGCATCCTTGTTTCGAATGATGACGGCTATTTCTCTCCCGGCATCGTGCTGCTCGCCGAGCGGCTGGCGGCCTTGGGCGAGGTCACCGTCGTCGCCCCGGAGCGCGACCGATCCGGCGCGTCCAATTCGCTGACGCTCGACCGGCCGCTGACCGCGCGGCGCGCGCCGAACGGATTCCGCTACGTGAACGGCACGCCGACCGACTGCGTGCACCTCGCGCTGACCGGCATGATCGATCCGCTGCCCGACCTGGTGATCTCGGGCATCAACCTGGGCGCCAACATGGGCGACGACACCATCTATTCGGGCACGGTCGCGGCGGCCACCGAAGGCTATCTGTTCGGCATTCCCTCGCTGGCGGTCTCCCTCGCCGGCCGGGCGGGGCGGCACCTGGAAACCGCGGCGACGGTGGCGGTGGAACTGGTGCGGCGCGCGATGCGCCTGCCGCTCGCGCCGCCGGTCCTGCTCAACGTCAACGTGCCGGACGTCGCCCTGGCCGAACTGGGCGGCATCGAGGCGACGCGCCTCGGGCGCCGGCACAAGGCCGAGCCGGTGGTGCAGATGAAGACGCCGCGCGGCGAGACTGCCTACTGGATCGGTCCGGCCGGCAACGCGCAGGACGCCGGGCCGGGCACGGATTTTCACGCGGTGGCGGCGGGCCGGGTTTCGGTGACGCCTCTGCAGGTGGATCTCAGCCAGCACCAGCAGTTGCCGCTGGTCGTCGAATGGCTGAAGAAATGAGAGGGGCCCGTGGCTGAGGCGAACCCCTCCCGGGCCGCGCGCAATCCCGCCGGCATCGGCATGACCTCGCAGCGCACGCGCGCGCGCATGGTCGACCGGCTGCGCGAGCAGGGCATCGGCGACGAGCGCGTGCTGGAGGCGATGGCCGCCGTGCCCCGCCACCTGTTCGTCGAGGAGGCGCTCGCCAGCCGCGCCTACGAGGACACCGCGCTGCCGATCGGCTTCGGCCAGACGATCTCGCAGCCGTTCGTGGTCGCGCGCATGATCGAGCTGCTGATGCACGAGCGCCCGCTCGGCCGGGTGCTGGAGGTCGGCACGGGCTGCGGCTACCAGGCGGCGGTGCTCGCGCGCCTCGCGCTCGAGGTCTACTCGATCGAGCGCATCCGCGAGCTGCTCGAGCGCGCGCGCGGCAACCTGCGCGAGCTGCGCCTGAAGAACCTGCGCCTTGCCCACGGCGACGGCGCGGCCGGCATGGAGAAGGCGGCGCCGTTCGACTCGGTCATCCTCGCCGCCGCCGCGCCGCAGGTGCCGCAGGCCCTCTTACGGCAACTCGCCCGCGGTGGCAGAATGATCCTGCCGCTGCGCGAGCGAGGGGCGGACGCGCAGCGGCTGGTTCTGGTGGAACGCAGCCGGCTCGGCTACGCCGAGACGGCGCTTGATCCGGTGCGCTTCGTGCCGCTCCAGGCGGGAAAGGCATGAGCAGGCTTGGCGCCGCGCTGTTGGTGGCTGTGCTCGCGGGCTGCGCGTCGCGCACGCCCGCGCCGGTGGACGATCGCCGCCCGCCTCCCGGGGCGGCGAAGCCCGCGGTGGCGCAGGTTCCCGCGCCGGCCGCGCCGCGCGCCGCGCGGCCTGAAGCCTATGTCGTCAAGCGCGGCGACACGCTGTATTCGATCGCGCTCGAGCACGGCGTGGACTTCCGTGACCTCGCGCGCTGGAACCGGCTCGAGGATCCGTCACGGATCCGCATCGGTCAGGAGCTGCGCGTCACGGCGCCGGAGGAGAAGACCGCGGCGCAGGTCGGCACGGCGCGCACGAGCGCGGAAATCGAGTCGCGTCCCCTGGAGCCGGGCGTCGCGGCTTCGCCGCCGCCGGCGGCTGCGGCGGACGCAAGCGGCATGAAGACCTCGCCCAGGGCGCTGCGGCTGCCGTATTCCGAGCAGAACCTGGCCCTGTTGTCCCGGGGGGAGATCCGGCCGGAGCCCGCCCGTCCGGAGCCGGCCAGACCGGCGCCCCTTGCGGCGACGGAGCGGCCGGCCGACGCGATCGATTTCATCTGGCCCGCCAAGGGGCGGGTGCTGGCGGGCTTCTCCGAACCGCGCAACAAGGGCGTCGACATCGAGGGCAAGGCGGGCGACCCGGTGGTGGCGGCGGCGTCCGGGCGGGTGATCTACGTCGGCTCCGGCATCCCGGGCCTGGGCAAGTTCATCGTCGTGCGGCACGAGAACGGCTTCAACACCGTTTATGCGCACAACCGCGAGAACCTGGTGAAGATGGATCAGACGCTCACGCGCGGGCAGAAAATCGCCGAGCTGGGCAGCACCGACGCCGATACGCCGAAGCTGCATTTCCAGATCCGCAAGTTCGGCACGCCCCTGGACCCGCTCAAGTACCTGCCGCCCTCGTAGCCGTCACCGGGCGAGCCCCGTTTCCCGGCGCCGGGCGCGGATCTCCCGGGCGAGGTCGTGGACGGCCGAGGCGTACAGGACGCTGCGGTTGTAGCGCGTCAGCACGTAGAAATTGCGCAGGCCGAGGCGGTACTCGGCGCTCGCGCCCGGTGACTCGAGTTCGATCAGCGCCACGGGCGTTTGCAGAGCGAGGTCCGTGCGCGTCTCGACGCCGTAGCGCTTCAGCTCGCCCAGCGTGACCGAGGGTTCGATGCCGGCCGCAAGCAGCGGCCGGTAGGCCTCGCCCGACAGGCGCGCGGGCAGCAGTACGCGCTCGCCGGGGCGCCAGCCGTGCCGGGCGAGGAAATTCGCGACGCTGCCGATCGCGTCCGCTTCGCTCGCGCGCAGGTCGGCCGCGCCATCGCCGTCGTAGTCGACCGCGAAGCGGCGGTAGCTGCCCGGCATGAACTGCGGGATGCCGATCGCGCCCGCATAGGAGCCCTTGACGCTGAACACGTCGATGCCGCGATCGCGCGCGAAAAGCAGGTACTGCTCCAGCTCGCCGCGGAAGAACTCGGCGCGCGGCGGATAGTCGAAGGCGAGCGTGGCGAGCGCATCGATCACGCGCCAGGCGCCGGTCTGGCGCCCGTACAGGGTCTCCACGCCGATGATGGCCACGATGATCTCCTCGGGCACACCGTGTTCCTGCGCGGCCCGCGCGAGAGGCGCGGCGTTGCGCCGCCAGAAATCCGCGCCCTCGGTGATCCGGCCCTCGGTGACGAAGCGCGCCCGGTACCGCTGCCAGGAGCGGGCCTTCGGATCCTTGGGCGGCGCGATGGCGGCGAGGATCGCGGGCTCGCGGCGCGCACGCGCGAAGAGGTACGCCAGTTCGCTCTCGACGAAG
>JADLES010000129.1 GCA_020845995.1 Burkholderiales bacterium | reverse complement strand
CGCAGGTCGAAGTGCTGCGGCTGCGGCGCGAGTCGCTCGCCGATGCCGAATACCGCGACAGCTGCTACCTGCGCGCCGGTCTGCTCGAGCGCGTCAGCGTGGCTGCCTCGGAAGGCGGGCAGCAGGTGTTCCTCAACCTGTACCGGCTCGAGCCGAGCGGCCCCTTCAGCGCGGGAGAGATCGCGACCATCGATGATTTGTCGCCCCTCCTTGCCGCGCTCGCTGTCAAGCACGTGAGCATGCTCGGGATGCTGCTGCGCTCGCGGGACCGCGGCGACCGGCTCGCCGCGATCGCGGCCCGACTGCACGCGCTCGACGGCCGGCTGACGCGCCGCGAAACCGAAGTCCTCTCGCGCATCCTGCTCGGCGTCAGCTCCGAGGGCATCTCGCTCGACCTTGGCATCGGCGTCAATACCGTCCTCACCTACCGCAAGCGCGCCTACGCGCGGCTGGGCGTGACGAGCCAGGCGGAACTGTTCTCGCTCTGCCTCTAGGCGCGTGCTGTCCCAAGCGCTTGGGACAGACGCGGCCGGTCGCAATCTCCATCCTTGCGGGGTTGCCGACTCCGCGGAGGATTTCATGGCCGACGAACCTGCCGTCTACGCGCTGCCCAACCGGAGCACGCCGGGAAACCCCGTGCTCTTCGACGAGGCGATCTGCGACGGCTGCAACCGCTGCCTCACGGTCTGCCTCGAAGACGTCTTCATCCCGAACCCGCAGAAGGGCAGGCCGCCGCTGATCCTGCACCCGGAGGAATGCTGGTACTGCGGCCCCTGCGTGGACGACTGCCCCCGGCCCGGCGCGATTCGGCTCAATCATCCGCTGCAGCAACGCGTACGCTGGAAGCGCAAGGATTCCGGCGGCCACTTCCGGGTCTAGGAGGCGTCATGGACATCGCGGATTCCTTCGGCAAGCTCCTGCGCTGGCCCTACGCGGTGCGCTACGGGACGGAGCGCAGCCACGAGGCGGACGTACTCGTCATCGGCGGCGGCATCGCCGGCGCCTGGGCCGCGATCGCCGCGGCGCGCGCGGGCGCGAAAGTCGTCGTCCTGGAGAAGGCGGCCACCGAGCGCAGCGGCGCCGGCGGCGCGGGCGTCGATCACTGGCAGTGGGCGGCGGACAATCCCGCGTCGCGCGTCTCTCCGGAGGAGCTGGCGCAGGCGCTGGTCGACAACCAGGGCGGCTACCGGAGCGGCATCGGCAGCTACATCCAGTGCGCCTCGGCCTGGGAAACGCTCGAGGAGATGGAGCGCATGGGCGGCAAGATCCGCGACACCGATGACGAGTTCAAGGGCGCGGAGTTTCGCGACGAGCAGACCAGGCTCCTCTTCGCCTACGACTATACGAACCGCTTCGTGCTGCGCGTCTGGGGCCACAATTACAAGCCGCTGCTGCGCGAGGAGCTGCGCCGCCTCGGCGTGCGCGTGTTCGACCGCATCGCGGTCACGGGACTGCTGAACGAAGGCGGCCGGCCGGGCGCGCGCGTAATCGGCGCGGTCGGCTTCGACGTGCGCAGCGGCGCCGGCGTGCGCGTGCGCGCCAGGGCCACGGTGCTCGCCACCAGCCGGCCGCAGCGCATCTGGACGTTTTCGTCGGAATTGCGCGGCATCTCGACGTTCCGGCCGCCGTCGGTGTCGGGCACGGGCTACGCGATCGCCTGGCGCGCCGGCGCCGAGTTCACGATGATGGAAAAATCGATGCGCTCGCCGTTCGCCAGCCCCTACTCGTTTCCGCCCTACGGCAGCGGCAACGCGATCAACACCTGGTATCCCTGCTCCATCGTCGACGCGAACGGCAAAGAAGTGCCGTGGGTCGACGCCTGGGGACGCCCGCTGTCCGGCGTCGGCGCGCGCTGCCGGCCGGTCGGGGGCCAGAAGTTCTTCCTCATGGGCGGCGGCTCGAGCTCGCAACCCCACCCCGGGCTGCCGCAGTACCTCGGACCCAAGCTGATTCCGGACCTGGAAGCGCGCATGCTCGCCGGCGAGTTCACGCCGCCGTTCTACGCGGACCTGGCCGGCATGCCGGAGATGGAGCGCAAGGCCATCTGGGGAATCATGGTCGGCAACGAGGGCAAGACGCGCGTGCCGGTGATGCGCACCTACATGGAGTCGGGCTTCGATCCCGCGCGCGACATGCTGCAGACCTACGACTTCCTGCGCGGCCACGGCATGCGCGAGCCGGTGATCCCGCAGGAGCGCACGTTCGGCGAGCAAGGCGTCTGCGGCGGCATGCTGGTGGACTGGGACCTGATGTCGAACCTGCCGGGCCTGTTCGGCGCGGGCGACCTCGTCTTCGGCGGGCAGGATCACTCGCACGCCGCATGCACCGGCCGGTACGCGGGAGCGAGGGCGGCACTGTATGCCAGGAACAAGGAGCTGCCAGAGCCGTGCCAGGAGCAATTACAGCGAGAGAAACAGCGAATCTACGCACCGCTCTCGGCGCCGCGCACCGGGCCGGACTGGAAGGAGATGAACGCCGCTTCCGCGCGCGTGATGCAAAACTACTGCAGCGAGATCAAGAACGCGCAGACGCTGGCGCTGGCCGCGGAGTGGCTGCGTGACCTGGAGCGCAACGAGATGCCGCGCGTGCAAGCGGAGAATCCGCACCAGCTGATGCGCGTGCTGGAGGCGCAGGACATCGTCACCTGCTCGCAGATGATCGTCGCCGCCTGCGAGGCGCGCAAGGCTTCGAGCGCGTACCTGCACTTCAAGCGTCTCG
>JADLES010000128.1 GCA_020845995.1 Burkholderiales bacterium | reverse complement strand
TGCTGGAGATCTCCGAGGCCGACTGGGACGATACCCTGCGCATCAACCTGGAGGCGCCGTTCTTCCTCGCGCAGCGGCTCGCGCCGGCGATGATCGCGAGGGGCTGGGGACGTATCATCAACATTGCATCCATGCAGTCCGTGCGCGCTTTCGGCAATTCGGGACCCTACGGCGCTTCCAAGGGCGGCATCGCGCAGCTCACGCGCGCGCAGGCCGAGGCCTGGTCGAAGCACGGCGTCAACGCCAACGCCATCGCGCCCGGCTTCTTCGCCACGCCGCTCACCGCGCCGGTCGTCAACGACCCGGCGCGCTGGCGGAAAATGGCCGAGCAGACCTTCATCGGCCGCAACGGCGAGCTTCGCGACCTGCGCGGCGCCGCCGTGTTCCTCGCCAGCCGGGCGAGCGACTACGTGACCGGGCAGCTCCTGTTCGTGGACGGCGGTTTTTCGGCGGGATAGGACCATGAGCGACACTGAGGAGAAGATCGACATCCACCGCGGCCTCAAGGGCGTCTACTTCGACCGCTCGAAGGTCTGCTACATCGACGGCCGCGCGGGCGAGCTGCGCTACCGCGGCTACTCGATCCACGACCTCGCGCAGCACTCGAGCTTCGAGGAGACCTGCTACCTGCTGATGAAGGGGGAGCTTCCTACGAAGGCGCAGCTTGAGGCCTTTACTTCGGAACTTGTTTCTTCTAGGACCCTGCCGGAACAAATCCTGGAGATCATCCGCACGGTACGCAGCGCCCATCCCATGGACGTGCTGCGCACAGCGGTCTCGGCGCTCGCCGCCTACGACCCGGAAACCGCCGACAAGTCCCCCGCCGCGACGCTGCGCAAGGGCCTGCGCCTCACTTCGCAAGTGCCGATGATCGTCGCCGCGCACGAGCAGATCCGCAATGGCCGCGCGCCCATCGCGCCCGATCCGGCGCTCGGGCACGCCGCGAACTTCCTCTGGATGCTGCAGGGCAAGCGCCCCAGCGCCGACACGGCGCGGCTCATGGACACCGACATGATCCTGCACGCCGAGCACGGCTCGAACGCCTCGACCTTCACCGCGCGCGTGGTGGCGGGAACGGAGGCCGACTTGCACGCGGCGCTGAGCGCGGCGATCGCCGCGCTCTCGGGCCCCGCGCACGGCGGCGCCGCCGAGAACGTCATGCACATGGCGAAGGAGATCGGCGATGCTTCGAAGGCCGCCGAGTACGTGAAGCGAAAGCGGGCGGCGAAGGAAGCCGTCATGGGCTTCGGCCACCGCGTCTACCGCGCCGAGGATCCGCGCGCGCGCCACATGCGCGCGGGCGTGGAGAAACTCTCGCGCGAGATGGGCCAGCCGCAGTGGTACCAGATCCTGGAAGCGCTGGTCGAGGCGATGAAGCCCTACGCGCGCCACGGCGTCAACGTCAACGTCGACTTCTACGCGGGCGTGGTCTACTACCTGAACGGCATTCCGCCGGATCTCTTCGTGCCGATCTTCGCCATCGGCCGCGTGCCCGGCTGGGCGGTGTCGGTGCTGGAGCAGATGGAGAACAACATCCTCATCCGCCCGCTCACCGAGTACAACGGCCCGGCGCCGCGCGACTACGTGCCGATCAGCGAGCGCGGCTAGCGCCGCCCGGCTGATGGGCGCCAGTGCCTAGACCGTGAACACTTTCACCAGCCGCTCCAGCCCCGCGAAATCCTTCGGGTTGCGCGTGTAGAGCGGCAGGCCGTTTGCCACCGCGGTGGCCGCGATCAGCAGGTCCGCGAGCCGTGCGCGGCCGGTTCGCCCGGCGGCTCGAGTCGTGGCGAATACCCTTCCGTAGCTGCGCGCGGCCGCTTCATCGAACGGCAGGGCGTCCCAGGTCGCCGCCGCCCACTGCAGCCGGTCCTGCCGCCGCGCCCGCTCTTCGGCATCGCCCGTCGCGTGCGGACCCGCGGCAAGCTCCGCCAGGGTCACCGCGGCGATCGCCGACTCATCGGGCAGCCTGGCCGCATCGATGCCGTGATGGTCGACGACGACCGAAGTATCCAGCAGGCCGCGGCTCAGCTCAGCCATCCAGGGACTGGCGCACGATCGCGTCCAGATCGGCGCGGAACCGCCGCCGGTCGATGCGCGGCGCCCCCCTCGCCGCCGCCGCGATCGCCGCCCGGGGCACGAACCGGCGCGGCGCCAGCGGCCGCAACTCGGCCACGGGGACGCCGTTGCGCGTCACGACCACGGCACGCCCGGCCTGCACTTCGCGCAGGACGGCGCCGGAGTCGTTGCGCAATTCGCGCTGGGTGATGGAGCGAGCCATTCCACCAATGTAGCAGATGTAGCACATTGTAGCAAGGACGCGCGCGGCACTGTCTTCGCTACCATACGGACGTCAAGCCGGATGTCACATGAACGTCATCTACGCCGCGCGCCACATCCTCACCATGAACCCGGCACGGCCGGAGGCGACCCACGTCGCGGTGCGCGACGGGCGCATCCTCGGAGCCGGGACGCTGCAGGAGCTTGCCGGCTGGGGCAAGCACACCCTCGATGAACGCTTCGCGGACAAGGTGCTGATGCCGGACCTTGTCGAAGGCCACAGCCACGCCATGGAGGGCACGTTCTGGCGCTACGTTTACACCGGCTACTTCGACCGCATGGACCCGGCGGGCAGCATCTGGCCCGGCGCAAAGTCCATCGAGGCGGTGCTCGCGCGCCTGCGTGAGGCGGGCGATGCACTGAAAGACCCGCTTGCGCCGCTCTCGGGCTGGGGCCTCGACCCGATCTACTTCCGCGAGCGGCGCGTGGGCCGCGCCGACCTCGACCAGGTCTCGGCCGCGCGGGCGATCGGAGTGCTGCACGCGAGCGGCCACATCCTCAACGTGAACACGAAGGCGCTGGAACTGGCGGGACTGCTGCGCAAGGGCGTGAACCATCCCGGCATTCCGCTCGGCGCCGACGGCCTGCCCACGGGCGAGCTCAAGGGCCTCGACCCGATGATAATGGCGGGCAGCCACGTCGGCTTTGACCGGGAAGTGCTCGCCGCCGACGAGATGGGCCTGCGCTATTTCGGCAAACTCTGCGTGAGGAAGGGCGTCACCACCGCCGCCGACCTCGCGGCCCTGATCCGCGACGGCATCCCCAAGTACGCCAAGGTGGGCGTGAAGCCCGAGTAGGTCCCGCTACGGGACGCGCGCGCCCAGCAGCAGCCGCGCGGTGGCGACGATGTCGTCCACGCTCGCGCCGCGCGACAGATCCGAGACGGGCCTGGCGAAGCCTTGCAGGACGGGGCCGATGGCCTGGGCGCCGGCGAGGTGCTGGGTCAGCTTGTAGGCGATGTTGCCGGAGTCG
The DNA here is from genome assembly GCA_020845995.1 of Burkholderiales bacterium. Lineage (GTDB taxonomy): Bacteria > Pseudomonadota > Gammaproteobacteria > Burkholderiales > SG8-39 > RBG-16-66-20. The sequence continues at coordinate 1,576 of JADLES010000128.1, read as the reverse complement.
AGGTCCGGGAAGACGAGCACGTTGGCGCGGCCGGCGACGGAGCCCGGTTCCTTGAGTTTCTTCTTTGCAATGCTTTCAACCAGAGCGGCATCGGCTTGCAGCTCGCCATCGACGGCGAGGTTGGGAGCGCGACTGCGGCAGATTTCCAATGCTCTCAAGACTTTATCGATGCGAGCATGCCTGGCACTGCCCTTCGTAGAGAAGGAAAGCAGCGCGACGCGCGGCTCCTCACCCAGCACGCGGCGCGCGCTCTCGGCCGAGGCGAGCGCGATGTCGGCGAGCTGCTCCGCCGTGGGGTCGGCGTTCACGGCACAGTCGGAGTACAGGAAGGATCTTTCTTTCAGAACCATCAGGAAGAAGCTGGAGGGGGTGCGGATGCCCTCGGCAAGGCCCACGGTGAGCAGACCCGCCTCGATGATGCGCGCGGTGGGGTGCGCGGCGCCGGCGAGCATCGCGTCCGCGTCGCCCGCCTTGACCATCATGCCCGCGTGGTAGAGGGGCTTGGCGACGAGGCGGCGGGCGATCTTCGCGGCGTCGGGGCGCGCGGCTGCGTACAGGCCGGCGTAGTGCTCGATTTTCTCCGCTGGTGGCGCATCGAAAACGATCGCCTGGGCGATCGCTTCGGCCTCGATGCGCCGGGCGGCCTCGCGGATGCGCTCGTCGCCGCCTTCGGGAAGGACGATGCGCTTCATGCGCGGCGCCGGGCTGGCGCTCAGAGCGGCGCGATGGCGAGCGCTTCGGGGCGGCCCGCCTTGGCTTCGCGGATCGCCTGCCACAGGCGCTGCTGGCTCGCCGGCATGTCGAAGCGCTTGACGCCCGCCTGGCCGAGCGCGTCCAGCACGGCGTTCATCAGGCAAGGCATCGAGCCGGTGACGCCGGCCTCGCCCACCCCCTTGGCGCCGAGCGGGTTGGTCGCCGTGGGCACCGGAAAATCGATGACCTGCAGGCCGCCAACCAGTCCCGCGCGCGGCATGGCGTAGTCCATGAAGCTGCCGGTGAGCAGTTGCCCGTTCTCGTCGTACACCGCCTGCTCGAGGAAGATGTGGCCGGCGCCCTGCGTGATGCCGCCCTGCATCTGCCCTTCGACGATCTGGTGGTTGACGATGTTGCCCGCGTCGTCGCAGGCGACGTAGGCGACGACCTCGGCCTCGCCCGTCTCCGGGTCGATCTCCACTTCCGAGATGTGGCAACCGTTCGGGAAGGTGGAGGGCACCTTCGGCCGCTCGCGGTAGTCGAGATCGAGCTTGCCGGGATATTTCCGCGCGAGCGCCGTGATGCCGATCGACCGGTCCGTGCCCTTGATCCTGTAGGAACCGGAGGCGAATTCGAGATCCGCCTCCGCGCTCTCCAGCGCCTCGGCGGCAAACGCCATGCCGTTCTTCACGATCTCGTGCGAGGCGAAATAAAAGGCGCTGCCCATGCCGACCAGCGTGCGCGAGCCGCCGGTGGGATTGGCGGTCATGAAGTAGTCGGGCTCCGAGGTGCGCAGGCGGAACTTCTCCAGCGGCACCCCCAGCACCTGCGAGGCCACCTGCGCGAGCGTGGTCTCGTGCCCCTGGCCGTGGCTGTGGCTCGC
>JADLES010000127.1 GCA_020845995.1 Burkholderiales bacterium | reverse complement strand
GCGGCCGGCAGCGCCAGGGCGAGCGTCGCCCATCGCGGCCGGGCGCCCATCGCGGCCATGTCGGACAGGTTGACGGCCAGCGCCTTGTGGCCGAGCCCGCGCGCGTCCGTCCCGGCGCGGAAATGGCGCCCTTCGATGAGCAGATCGGTGGACACCGCCAGCTCCATTCCCGTCCCGGTCCGCAGCAGCGCCGCGTCGTCGCCAATGCCCAGTCGGGCGCCCGGCGCGGGTCTGTCGAAGTACCTGCGGATCAGTTCGAATTCCGAGCGCAGTCAGACCGCCTGCCGGACCCTGGCGATTTCCCCGGCGCGCAACTCCCGCGCGAGCTTCTCCAGCACGCCGTTGACGAACTTGTGGCCGCCGGTGCCGCCGAAGCTCTTGCCGAGCTCGATCGCCTCGTTCAGCACCACCTTGAACGGCGTCCCCGGGTGCGCCGAGAGCTCGTGGGCGCCGATCAGCAGGATCACGCGCTCCACGGGCGAGAGCGAGGCGAGGCTGCGATCAAGGTGGGGCGCGATGCTGCTCTCGAGCAGTTCATTCGTCTTGATGACTTTATCGACCAGGTTCGACGCGAATTCCTGGTCGCAGCGCGCCCAGCCCTCCAGCGTGCGCGCCTGCGCGAGCGCCGCGTTGGCATCGAGGCCGCCGGCGAGCTTCCAGGCATAGAGCGCCTGCAGCGCGATCTCGCGGGCGCGCCGGCGCGCCGCGCTGCGGGGACTCTTCCTCAGCGCCGCCGGCATGTCATTTCCACCGCTGCGCAAGGTCCCGGCGCAGCCGCGCCATCTCGAGGGCGACGCGCACCGCTTCCGTGCCCTTGTCCTTGCGTGCGAGCGCCTGCTCTTCGGTGTCGGTGGTAAGGATCCCGTTCGCCACCGGCAGCCCGGTTTCCAGCGCCACGTCCATCAGGCCGCGCGCCGACTCGTTGGCCACCACCTCGAAGTGATAGGTATCGCCGCGGATCACCGCGCCGAGGGCCACCAGCGCCTCGAAGCGGCCCGACTGCGCGAGCCACTGCAGCGCGAGCGGGATCTCCAGCGCGCCCGCAACGGCGACGAATTCCGCCGTGACACCCGCCTTCTCCAGCTCGGCGCGCGCCGATGCGAGCAGCGCGCTGACGATTTCCTCGTTGAACCGGGAGTGAACGACCCCGATCCGGGGCGCGGTCATTTGCGCCCGGAGCCAGCCGACGCCGCGGCGTAGCCGGTGACCTCCAACCCGAAGCCGGTCATGCTCGGCATCTTGCGCGGCACGGCCATCAGCCGCATCCTGCCGACACCCAGGTCGCGCAGGATTTGCGCGCCGATGCCGTAGGTGCGCAGGTCCATGCTGCGCCCCGCGCGCGCAGGCGGCTGCCCGGTGAAGTGCGCATCGAGCTGCGCGCGCAGCGCGCCGTCTCCCTGCGAGCAGTTGAGCAGCACCAGCACGCCGCAGCCCGCTCCGCGGATCTCGGTGAGCGCCTCGCCCACGCCCCATGCATGCCCGCCCTTGCCCGAATCGAGCAGGTCGAGCACCGAGAGCGGTTCGTGCACGCGCACCAGCGTCTCCTCCTGAACATGGATGGTTCCGAGGGTGAGCGCGAGGTGCGTCGCGCCGCTCGGCAGGTCGCGGTAGGCGATCAGGCGGAAGCGCCCCCAGGGCGTCTCGATCTCGCGTTCCTGTCCGCGCTGCACCAGCGATTCGTTGCGGCTGCGGTATTCGATCAGGTCGGCGATGGTGCCGACCTTGAGCTGGTGCGCGGCGGCGAACTCCAGCAGATCGGGCAGGCGCGCCATGCTGCCGTCCTCGCGCATGATCTCGCACAGCACCGCCGCCGGCGTCAGGCCCGCCAGCCGCGCGAGGTCGCAGCAGGCCTCGGTATGTCCCGCGCGCACCAGCACGCCGCCGTCCTGCGCGATCAGCGGAAAGACATGCCCCGGCTGGACGATGTCGCTTGCCGTCGAATTCCGCGAACCGGCGACCTTTATCGTCAGGGCCCGGTCCTGGGCCGAGATGCCGGTGGCGATGCCCTCGGCCGCCTCGATCGACACGGTGAAATTGGTGCCATGGCGCGAGCGATTCTCGCTCACCATCGGCTTCAAGCCCAGGCGCGCGGCGTGCGCCTCCGTGACCGGCATGCAGATCAGGCCGCGGCCGTGCCGCGCGAGGAAGTTGACCTTCTCGGCGGTGACGAAGTCGGCGGCGAAGACGAGGTCGCCCTCGTTCTCGCGGTCCTCGTCGTCGACCAGCACCACGATGCTGCCCGCGCGCAGCGCGGCGACGATCTCCTCGATCGGGCTGATGGCGGTGATTTCGCGGTGCATGGCCGGATTATAGAAAGAAAAGGGGCACGCAGGCCCCTTTTCCGCCGCCGCGGCGCCGGCGCGCTACTCCTGGGCTTCGCCCTCCGCGCCCTCGCTCGCGCCCAGGCGCTCGCGGATGCGCGCGCCCTTGCCCGAGCGCTCGCGCAGGTAATAGAGCTTGGAGCGGCGCACCTCGCCTTTTCTCTTCACCTCGATGCCGGCGATCAGCGGCGAATAGGTCTGGAAGGTCCGCTCGACACCCTCGCCCGAGGAGATCTTGCGCACGATGAACGAGGAGCGCAGTCCCCGGTTTCTTCGGGCGATCACCACGCCCTCGAAGGCCTGTTCGCGCTTCTTGTCGCCTTCGACCACGTTCACGCGCACGACCACGGTATCGCCCGGAGAAAACTCGGGGATCGGCTTCTTCATGCGCTGCATTTCTTCCTGCTCGAGCTTGTGCATCAGGTTCATGGTTCGTTCTCCTTGCGCTCCCGCTGGAATTCCTCCAGCAATTCCTGCTCTTCCGCGCCCAGCCGCCGCGCCGCGAACAGCTCGGGCCGGCGCAGCCACGTCCTGCCCAGCGCCTGCTGCAACCGCCAGCGCCGGATGTTCTCGTGGTGCCCCGACAGCAGCACCTGCGGCACCCGCTCGCCGCGGTATTCCTCCGGGCGCGTGTACTGCGGGCAATCCAGCAGCCCGTCGGCGAAGGATTCCTGCGCCGCCGACTGTTCGCCGCCCAGCGCTCCGGGCAGCTGGCGCACCACGGCGTCGATCACCGCCATCGCCGCGAGCTCGCCGCCCGAGAGCACGAAGTCCCCGAGCGACAGCTCTTCGTCCACCCGGCGCCGGATCAGCCGCTCGTCCACACCTTCGTACCGCCCGCAGAGCAGCGTTAGCGCCTGCCTGCCGGCCAGCTCCACCACCTTCGCGTGATCGAGCCTGCGTCCCTGCGGCGACAGGTAGATCACCTTCCCGCCGCCCGCGTTTCCTGCCTCGTCCAGCGCCTGCTCCAGCGGCTCGACCAGCATCACCATGCCGGGCCCGCCGCCGTACGGCCGGTCATCGACCGTCCGGTATCTGTCCTTCGTGAAATCCCGGGGGTTCCACAGCCCGAGCGACCAGAGCCCCGCCTCCAGCGCCCGCCCGCTGATGCCGCTCGCCGTCACCGCCGAGAACATCTCCGGGAACAGCGTCACCACATCGAAGCGGATCCGGGGTTTGCCGGTCACCAGTCCGCTCCCCACTCCACTTCAATCCGCCGCTCGGGCAGATCCACCTTTTTCACCACCACGCCCGGCACCCAGGGCAGCAAGCGGGGCTGGTCGCCCGAGAGCTCCATCACGTCGTGCGCGCCGTTGGAAAACATCCCTTTCACGACGCCGAGCACCGCGCCCTGCGCATTCACCACTTCCAGCCCGACCAGATCGGACCAGTAGTACCTTCCTTCGCCCCCCTCAGGCCGGGGGATGTGCACCGCCTTGCCCTTGAGCTTCCTTGCGACCTCGGGCGTTTCGATGCCCTCGAGCTTCGCGAGCAGCGTGCCGGAGTGCAGCTTCGTCGCCTCGACCTTTCGCTCGGTGCCGTCCATCCACCAGGCCGGCTGCGCAGCGAGCAGCTCCGGGTCGTCCACCACCACCTTCATCCAGCCGCGCACGCCGTAGGAGCCGGCGACGCGCCCGAACGGGATCAGGTTCTCAGGCGGCTTTCTTGGCCTTGCCAAACTGCCTGACCAGCCGCGACACAGTCGGCGAGAGCTGCGCGCCCTTGCCCTCCCAGTGCTTCACCCGCTCGACATCGACGCGCAGCGACTC
>JADLES010000126.1 GCA_020845995.1 Burkholderiales bacterium | reverse complement strand
GAGTAGTCCACCGCGTTCGCGCCGACGAAGATGTGGCGCGCGCCGAGCACTTCGGCGTAGCCCAGCGCGAGCGCGAGCAGGATCGTGTTGCGCGCCGGCACATAGGTAATGGGGATGCCGGACTGGATGCCTCCGGTCGGCACCGCGATCGACGGGTCGGTGAGCGCCGATCCGCCGATCCGCGCAAGGTCCAGCTTCTGCACGTGATGGCCGGCGGCCCCGAGCACCCGCGCCAGCCGCTTCGCCGATTCGAGTTCGACGGCATGGCGTTGCCCGTAATCCACCGACAGGCACCAGCATTCGTAACCCTCGCGGTGGGCCCAGGCGAGCGTCGTGGCGGAGTCGAGCCCGCCGGACAGTAGGACGACTGCTTTTACTTCCGGGCTCCCGAGGGAGTAAGCCGCTGCTTTGCGCTCGCGGCCGCCTGGCTCTGCGGGTACTTCGCGACCAGGCCTTCGAGCGTTCTCTGCGCGCCGCGCCGGTCGCCCAGGGCGTCCTGCGCCGAGGCGATGTTGAGCATCGCATCCGGCGCCTTCGCGTCGTCCGGCCAGGCGGCCAGCACTTTCTGCTGCGCGGCGATCGCCTGCTTGTAGTCGCGCTGCGCGAAGTGCGCGTTGCCGATCCAGTATTGCGCCGAAGGCGCCAGCTTGCTCGACGGATAGGTGACGAGAAAGCCCTGGAACGCGGAGATCGCGAGCGCGTAGTTACCGAGCTTGAACTGGTTGAGGGCGGCCTCGTAGGCCCTGGTTTCGGCGGCCGGCGCCGCGTCCGCAGACGGCTTGTCCGCGGCGGCGGGCTCCTTCGCCTGCTCCAGCTTGCGCAGCCGGGTATCGATGTCGACGTAGAGGTCCTTGCCGCGTTTCTCGGCCGTATCGGCCTGGTTCTGCAGCACCTCCAGCTGCCCGCGCATGCGCGCGATGTCCGCGCGCAGCGCCTCGATCTGCGAGGCAAGGTCGACCAGCGCGCGCCGGTCCTCGAGCTGGGTGAGGCGTTCCTCGACAAGCTTGGCGGTGGCCTCGACCTGCTTGCGCAGCGCCTCAATGCGCTGGCGGGCGACCTCGTCATCGAACAGCGCGCGCGCAGGCAGCGGCAGCGCGCATGCCGCGGCGAGCAGGACAGCGGCGAACCACGGCGTCATCGCGCGCAGCCGCTCCTCAGAACTCGCCGGAGTAGAGGATGTCGCTGCGCCGGTTCTGCGACCAGGCCGCTTCGTCATGGCCTTCGGCCCGCGGCTTTTCCTCGCCGAGGCTGACCGATTCGATCTGCGCCTCCTTCGCCCCCAGCAGCAGCAGCATTTTCTTCACGCCATCCGAGCGGCGCTGGCCGAGCGCCACGTTGTACTCACGGCTGCCGCGCTCGTCGGTATTCCCCTGGATCAGGATTTTCGTGTTCGGGTTGTCGCGCAGGTAGCGGGCATGCGCCTCGACCAGGTCCTTGTACTGGGCCTTGATGTCGTACTGGTCCAGGTCGTAGAAGATCGAGCGGCGCGACAGGATGTTGGCCGGGTCGGTGAGCGGGCTCTTCGCCCCCGGTTTGGCGGTCAGGTCGACCCGGGCGACGCCTCCCGGCTTGATCGGCTGCGTCTGCGCCGATTGCGCGTCGGCGGGCTTGCGCTCCTCGACGCCGGCGGGATCCTGTTCCGTGGTCTGCGCGGCGCATCCCGCCAGGCCAGCGATCAGCAATGCTATCCAGATCGAACGCATGATGTTCCTCCGCATGGTTTTGCCCGCATCCTCATTTCACGAACGGCCCCCAGGCCGGTTCGCGCACATCGCCTCCCGCGTACGGCAGCCGCTGCTTGATGCGTCCGTCCGAGGACACCGCGAACAGCACGCCGCGGCCGCCGTTGACGGTCGCGAGCAGGATCATGCGGCCGTTGGGCGCGAAGCTGGGAGATTCGTCCTTGTCGCTATCGGTGAGGATCTGGATCTGGCGGCTCGCGAGGTCCATGGTCGCGACCTGAAATTTGCCGGCGTTGCGCGTGATGTACGCGAGCAGCTTGCCGTCGGGGCTGATGCGCGGCCGAACGTTATAGCTGCCGTCGAAGGTCACGCGCTGCGCCTCGCCGCCCGCCGCCGGCATCCGGTAGATCTGCGGGCTGCCGCCCCGGTCCGAGGTGAAGTATAGGGTCTGGCCATCCGGCGAGAACACCGGCTCGGTGTCGATGCCGGCGGACTGGGACAGGCGCCGCACGCCGCTGCCGTCGGCATTCACCAGGAAGATCTGCGAGCCGCCGTCGCGCGACAGCGTGACCGCCAGCCGCGTGCCGTCGGGCGCCCAGGCCGGCGCCGAGTTCGAGCCCTTGAAATTCGCCGCCACCTGGCGCTTGCCGTCGGCCAGCGAATGAACGTACACCACCGGCTTCTTGTTCTCGAACGAAACGTAGGCGAGGCGCCGGCCGTCGGGCGACCATGCCGGCGAGATGATCGGCTCGAAGGAGGCGAGCGCCGTCTCCTCGCCCGCGCCGTCGGCGTCGGCGATTTGCAGCTCGTAGCGGTTGCCGCGCTTCACCACGAAGGCGATGCGCGTGGAGAACACGCCCTTCTCACCGGTCAGCTTCTCGTAGATGAAATCGGCGATGCGATGCGCGGTCGTGCGCGCCTGCTCGCGCGACATGGTGTAGGCGACGCCGGAGAGGTCGGCGCCCTTGACCGCGTCGAAGAGCTTGAAGCGCACCTCGAAGCGGCCGTCCGGTCGCGCCGCCACCGAGCCCAGCACCAGCGCGTCGGCGAGCCGCGCGCGCCATTCGGCGTAGTTGACCGCGGACGCCTCGGTGAGCGGCGGATTGAGCGCCGGGACTTCCAGCGGCCGGAACAGGCCGCTTCTTTCCAGGTCCGCCCGCACGATGGCGGAAATTCCCTGCCCGAGCGCGCCCTCGCCGGCGAACGGCGCGATGGCGATCGGGATGCGCTGGCTGCCCGCGCCGGTGATTTCGATCGAGAGTTGGGCGGCCGCGGCAGTGGCGAAGCCGAGCAGCAGGGCCGCGAGCAGTCTTCTCATTGGCGCGATTATATTCAATCGAGCGGCTTGTACTTCAGCTCGAACTCGCGCGGCGCGCTGAATCCGCCGTCGGGCCGGGGCAATGGCGAGGACTTCAGCACCGCGCGCTCGATGGCGGCATCGAGCGCGGGCAGGCCGCTCGATTTCTTCAGCTTCACGGCGAGCACTTCACCGGTCGGCAGCTGCTCGACGTTGAAGACGGCCTCGGGGTTGCCCTTGATGTCCCGCGGCAGAAAGATGTTGCCGCGGATCTTGGCGCGCACCTTGTCGATCCAGCCGACCTGCGCCTTGCTGTTCGCGCTCGCAGCCTCGCGCGCGGCCAGGTCCTTGAGCATCTGACGCTCGCGGTCGACGGCGAGCGAGGCCTGCTCGCGCGCGAGCTCCGCATGCATCCGTTTGGTCGCGTCGTCCACCCTGGATTTCAACGGTTCCGCCTTCGGAACGGGTTTGGGTTTGGGCTCGGCCCTGGCAACCGGCTTGGGCGCGGACTTGGACGGCGGGGCTTTCTTTTCGACGATCTCCGGCTTGGGCAGAGGAGGCTCCGGCTTGGCGGCCTCGGGTGCCGCCACGGATGGGAGTGGCGGCTCCACTTTCGCAACGGGCTTGGGCTCCTCCACGGGCTGCGCCTGCGCGGGCGGGTTCCAGAGTTCGACCTGCACGGCCTCCGGCGGCTTGCTCTGCCAACGCACGCCGAAGATGAGGAGCACGAGCAGCAGCGCATGCATGGCGGCGGCGAGAACCGCCGACAGGATCCTCCCGGGGTCGGCGCGCTCCTCGAAGATCGAAGCCGCGGCAGCGGTCATGGCCGCGACTTCACCGGCTGGGCTTCACCTGCAGGCCAACGCGCTCCACTCCCAGCGAGCGCAGGTCGTCCATCACCTGCAGCACCGCTTCATAGCGCACGTTCTTGTCGCCGGCCACCAGCACCGGCGCCTTGGGGTCGCGGAAGATCTTCGCGAAATCCGCGCGCGTGACCGGGCGGTCTGACAGGATGCGGCCCGCCGCATCGCGCTCGCGAAGCTGTATCGAGCGATCCTCCCGGATGATCACCTCCATCGGAACCAGCTTCGGCTGGCCGGCCTTGCCGACCGTCGGCAGGTCGATCACGCCCGGGGTCACGAGCGGCGCGGTCACCATGAAGATCACCAGCAGCACGAGCATCACGTCGACATAGGGCACGACATTGATCTCGTGCATCGCGCCGCGCTTGGAATGCAATCTCGCCATGCCGGTTACTGCCGGACCGCCTGCCGCTGAAGGATGTTCGAGAACTCCTCCATGAAGCTCTCGAAGCGGATCGCCAGGCGGTCGATGTCGTGCGAGTAGCGGTTGTACGCGACCACCGCCGGAATCGCGGCGAACAGGCCGATCGCCGTGGCGATGAGCGCCTCGGCGATGCCCGGGGCGACCTGCGCCAGCGTCGCCTGCTGCACGTTAGCGAGGCTGCGGAAGGCGTGCATGATGCCCCAGACCGTGCCGAAGAGGCCCACGTAGGGGCTCACCGATCCGGTCGAGGCGAGAAACGCAAGGTGGCTTTCCAGCAGATCCATCTCGCGCTGGTAGGTGGCGCGCATCGCCCGGCGCGCGCCGTCCACCATGGTCGAGGCATCCGTCCCCCGCTGCGCGCGCAGCTTGGTGAACTCGCGGTAGCCGGCCTCGAAGATGCGCTCCAGGCTGCCGATGGTGTGGCGGTTGTTGACCGCGCCCTGGTAGAGCGCGTTGATGTCGTTGCCGCTCCAGAACTCGCGTTCGAACTGCTCGGTCTGCGCGCGCGCGCTGCGGATCGCCATCCACTTGCGGAAAATAAACATCCAGGACAGGAAGGAAACCGCGAGCAGCAAAGCCATGACGCCCTTGACGATCAGCGAGGCGTTCGCGACCAGGTGCCAGAGCTCCATGTCCTGCGTGATGTTCATGCCGCCAGCCTCGCCGCCAGAATCCCGGGGATGGGCCGGGGCCGCATGTCGCGATGCCTGACGCAGGCGGCCTTGATCCGCGCCTCGGCGCAGACACGGCCCTCCGCCAGGCTCGCCCGCTGCTCCAGCCAGAAATACGCGCGTCTCGTCTCCAATGGCCTCACCGTAACGGTCAGCAGATCGTCCAGGCGCGCGCCACTCCTGAAGTCGATTTCTGCGCGCGCCACCACGAACCCCAGGCCTTCGACCGCGGCCATGCGCTCCTGGTTCACTCCGAGGCTCCTGAGCCAGTCGCTGCGGGCGCGCTCGAAGTAGCGCAGGTAATTGGCGTAGTAGACCACGCCGCCGATATCCACATCCTCGTAGTAGACCCGCACCTGGATCTGGAACGCCTCCATCAGCGCTTCGGGTCGGCGTCCGAGAGCAGGTCCCGGCCGCCGGCGGGGGCGGTGATGCCGAAATGGCGGTAGGCGGTGAGCGTGGCCATGCGCCCGCGCGGCGTGCGCTGCAGGTAGCCGCACTGGATGAGGTAGGGCTCGAGCACGTCCTCGATGGTGTCGGCCTCCTCGCCCACCACGTGCGCCAGGTTCTCCAGCCCGACCGGGCCGCCGGCGAACTTCTCGATCACGGCAAGGAGCAGCTTGCGGTCCATGAGATCGAGCCCGAGCGCATCCACGTCCAGCAGCTTGAGGGCGGCATCGGCCACCGCACGCGTCACCCTGCCGTCGGCCTTCACCTGCGCATAGTCGCGCACGCGGCGCAGCAGGCGGTTGGCGACGCGCGGCGTGCCGCGCGAGCGGCAGGCGATCTCGCCCGCGCCCTGGTCTTCAATCTTGATCTTCAACAGCTCCGCGGAGCGGCGCACGATCGTCGCCAGCTCGTTCTGCTTGTAGAACTCCAGGCGCGCGACGATGCCGAAGCGGTCGCGCAGCGGGTTGGTGAGCATGCCGGCGCGCGTGGTCGCGCCCACCAGTGTGAAGGGAGGCAGGTCGAGCTTGATCGAGCGCGCCGCCGGCCCCTCGCCGATCATGATGTCGATCTGGTAGTCCTCCAGCGCCGGGTAGAGGATCTCCTCCACCACCGGCGAGAGCCGGTGGATTTCGTCGATGAACAGGACATCCCTGGGTTCCAGATTCGTCAGGATGGCGGCGAGATCCCCCGGGCGCTCCAGCACCGGCCCCGAGGTCTGGCGCAGGTTCACGCCCATCTCCTTCGCCAGGATGTGCGCGAGCGTGGTCTTGCCCAGGCCCGGCGGCCCGAAGAGCAGCACGTGATCGAGCGCCTCGGCCCTGCCCCGGGCGGCCTGGATGAAGATCTCCAGCTGGCCGCGGATCTTCTCCTGCCCGACGTACTCGGCGAGCGTCGCGGGCCGCAGGCTGCGCTCGACCTGCTCCTCCTGCGCCGAGGAGGGCTTGGCGGAGATCAGGCGATCGGTTTCTACTGCCACCCCGGTAGTGTACCGGCCCCCGCGATCATCTGCCCCAAGGAAACCCTGGCGTCCATTCTGCTGGACCCATTCTTGACCGGCCTGGCGGCTTATTAGCGTTTGCGGCCGATTTCGATAATAAGCATTTTTCTTATTTTCGCCGGCGCGAATCAGTGGGGTCGTTATTTTCATTTTACGCCTAAAACGAAAATAAGAACTTTCCTTTATTTTCGTTTTATGGCAAAATCGAAAATAAGGTGCCGGCTTATTTTAGGTTCCGGCGAGCCGAGGAGGTCGTGTGGCGCGGGAGCTCAAGCAGCCGCCGGGGTCGTACGTGGCGGTATCGGGAGGCGGGCGGGCGTTCGTGCCGGCGCCGCTGCCGCCGAAGCTCGAGTGGACGCCGGACATTCTGCACGCCGCGTCGGAGGCGAGCCTCGTCCTCGGGCGGCTGGCGGGCGTGGGCGCCCGGATGCGAAACCCGCACCTGCTGCTGCGCCCGTTCATTCGCCGCGAGGCGGTGCTGTCGAGCAGGATCGAGGGCACCCAGGCAACCTTGGGCGAGTTGCTGGCGGACGAGGCAGGAATCGCGGTGGACCGCGCGCCTGACGACCTGAAGGAGGTTCGCAATTACGTCCTCGCCCTGGAGAAAGGCGCCTCGCTCCTGAAGGAGCTGCCGCTGTCGCTGCGGCTGGTGCGCGAACTGCATCGGGTGCTCATGAAGGGGGTGCGCGGCGACAGCGCCGCGCCGGGCGAATTCCGCCGCATCCAGAACTGGATCGGACCGCGCGGGGCCACCGTGGCGAGCGCCCGATTCGTCCCGCCGCCGCCCAATGAAGTGCCCGGCTGCCTCGCAGCCTGGGAGAAGTACCTGCACGAGCGCGACCTGCCCCCGCTCCTGCAGGCGGCACTGCTGCACTATCAGTTCGAGGCGATTCACCCGTTCATCGACGGCAACGGCCGCGTGGGCCGGCTCATGATCGTGCTGTTCCTGATGGAGCGCGGCATCCTGCCTTCGCCCCTCCTTTACCTCTCGGCATTCTTCGAGGCTTCGCGGGGCGACTACTATGACCTGCTCACCGGCGTCACCGAGCGGGACGGCTGGAGAGCCTGGATCCTCTATTTCCTCGCCGGGGTGACCGAGCAGTCCACGGACGCGCTCGGCCGCGTGGAGAAAATCGAGACGCTACGCGAAAAATGGCGCCAGCGGCTCGCCAGCCGGCAGACGAAGACCGTCATGGCCCTGGTCGACCGCGTCTCTGCCAACCCCTTCGTTACAGTCGGTGGCGCCGCGACGGACCTGAAGATCGCCTTTACTACCGCCCAGCGGCAAATAGACTGGCTGGTGAAACACCGGATCATCACGCCGCAGGACGACGCGAAACGGGGCCGCGTATATGTGGCCCGGGAGCTTCTCGACATCCTCGATGCGCCGGCAGCGGCAACAGGACCGGACCAGACGAAAGTCAGGAAGCGGCAACGGCGGAAACGGCAAGCTCCACGCGACGCGGCAGTCGCCGAACGGCGCGATCAACGAAAACGCTAGCCCTTCGCCAGAGCCTTGAGCGCCGCGCGGATGCCTTCGGCGACCGCGAGTCCGGGTGGCAGGCCTTTTACGGCCAGTAGCGCCTCTTTTTCGCTGTACCCCAGGGAAAGCAACGCATTCAGAACGTCAGAGCCTTTCTCCCTTGAAACGCCCGAAGCCGATTCCTGCAGCTTGCCTTTCAGCTCCAGCAGCAGCCGCTCCGCGGTCTTCTTGCCGATGCCCGGCACCTTGGTCAGCCGCGCCGCGTCCTGCAGGGCGACCGCGTTCGCCAGCTCGGCGACCGACAGGCCCGAGAGCACGGCGAGCGCGGTGCGCGCCCCTACGCCCGAGATCCTGATGAGCTGCCGGAACGCTGCGCGCTCCTCCAGCGTCGCGAAGCCATAGAGCACCTGTGCGTCCTCGCGCACCACGAGGTGGGTGTGCAGGACCACCGCCTCCCCTGTCGCAGGCAGGGTGTAGAGCGTGCTCATCGGCACGTCCAGCTCGTAGGCGACGCCGTTGCAGTCGACCAGGACTTGGGGGGGTTGCTTCGAAAGGAGCTTCCCTGCGAGGCGGCCGATCAAACGATTCTGCCCTTCTTCATTCTTAG
>JADLES010000125.1 GCA_020845995.1 Burkholderiales bacterium | reverse complement strand
CGTACCACCACTGCACCATCGCGTCCTGCGCGCCGGCGTACGCCGAGTACGACTTCCAGAAGGTCGCCGGCACCGCCGCGCTGTTGACGATGTGCAGGATCGCCACCGTCAGGATGAACGCGCCGAAGAACCAGTTGGCGACGTAGATGTGCTGCACCTTGCGCTTGTACAAGGTCCCGAAGAAGACGACGGCATAGGCGACCCACACCAGCGCGATCAGGATGTCGATCGGCCACTCGAGCTCGGCGTACTCCTTGCCGCTGGTGATGCCCAGCGGCAGCGTGATCGCGGCGAGCACGATCACCGCCTGCCAGCCCCAGAAGGTGAAGGAGGCGAGCGCGCCCGAGAACAGGCGCGCGTGCGAGGTGCGCTGCACGACGTAGTAGGAGGTGGCGAACAGCGCGCAGCCGCCGAAGGCGAAGATCACCGCGTTGGTGTGCAGCGGCCGCAGCCGCCCGTAGGAGAGCCACGGGATGTCCAGGTTCAGCTCCGGCCAGAGCAGCTGCGCGGCGATGATCACGCCGACCAGCATGCCCACGACGCCCCAGACCACGGTCATGACCGCGAACTGGCGCACCACCGTGTAGTTATAGGACTGTTCCGAGGCCTGCATGCACCGCCGCCCTTTAGGTGACCGCTGCGATGCTACCGGCGGGGTTCCCCGCCTATTTGACTTGCGTCAAACGCCCGCCGCGCGCCTCAGCGCGCCCGGTCGTCGTCCTCGAGGATCGAGTGCCCCGGGCGCTCCAGGTCGTCGAACTGCCCGCCCTGCAGCGCGCGCCAGAAGATCCAGCCGATCAGGAATACGAGGGCGACGGAGAGGGGGATGAGGAGGGCGAGGCTTTCCATGCGTGCGTTCCGGCCGCGCCGCGCGCCACGCGCAGCGCGTTGAGCACCACGATGAAGGAACTGGCGGCCATGCCGACGGCGGCTTCCCAGGGGCCGATCCAGCCGGCCGCGGCGAGCGGCAGCGCGAGCGCGTTGTAGGCGAGCGCCCAGGCGAAGTTCTGGCGCACGATGCGCATCGCGCGGCGCGCCTGCGCAACCGTGCGCGGCAGCTCCTCGAGGGAGTTCCCCAGCAGGACGAAATCCGCGCGGCATTGCGCCGCGTCCGCGCCGCTGCCCATCGCGAAGGACACGTCGGCGCCGGCCAGCACCGGCGCATCGTTCAGGCCGTCGCCCACCATCGCCACCACCCTGCCCTCGCCCTGCAGGCGCTCGATGGCAGCGAGCTTGTCCTCGGGCAGTGCGCCGCCCCGCGCCGAGGCGATGCCCAGGCGCGACGCCAACGCTTCGACCGCCCCCGGCCGGTCGCCGCTCAGCAGGTGCAGGTGCAGCCCCGCGGCGCGCAGCGCCGCCATCGCTTCGCGCGCGCCCTCGCGCGGCTGGTCTTCCAGGTCGAAAACCGCGAGCCAGCCGCGCTCATCGGCCAGGAACACCCGCGTCATCGCCTCGGCCGGTTCATCGATGCGCGCAGCCGCGCCGGCCAGCTCGCGGCAGAAATCCGCGGAGCCGATGCGCACGCGCCGGCCGTCCAGAGTTCCCTCCAAGCCCAGCCCCGGGTGGTTGCGGATATCCCTTACCGGGAGCGCTTCTCCATCGAACGCGCGCGCCAAGGGATGCCGGCTCGCGCTCTCCAACCCGCAGGCAAGCGCCCGGCACCAGTCTTCATTCGCGGAACCGGTCAATGCAACGCGGACAACACGAAAACGTCCCTCGGTGAGCGTGCCGGTCTTGTCGAGCACCATGTCGGTCGCGCCGGCGAGGGTCTCGAGCCCCTGCGAGCGCGCGAGCGCGACCCCGCGCGCGAGCAGGTTGCCCGCTGCCTGCGTCAGCGCGACCGGCGCGGCGAGCGCGAGCGCGCAGGGGCAAGTCGCCACCAGCACCGCCACCGCGACCCAGCCGTCGCCGGAGTGCAGGCCCGCGAGCAGCGCCACCGCGAGCACCACCCACGTAAGCGCGTGCGCGATCCGGTCGGCCGCCGCGACCAGGCGCGGCCGCGCCGCAGCCGCATGCTCGACGAGGCGCGCGATCGCCGCCGCGCGCGTCCGCGCGCCCGCGCGCTCCACGCGCACCTGCAGCGGCTGCTCCAGGTTGAGCGTACCCGCCGCGACCGCGCTGCCCGGCGCTTTCGCGAGCGGCAGCGGTTCGCCCGTGAGCAGAGATTCGTCCACGCTGGAGCGGCCCTCTTCCACCACGCCGTCGGCGGGCAGCCGGTCGCCCGCGGGGACGAGGATGCGGTCGCCCGCGGCGAGTTCATGTGCCTGCACTCGAACAAAATTCTTGTCTTTCAGAAGTAGCGCCGTGGAGGGGGCCCAGCGCAAAAGCCGATCGAGCGAGCGCGCGGCGCGCTGGCGCGCGGCGAGCTCCAGGGTGCGCGCGCCGAGCAGCAGGAACACCAGCATCGCGATCGAATCGAAATAGACCGCGCCCGATCCGGTCACGGTGGCCCAGGCGCTGGCGGCGAAGCCGGCGCCGACGCCGAGCGCGATCGGCGTGTCCATGCCGGGGCGCAGGCGGCGCAGCTCGCGCCAGGCGCCGGCGAAGAACGGCCCGCAGGCGAAGACCATCACCGGCGTCGTGAGCGCGAGGCTCGCCCAGCGCATCAGCGTCTCGGCCTCGCGCGACAGCCCGCCACCCTCGTCGAGATAGGCCGGGAACGCGTACATCATCACCTGCATCGCGCCCAGGCCGGCGACGAACAGCCGCCACAGTGCCTTGCGGCGCTCGGCGCGCTCGAGGTGCTCCTGGCGCTGCGGGTCGTAGGGACAGGCGTCGTAGCCGACGGCGCGGATCGCGCCGATCAGCTCCGAGAAGCGGATGCAAGCCGGGTCCCACGCGACCCGCGCGCGCCGCGTCGTGTAGTCGACGCTCGCGCGCAGCACTCCGGGCAGACGGCGCAGCGCCTGCTCGTTCAGCCACAGGCAGGCGGCGCAGCGGATCCCCTCCAGGATCAGGGTGGCGCTGCGCTCGCCGGGTGCGCTCGCGACGGCGAACTGGGCCTGCGCGAGCGGGTCGTCATACGCTGCCGCATCGGCCGCCGCCACCGGCCGCGCCGCGGGCCGGGTCGCGTCATGGCTGCGCGTCGCATAATACTGCTCGAAGCCGCCGGCGACGATGGCGGAGGCAACCGCCGCGCAGCCCGCGCAGCAGAAACCGCGCAGGGCGCCCAGCACCGGCGATTGCCAGCGCCCCGCGTCCGCAACCGGCAGGCCGCAATGAAAGCAGGCCGCGGCCTGCGGCACCGGCTACTGCACCGCGATGCGGTGCGCGCCGCCGCCCGATTTCTTGGGCAGCGTGAGATCCAGCACGCCGTCGCTGTATTTGGCGACCACCGCTTTCTCGTCCACCTCTCCGGGCAGGCTGAAGCTGCGGCTCACCATGCCGTAGTAGCGCTCGCTGTGCAGGACCTTCTCGCCCTTCTTCTCTTCCTTCTCGCGCTTCACTTCACCGCGGATCGAGACCTGGTCGCCATGCACTTCGACCTGGATGTCGTCCTTCTTGACGCCCGGGATCTCGGCGCGAACGCTGTAGGCCTTGTCGTCTTCCTTGACCTCGACCTTGAGCTTGATCTCCTCGACCCCGGGAATCGTGACCGGCTTCAGCCAGAAACCCTTGCCGAAGTCGCCGAACAGCTCGTCGAACGGGTTGTAGCGGGTGATGTTCGCCATGACGATCTCCTTCGAATGCAGACGGAAAAATCATAAATCCCGCGCAAAAATCGTTCTTGACCTGCGTCAAACCGGTGTCCGGGGCTCGGCTAGACTGCCGCCATGGCCCGCCACGCCCTTGCTCCGCTGCTCAAGCCCGCGAGCGTTGCCCTGGTGGGCGCGACCGAGCGCGAGGGCGCGCTCGGGTGCTTCGTCTGGCGCAACCTCGCCGCGGGCGGGTTGCGCGGCGAACTGAGCGCGGTCAACCCCAGGCACGCGAAGATCTTCGGGCAGCGCTGCTATCCGCGCCTCGGCAAGCTGCCCCGGCCGCCCGAACTGGCGGTGATCGTCACACCGGCCCGCACCGTTGCGGGAATCCTGGAGGAGGCCGCCGGCGCCGGCGTGCGCGCCGCGGCGATCCTCAGCAGCGGCTTCGCGGAGGCGCGCGGCGGCGGCAGCGCCCTGCAGGACGAGCTGCTCGCCATCGCCCGGCGCCATGGCATGCGCCTGCTCGGTCCCAACTGCCTGGGCCTGATGCGCACCGACGTGGGGCTCAATGCCACCTTCTCGCCCGCGCCGGCGCTGCCGGGCAATCTCGGTCTCGTCTCGCAGTCGGGCGCCCTGTGCACCGCGATCCTCGACTGGGCGCAGAGCGCGGGCGTGGGGTTCTCCTCCGTCGTCTCGCTGGGCGGAACCGCGGACGTGGACTTTGGCGAGGTGCTCGATTTCCTCGTCGCCGACGGGGCGACGCGCGCGATCCTGATGTATGTCGAAGGAGTCCACGACGCACGGCGCTTCGTCTCCGCGCTGCGCGCGGCGGCGCGCGCGAAGCCCGTGATCGCCCTCAAGGTCGGCCGCTTCGCCGCGGGCTCGCGCGCCGCCTCCAGCCATACGGGCGCGCTGGTCGGCAGCGACGCGGTATTCGATACCGCGCTGCGCCGCTGCGGCACGGTGCGGGTGAGGTCCTACACGCAGCTCTTCGCCGCGGCGCGCATCCTGGCGGCGGCGGAGCTGCCCCAGGGGGAGCGGCTGGCGATCCTCACCAACGGCGGCGGACCCGGGGTGATGGCGGCCGACTGCGCGGCCGAGAACGGCGTGCCGCTTGCGATCCTCTCGCCGCAGACCATCGCGCGGCTGGACCGGCAACTCCCCGCGCAATGGTCGCGCGCCAATCCGATCGATATCGTCGGCGACGCGCAGCCGCAGCGATTCGAGGACGCGACCGCCGCCGCGCTCGACGATCCGGGCGTGGACGCCCTGCTGGTGATGTACAGCCCGGTGGCGATGACCTCGCCCGCCGCCGCCGCGCGCGCGGTCGTGGCGGCCGCGCGTCGGCGCGCCAAGCCCGTCCTCGCCGCCTGGCTGGGCGCCATCAACCCGAGCGAAACGCGGACCTATCTCGACGCCGAGGGCATTGCCAACTTCTACACGCCGGAGAACGCGGTCGAGGCGTTCTCGTTCCTGAGCGCCTACCGGCGCAACCAGTTGCAGCTGCTGGAAGCGCCGGGGGCGCTCGCGCGCAGCGCGCAGGAGCCGGCGCCGGACCTTGCGGCGGCGCGCGCGATTCGCGACGGCGCGCTCGCGCAGGGGCGCAGCACGCTCACCGAGCACGAAGCGAAGGCGCTGCTGCGCGCCTTCGGCGTGCGCGTGCCGCCCTCGCCGGTGGTGACGACGCGCGAGGCCGCAGTCGCCGCGGCGCGCGAGATCGGCTTTCCGGTCGCGCTCAAGGTCCACTCGCCCGACATCACCCACAAGACCGAAGTGGGCGGCGTGCGCCTCAACCTGCAGGACGAGGCGATGGTCGCCGGCGCCTTCGACGGCATGCTGCGCAGCGTGCGCGCCGCGCGCCCGCAGGCGCGCATCGAAGGCGCGGTGCTGCAGCCGATGCTGCGCTACGCGCACGCGCGAGAGGTGCTGGTCGGCGTCGTCACCGACCCCGTATTCGGGCCGGTGCTCTCGTTCGGCTCCGGCGGCATCTCGGTGGAAGCGGTGCGCGACACCGCCCTCGCGCTGCCGCCGCTCAACGCGGTGCTCGCGCGCGAGCTGATCGAGCGCACGCGCGTGAGCCGGCTGCTGGGCGCCTACCGGGACGTTCCCGCCGCCGACCGCGAGGCGCTGGTCGCGCTGCTCGCCGGCGTATCCGAGATGGTGTGCGCGCTGCCCTGGTTGAAGGAGATGGACCTCAACCCGGTGTTCGCCCATCCCGGCGGCGCGGTGATCGCCGATGCGCGCGTGATCATCGACCCGGCGCGGCTGGAGACCCCGCCCCGCTACGGCCACATGGCCATCCACCCCTACCCGGCCGAGCTCGAGGGCGAGTTGCGGCTGCGCGACGGCACGGCCCTGACGCTGCGGCCGATCCGGCCAGAGGACGCGGACCTCGAACGGCGCTTCTTCGAGGGCCTGTCGGAACGCTCGCGCTACCAGCGGTTCCTCAACCAGATGGCGCAGTTGCCGCCGCAGATGCTCGCGCGCTTCACGCAGCTCGACTACGACCGCGAGCTCGCGCTGGTGGCCCTCGCCCCGGGCGGCGCGGACTTCGTCGGCGTGGGCCGCTACGTGCCGAACGCCGACGGCGAAACCGCGGAATTCGCGCTGACCGTCGCCGACGCCTGGCAGGGGCGCGGCGTCGGCCGCGCGCTGCTCGAGCGGCTGTGCGAATGCGCGCGCGAGGCGGGATATCGCGCGCTCTACGGCCACATCCTCAACGCCAACCAGGACATGCTGGGACTGGCGAAGAACCTCGGCTTCGCGCATTGCCGCCACGAAGGAGAGATCGTGACAGTGGCACGCGCGCTGCAATAACGCTACACTGCAAGCGCCATGCGTCGCGCAGCGCCCCCTGCCGGCATTCCCGAGGACGATCGCGGCCGGATCGTCGAGCGTCCCGACGGTTTCTACTGGCGGGCCGAGCGCGGCCACAAGGAGTACGGCCCCTATCCGACGCTCGCCGAGGCGGTCGCCGACATGCAGGCGACCGGCGAGGACGAATACGGGCCCGGCGAGACGCTCGAAGAGGCCGAGGACGAGATTGGCATCTCGACCTGGATCGACCCCGACACCGGCGAGCCCGCCGAGGAGTCGATCCCCCGGACCGAGGAACACTGACTCTTCGAGGACCACCGAACATGCAGATCCCGCTGCAGATCACCCTGCGCAACCTTGCCCGCTCCCCCGCCGTCGAGGCGGAAATCCGCAAGAAGGCGGACAAGCTCGAGCGCTTCCACCCGCAGATCGTGAGTTGCCGGGTGGTGATCGAGCTGCCCTCGCGCCACAAGCACCAGGGAAAGGAGTTCGTCGTGCGCCTGGACATCAAGGTGCCGGGCAACGAGATCGTCATCAACCACGATCACCACGAGGATCTGTACGTCGCCCTGCACGAGGCGTTCCATGCCGCCCAGCGGCGGCTCGAGGACCACGCGCGCACCATAGCCGCGCGCCATGACGGTCATCGCTCCAAACGATTGGAACCGCCCGCCGCGAAGACGTAGGATCCCGCGCGGGAGAAGCATCCATGCGCGAAGGCAGCCTAGAAGCACCCACCCGGCACCCGCTCGACTGGCGGAACCCGGATTTCTACGATGACGCCTCGGCGTTCAAGGAACTCGAGCGCGTCTTCGACATCTGCCACGGCTGCCGCCGCTGCGTGAACCTGTGCACCGCGTTCCCCACGCTGTTCGACCTGGTGGACGCCTCCAGCACCATGGAGGTGGACGGCGTCGACAAGAAGGATTACTGGAAGGTCGTCGACCAGTGCTACCTGTGCGACACCTGCTACATGACCAAGTGCCCCTACGTGCCGCCGCACCCTTGGAACGTGGATTTCCCGCACCTGATGCTGCGCGCGAAAGCCATCAAGTTCAGGAAGGGCGGCGCTTCGCTGCGCGACCGTCTGCTCTCCGCCACCGACGCGATGGGCAAGCTGAACACCATTCCCGTGGTGGTGCAAACCGTGAATGCCTTGAACAGGAATGCTCTTGCCCGTCAAGCCATTGAGGGCGTTCTCGGAGTCCACAGGGACCGCGAGCTCCCTGAGTATGCGACGAGAAAATTTCGCTCGTCCTTTCAGGAAAGCAAACCTCTACCGGTAAAAGACGGAAAGAACACCCCCGGCAAGGTGGCGGTGTTCTCGACCTGCTACGTCAACTACAACGAGCCCGGTATCGGCCACGACCTGCTCGCGCTGCTGGGGCACAACGATATCCCCTATGTGCTGGTGGCGCAGGAAGCCTGCTGCGGCATGCCGAAGCTGGAACTGGGTGATTTGAATTCAGTTTCTTCCTTAAAAGAAAAAAATATCCCGGGCATGGCGAAGCTGGCGCGCGAGGGCTACGCGATCCTCACGCCGGTCCCGTCCTGCACGCTGATGTTCAAGCAGGAGCTGCCGCTGATGTTCCCGGAGGACGCCGAGGTGCAGGCGGTCAAGGCGGCGATGTTCGACCCGTTCGAGTATTTCGTGCAGCGCGCGAAGGACGGCCTGCTGAAGAAGGACTTCAAGGGCGGGCTGGGCAAGGTCTCGTACCACATCCCCTGCCACTCGCGCGTGCAGAACGTCGGCCAGAAGACGCGCGAGCTGCTGGAGATGATCCCGGAAACGCAAGTCACCACCGTGGAGCGCTGCGCGGGCCACGACGGCACCTGGGGCGTGAAGAAGGAGTTCTTCGAGCTGTCGATGAAGATCGGCAGGCCGGTGTTCCGCCAGCTGGCCGACGCCCAGCCGGACTGGATCAGTTCCGACTGTCCGATCGCCGCGCGACATATCGTCCAGGGAATCAGGAAAGAGAAGGAACCGCCGGCGAAAGCCCATCCGCTCACGCTGCTGCGCAAGGCCTACGGAATCTAAGCTCCTCGCCGCGCTCGCCTTCGCCCTGATGGGCGACGTGCCCTATTCGCAGTCCGGGGTCGGCGCGCTCGAAGACATGATCGGCGAGATGAACGCGCAGCCGCTCGCGTTCGTCGCGCACGTGGGCGACATCACCTCGGGCACGGGCCCCTGCGGCGACGACTGGCTGCGCGCGCGCAAGGCGCAGTTCGGCGGCATCCGCGCCCCCTTCGTCCTCCTGCCCGGCGACAACGAGTGGACCGACTGCCGCCGCACGGGCTACGACCCGCTGGAGAGGCTGGCGACGTGGCGGCAGCTGTTCTGCGTTCCGGTGCCGGCCCTGGCCCTGGAAAGGCAGCCGGGGCCGTACTGCGAGAATGTCCGCTGGGTCTACGACAATGTCGTCTTTGCGGGCCTGAACGTCCCGGGCGGCAACAACAACCTCGCCGCCGATCCGCTCGAGCATGGCGAGCGCATGCGCGCGGTGCTCGCCTGGCTGGATGAGGCCGCGGCGCTGTCGCGCACGCGCGACGGGCTGGTGATCCTCATGCACGCCAATCCCTTCGTCGCGCCGCGCCTGGGGGGCGCCGACGGCTACGACGCCATTCGCGAGCGCCTGCGCCGCCTGGGCGCGGCGCGGCCGGGCCGCGTGCTGCTGGTCCATGGCGACACGCATTACTTCCGCCACGACGAGCCGCTGCCGGGGCTGCGGCGCGTGGAGGTCTTCGGCTGGCCGCAGATCCGCTGGGTGCGCGCGCGCATCGAGCCCGGCGCCACGCCGTTCCGGGTCGAGCCGGTGCCGCCGTAGGTCCTACTTCGCCAGCATGCGCGCCATGCGGTAGTACTCGAGGTCGGCGTCGCGCCTGCGGCTGCCGACCTCTTGCAGAGACGTGCCGGTCACCGTGGTCGCCCGCAGGCCGACCATCACGCCGCGCTCGCCCTTCGCCAGCCGCTCGACCGCGGCGATGCCGAGGCGCGCCGCGAGCAGGCGGTCCCAGGCGCTCGGGCTGCCGCCGCGCTGCACGTGGCCGAGGATGGTGACGCGCGAACCGAAACCGGTGTTCATGCGGTCGAGCTGCTGCTTGAGCGCGCTGGCGTGCAGCTTCGCGCCCTCCGCGACGACGATGATGGCGTGGGTCTTGCCGCGCTCGTAGGCGCCGCGCACGGCGGCCGCCACCTCCTCGGCGCTCGCCTCCTGTTCCGGGATCAGCGTCATTTCCGCCCCGCTGATGATTCCCGACATGAGCGCGAGGTGCCCGCATTTGCGGCCCATCGTCTCGATGATGAAGGCGCGCTGGTGCGAGGCGGCCGTGTCGCGCAGCTTGTCGATGGCATCCAGGATCGTGTTGAGCGCGGTGTCGACGCCGATCGCCATGTCGGTGCCGTACACGTCGTTGTCGATCGAGGCGGGAATGCCGACCGCGGGAAAGCCGAGCGCCTCCAGCGCCGCCGCGCCGCGCATGGTGCCATCGCCGCCGATCGCCACCAGCGCCTCCACGCCGCGCGCGTTCAGCTGGCGCAGCGCCTCGCGCTGCACCTCGGGCCTGGCGAACTCCGCAAAGCGCGCGGTCTGCAGCACGGTGCCCCCGCGCTGCAGGATGCCGCCCACGTCGCGCGCGCCGATGTCCTGCATGAGCCCGCGCGCGAGGCCCTCGTAGGCGCGCTTCACGCCCACCGCGCGCATGCCGAGCGCGTGCGCGCTGCGCACCACCGCGCGCACGGCGGCGTTCATTCCAGGAGCGTCGCCGCCGCCGGTGAGGACTGCGATGGTCTTCGGATTCTGCATGGGCGGCGGCGGGAGTGCATGTTGCCGCGCAGATTTGACTCGAGTCAAGGATCCGGGCGACGGCCGCCCTCGTCGCGGGTTTTGCCACTATGATGGCGGGCGGTCCCCCTTCAGGAAGGAGATCTGGCTGGTGCGGTTGCGCGTGCTCGTGGCGGGGCTGATTCCTGCGGCGATGGGGCTGGCGGCGGCGCTGCTTCCCGCGGCGCAGGTCAACGCGGAGATGACCGACCAGGACTGCCTTGGCTGCCACGGGACCGCGGGCTTCTCGGCCGCCGGCGCCGACGGCAAGGACCGGCCCCTGCACGTTCCGCCGGGCCCTTTCGCCAGGAGCGTGCATGGAAAGCTCGGGTGCGCGATGTGCCATGCCGACGTGACCGCGGTGCCGCATGAGCTCAAGAATCGCGCGAAAGTGGATTGCGGCAGCTGCCATGCGGAGCAGAAGGAGCAGTACGCCGCCTCGGTGCACGCCAAGGAAATCGAGAAGGGCAACCCGAAGGCCGCGACCTGCGCGCGCTGCCACAGCACGCACGCGGTCGTATCGCCCAAGTCAGACGAGGGCAAGCTGGCGATCATCGAGCAATGCGGCAGTTGCCACCGGCAGAACTTCGAAAGCTACACGGACACCTACCACGGCAAGGTGACCGCGCTCGGCTTCACCTACACCGCGAAGTGCTTCGACTGCCACGGCAGCCACTCGATCCTGCGCGTCGCCGACCCGAAGTCGACGGTGCACCCGGACCGGCGCCTCGCGACCTGCCAGAAATGCCACGCGGGCGCGACCACCGGCTTCGTTTCCTTCCAGCCGCACGCGAACGCGCACGACTTCGAGCGCTATCCCCAGGTCTGGCTGGCGGCCAAGTCGATGGCCGCGCTGCTCGCCGGGGTCTTCCTCTTTTTCTGGACGCACACCGCGCTCTGGTTTTACCGCGAGTTTCGCGACCGCCAGGCGCGCAAGAGCCGGCCGCACGTCGCCACCGACGAACTGCCGAACCTGCAGGGCAAGCAGTTTCAGCGCTTCGGGCCGATCTGGCGGCTAGCGCACCTGGTGTTCGCGCTGAGCGTGATGACCCTGGTCCTGACCGGCATGGCGGTACATTTCGCGGACACCGCGGGCGCACGGGCCGTGATCGACGCCTTCGGCAGCCCGAAAGCGGCGGCGCTCGCGCACCGCGCCGCGGCGGCCATCATGCTGGGCATCTTCTTCCTCCATGTCCTGTATCTCGTGGCACGCATTGGCGGCAACCTCGGCTCGTTCCGCATCTTTGGCCCCACCTCCATGATGCCGAACTGGCGGGACCTCAAGGACATCGTGGCGATGTTCCAGTGGTTCTTCGGCATGCGGCCGCGGCCGATGTTCGACCGCTGGACCTACTGGGAGAAATTCGACTACTGGGCGGTATTCTGGGGCATGGCCATCATCGGCGGCAGCGGCGCGATGCTGGCCTTCCCCGCGGCCACGGCCTCCGTGCTGCCGGGCTGGACCTTCAACGTGGCCACCATCATCCACGGCCACGAGGCGATTCTCGCCGCGGTGTTCCTGTTCACGGTGCACTTCTTCAACAACCACTTTCGTCCGGACAAGTTCCCGCTCGACATCGTGATGTTCACGGGCGCGGTCCCGCTGGAGGAGTTCCGGCGCGAGCACGCGCTCGAGTACGAGCGACTGGTGCAAAGCGGGGAACTGCAGCGCCACCTGGTGGACGCGCCCTCGCGCCCCATGACGCTCGCTTCGAAGGCGCTGGGCTTCGCGCTGATCGCGATCGGCCTGGCGCTGCTGGTGGCGGTGCTGAGCGGCTGGATGGGGCTCGCGACGGTGCGCTAGCGCTTGAGATCGAACTTCGCCTCGACCGGCGCCGGCGCCCCCGGGCGCCGGATCTGCAGCGTCAGCGTATACGGATCCTTGCCGGGCAACTGGAAGTAGTTGCCGTAGCTGAAGGCATTGTTGACCGTCTCCGGCTCGAGTTTCTTGGTTTCACCGGTCATCGGGGTGGCAACACGCCCCTCGACCTGCGCATCCTTGATCTCCGCTTTCGAGGCGTGGTCGCGCAGCACGATGCTCACGTGGTAGTAGCCCTTGCCCTTGCGCTCGGGCGCCCGCATCAGTCCGAGGTAGATGTCGACCCCGCCGACGAGCCTGTGCGCCCGCTCGCCCGCCGCGCTCTTCGCCGGCGCCGCCTTCGCCGCCGCTGCGGAGGCCGGGTTGAACATGTAGTTGATCGCGGCCTTGATCTCGCCGTCGGTCAGGTCGGCGCGCGAGCCGCGCGCCGGCATGCCGCCGTGGCCGCGGATCGCCGAGAGCGCGAGCGCGTCCATGCCCCGCTTCATGCGCGGCGCCCAGGCGGCACGATCGCCGATTTTCGGCGCTCCGCCTTCGCCCTTGGCGTGGCACTTGGCGCACTGCTCGTCCACCACGGCCTTGCCGTTACGTTCCGGCGCCTGGGCGCGCACGGCCTGCGGGCCCAGCAATAGGGAGCCCGCCACCAGCATCGGTGCAAGCAACCAGCGCGGCGTGTCGGTCATCGGAGCCATCCTCCACTCAGATCGGTCCAACCGCGAGTATAACGATCCACGGCGCGGGTCGTTGACCCGGATCAAAATGCAGCGACCGCCAACAAAAAAAGCCGGCGCGCGCCGGCTTTTCCTTCAGGCAGGCAGGATTACTTCAACGCTGCCGCAACTGCCGCCTTCAGCTCGTCGTCCGTACCGGCGACTTTCGGGTGCCCCTTGCCATCCTTCATCTTCGCGACGATCGCCGTTGCCGCATCCTTGTTGCCCTTGTTCTTCGCCGCGACGTCCTTGAACGACGGCCCGACCTTCTTCTTGTCCATGTCGTGACAACCCATGCACTTCTTCAGCGCGGGGTCCTGCGCCAGCACCACGCCGCCAGCCAGTCCAGCCGAAACAGCAACCGCTACCGTCATCAGCACTTTCTTCATCGCGACCCCCGCCTCGTCAGGAAAATGTTGAGAAACCCGCGCAGTTTAACGCACCAGGCGAAGACCCGGTTGACAGCGCCGAGGAGGTCACTCGAACCGGTAGATGTAGCGCAGGCCGCCGAAGACCGAATTCTGCTTCTGGTCCGCGAACACCGTGGTCCCGTCCGTCGTCGTCCCGTACACGAACGCCTGGCTCGGGCCGCCAACCGGGAACATCATCCAGGTCCAGTCGTCGGTCTGCCAGCGCTCGTAGATGAAATTGGCGCGGAGTTCCGAGTTCTTCAGGATCGGGTAGCTCGCAAAGGCCTTCACCCTGAGCATCTTGTTGGTGATGTCCGGGACGGGGACGAGGCTGGTACTAAGCGCGATTCCGTTCAGGTTCTGATCGTACTTGTTGACGCTGCGGAAGCGCTCCAGATCCGCCCCCAGCTTGAGCTTGTTGACCGCCCCGCGCAGACCCACGCCGTACGAAGTTCCCTTTTCCTTCAGCGTATTGTCTTTGGTCGAGACCGCGTTACCCTGAGTTTCCTCCTCCGCCTTTGTCTGGTCGAACGACACCCAGGCATGGAAAGACCAGTCCTCTTTCAACTGATAGCTGGCATCGACCGTGAACACGTGCCCGCTCCCCTTTTCCAATCCGTAGGGAAGGCCGGAGTACTTGTCCTTGGAGCCTTCGGCGATGAACTGCAGGGTCAGGTTGTCGACCGGCGACCAATCCACCAGTCCGCGAAGTTTGTTGCGCTTTCGATCCGCGATATTCAGCGGATTGATCACGTCCTTGACCGCATCGCCCGCGGTTCCCGGGACGTCGTAATTTCCGCCGTCGCGATTGGCGTGCAGGTAGGTAAGCGACCCGTTCACCGTTTCCGACATCGCCTTGCGCACCCCGGCGCGAAGCGTGAGCTCGTCCAGGTCCGACCGGAAGGGAACCCACAGCGTGCCCTTCTTCGGGACCCAACGGTTCTGGTCGCTGTATTCGGCGCCGCCGAGCAGGCTGTAGCCGTCCTTCAGGCGGTAGGTCGCGTCCACCTTCCCCGTCCAGGTCTTGTAAGACCACGGCGTATTGAACACTGTGGGCGTGGTCCCGGTGAACACATAGCCGTTGATCGGCGTCTTGTCCTCCAGCTTCCGGTAACGCACGTTGGCGTTCACGGTCAGGTCGGTGATCGGCCGGGAATTGAGGCCCGCTTCAACCAGCGTCGTATCGATCCGGCCGTCCAGATGCGTGGGCGCCAGCGGACTCGCCAGGCCCAGCCCGGGCCGCGCCGTCGGCAGGAACTCGTTCTGCGTCGCGCGCTGGTAGGAGGCCTTGAATGTGCCGCGCGTGGTGGGCGTGAAGTTATAGCCGCCGCTGACGAACGCCTCGTGCGAGCGATTGTCCAGCGGAAGCGTGAGCAAGAAAGGGCTGGCGCCGGTTGAAAGGCTGGTCGCCGCCAGGCCGTTGGAATTGTCGAAAGACGTGCCGATGTAGCCGCCCGAGAACTGCAGCCTGGTATCCGCATAGTTCAGGACGGCTTCCCAGATGCGCGTCGTGTAGTTGATCGGCTGGATGGCAAATTCCGGCGCTCCGCCACGGCCCCACTGCTGGTTGCCCTCCTTGTTCTCCACACGGTAGGAAGCGTGAAATGTGAATCGCTCTCCGAACGCCTTGTAGAACTTCGCCGTATATCGATCGCGTACGGTGCTGAGTTCCAGGTCCCTGCCGGTTCCCGGCACGATGCTGGTCGCAGGAACAAGCTCTCTCGTGCCGTTTCTTATCAGGCCCGTGTCAATGGTGAACGGATTGTCCTTGACGATGCGGTTGTATTCGAACGATCCGCCGATGTCGCCCTGACGCTCCACCTCGCCCGTGATCTCACGGGTCTGCAGGCCGAGGTTGCGCACCTTGAGGCCCCAGGTGATTCCGGAATCGTCCCGCTTCTCTACGTCCGCATCGAGGGTCGGGTAGAAGCCCTTGTCGCGCATGCCGTCGTACTGCCCGGCCTGGTGCCGGTCGTTCGTCCAGCCGCCCCCGCCCACCGAAACCGAGCCCCGCGCGTCCTCCGCGAGCGCCGGGCCGTACACCGAGACAAGAGCGGCAGCCAGCGCCGTACGCCCGAGCGTCTGGTTCATCTTCTTGCGCATGACGATCTTCCCCAGTCCTGTTTAACGGCGAAACCGCCCGGAAGTCGCACTGTTCTGGGTGCTGTTGCTGCCGTGGATATTGGTGTGGCAGTTGAGGCAGCCCCTCGCCGCCGTGCCCAGCAGCGAAGTGGTCGTCGCCCTCACTCTCGGCACACCCGCAGGCTGCATCGAGTGAGCGCCGGTCGTCAGAGTCGCGTGACAATCCTGGCAGAGGTAGGGGGGGCGGGACTTGAGCAGTCCGGCGATGGTCGAGCCGTGCGGGTTGTGGCAGATGCCGCAGTCTTCCGTCACCGGCTGGTGGTTGTGCACGAAGGGACCGCGCTTCTCCATGTGGCAGGTGTAGCAGACCTCGTTGACCGAGTTCTTCACCATCTGCTTGGGGTTACTGCCGTGCACGTTGTGGCAATCCGAGCAGGCCACCTTGCCCTCCAGCGTCGGATGGCGCGAGGGTTTGTTGATCTGCACGCGCTGCTCCTTGTGGCAGGTGAAGCAGACACCGGGCTGGGTCAGCTTGTCGCGGACCTGGTCATG
Source organism: Burkholderiales bacterium (assembly GCA_020845995.1). Taxonomy (GTDB): domain Bacteria; phylum Pseudomonadota; class Gammaproteobacteria; order Burkholderiales; family SG8-39; genus RBG-16-66-20. The sequence continues at coordinate 13,304 of JADLES010000125.1, read as the reverse complement.
TGACGAATGGATCTTGTGGCAGGAGGTACAGCCGGTGTCCTGGTTGGCGTGCATGCTCGACAGCCAGTTCATGCGCGCCGGATCCTTCTGGTGGCAGCCGGTGCAGAGCTTGTCTTTGTCCGCCTGCGGAATGCTCTTCGCGGCGAGGCTGATCATGCCGCCCACGCCCTTGCCGCCCTGCGCCTTGACGTGCGCGGCGAAATCCCCCTTGTGGCAGCTTCCGCACCCACCCTGGCTGATCGGTGTGCGCGCATCGACCTTGTTGCCGTGCTTGGTGCCGAGGAATGTCTTGACCTGGGACTCGTGGCAGCCCGCGCAGACCTCGGGTCCGGGCGCCTGCGCCCGTGCCTTGCCCGCGGTGAACAGGCCCGCGCCGAGGAAGAGGAATATCGAGGCCGCGGCAAGCGCGAGCTTCGCGCTGCGGGCAAGTCGTGACTGGGAAATCATGGATCCTGTTTCTCTCCCTTCAGCTTGCGATCCGGCGGCGGCAATCTTGCTTTTGTTGATGCCGCAGGTCGATCTTGTCCGATTGCCATGCGGATCCGGGACGGATCGTGGATTCGAAATTGACGCAAATCAAACCCCTCGAATATTTGTGGCCATTGCGCCACAACCGGGCGCAAACCTTGATTTCAGTCAATGTCCCAATTCACCATCGAAGGAGGATTGATGCAACGCACCATCCGCTGCAAACGGTCCGATGAATTTCGCCGCAAGCGCCAGCACCCGCAACGACCGGACGGTGGAGCGCGTGTTGGGCAGCTTGGCCCTGTTTGCAACCCTCCCGGGAGCGAGTCTGGCAAAGCTCGCCTCGGTATCGACGAAGCAGCCCATGCGCCGCGGCAGCACGATCTGCCGGCAAGGCGAGCCGATGCCCGGACTGCTCGCCCTTGCCTACGGCTCGGCGATGCTGGCGCTGCGGCGGTTCGACGGCGGCCGGCGCACGGTACGGTTCCTCGGCGCCCGGGAATGCTTTGGCCTCGCCGCCGCGCTGCATGGCCGGCACTGCCCGCTGGATGTCATTGCGCTGTCCGACTGCCTGGTGATGACGGTGCCGGCGGCAGCGCTGCTGCGGCTGCTCGGAGCCGAACCCGCCTTCGCGCGTGGCCTGCTGCGCGAGGTGTCGGAGAACTACCTCGAGCTGCTCGGGGAGATGGAAGCGAGCGTGCGCCAGAACGCCGTGCAGCGGCTGGCTGCCTACCTCGCCTCGCTCGCCGAGCCGAATGGATCGCCGCAGACCTGGGTCGCGCGCCTGCCGGTGAGCAAGAGCGCGGTCGCCGAGCGTCTGGGCATCACCAAAGAGACGATGTCGCGCCTGCTGCGCGAGCTGAGCGCGCAGGGCACGATCCACGTCGAGCGGCGCGAGATCACCATCCTCGACCGCAGCCGCCTGGCCGCGACAGCCCGATAGCCGCCCGCCGGCCGCCGCGGGTCAGGCTTCCAGCGCGATTTGCCGGCGCAGCTCCCGGTAGCGTTCCTGCGGGTCGCCGCCAAACAGCGGATCGCGGCCGGCGGGCACCGCGACGCGCACCGCCTCCCAGTCGTCCTCGGTCAGCGCCTTCGCCGCGCGCGTGACGACGTCCTCCTCTTCGGTGACGATGTGGTTGCTGTAGTAGACGAGGTAGGTCGCCGCGGCGGCCTCCAGCTCGGCGCGCGGCACCACCGCGCCGCCCTCGATCGCGCGCAACTGCTCGAGCAGCTTCTCGCCCGCGTGCGCGATGACGCGGTGCTCCTGCATCAGGCGCGCGAGCACCAGGTCCAGGTCCGGGCAGTGCTCGGCGAGCCGCGCGAAGGCGACGTCCTCGCGTGGATGATGGAAGCGGTCCGAGTACTCGCGCAGGTAGGCGATGATGTCCTGCATCAGCTCGTAGTTCGGCTGCTCGCCGCGGTGAAAGACGTCCACCTGTCTGCGCAGCAGCGAGAGCAGCTGGTTGAAGTAGACGTGCTCTTCGTGCCAGGCGGCGATGGGATTCATGCCCGCAGTAGAGCCCGCCGCTCGTGCGACGGTGTTGACCTGCGTCAAGCGGCGCTCAGGCGCCGGCCGCGCCCAGACTACGCACGTATTCGCCGAGCGCGCGCTCGGCGCCGCGCTCGCGCAGGAATGCCGCGATCTGCGGCTTCGCCTCCTCGTACGGCAGCACGCGCCCGGGGATGCGGCGCGCGACCAGCACCACGTGAAAGCCGAAGCGCGTCGCCACCAGCTCCGGCAGCACGCCGAGCGCCTCGCCCTCCAGCACCGCCTTCTCGAATTCGGGCACCGCGTCGCCGCGGCCGAGCTGGCCGAGCGAGCCGCCCTGCGCGGCTGAGGGGCAGTTCGAGTATTCGCCCGCGAGCCGGGCGAACGACGCGGGCTCGCGCGTGGCGAGCGCGTGCACTTCGGCCGCCTTGGCGCGCAGCCGCTCGGGCGGCACGCGCGGGGTCAGCGCGAAGAGGATGTGGCTCGCCTCGACCAGGCCGCCGGCGGTGAAGCGGCGCGCGTTCTGCTCGTAGTAGCGCCGGCAGGCGTCTTCGCCCGGCTCCTCGTCCGGGAGCTCGTCCTCGAGGAGCCGCTCGATGACCTCGTCTTCGCCGCCCTGCATCCCCAGCCGGGAGGCGCGCGCGAGCAGCACCCGCCTCACCTCCTCCAGCCCCGGCCTGGCGTGCTCGTTCGCCGCCATCAGCGGCTGCGCACGATCTGGTAGGCGCGCGTGAGATAGGTCACCGCGGCGAAGCCGCTCCAGACGTGCACCAGGCGCGAGAACGGGAACACCAGGAACACCGTGAGACCGAGGATCAGGTGCGCCTTGAATACCGGCGCGACATCGACGATCATCCCCGCGGCTCCACCGCGGAAAGTGGCGATGTACTGCGCCCAGTACACGAGCTTGAGCATCGTGCCGCCGTCGCGATGCTGCCAGGACTCCGTGATGCTGTACAGCCCGAGCAGCAGCTGCGCGAGCAGCAGGTAGAGCACGGCGAGGTCCATCGGCCGGGTGGTGACCCGGATACGCGGCTCGCCCAGGCGCCGGTGCAGCAGCAGCACCATGCCTGCGAGGCACAGCAGGCCCGCGGCGCCGCCGCCCACGATCGCCGCCATCTGCTTGGCCGCCGGCTCCAGGCCGACCGCGTGCCAGAATTCCACCGGCACCAGCAGTCCGAACAAATGGCCGAAGAAGATGCCGAGAATGCCGATATGGAAGAGATTCGAGCCCCAGCGCAGCTGGCCGGTGCGCAGCATCTGGCTGGAATCGCTCTTCCAGGTGTACTGCTCGCGGTCGAAGCGGATCAGCGAGCCGACCAGGAACACCGCGAAGCAGACGTACGGGTAGATGCCGAAAAAAAACTGGTGCAGGAACTCGCTCATGCGCGTTCTCCCCTGGCGTAGAACTTCACCGGTTGCGGTCCGTCCATGAACGTGACCGGCTCTTCCATCCAGACCTTGTCGATCGCCGCGGGCGCGTTCTCCTCGCCGGGCGTGCGCCGCGGCGCGAGCTTTTTCGTGAGGCCCGCCTCGCCCGCCGCCGCGAGCAGGGCGGCGAACACGGCCGAGTAGCGGCTGCCGCGCTCGGCCAGCCGGTCGCCCAGCGCGCGCAGAATCCCGGCGGTCTCCTTGAGCAGATTCCTCCCCTCCGCGGGATCGAGAACCGAGGCGAACTCGAGGAACGCCGGCAGGTAGTCGGGCAGCTCGCCGCCCGCCACCTCGAAGCCGCGGCTCGCGTAGGTCGCGGCCAGGTCCACCATCGCCTGGCCGCGATCGCGCGACTCGCCGTGCACGTGCTCGAACAGATGCAGCGACAGCGCGCGCGAGCGGTCGAACAACTCCACGTAGCGCTCCTGCAGGACGTGCAGTTCCTCGCCTTGCATCTCGACCAGCAGCTTTTCCATGCCCCTGTCGCCGGAAAAGATATCCCTGAGCAAGGGCAGGCTCTCGATCAATTCGGCCTGCGGATACGCGAGCAGCGCGGCGAGAGCGCGGGCGTTCGTCATCTAGGCCACCTGCTTGATCGTGATGGTGCGCGGCTTCGCGCCGCCGAACAGGCTCGGCTCGCTGACCCCGTCCGAGCAGCCGTTGCCGAAGGAGAAGCCGCAGGAGCCGCGCAGGTCGTAGGCGTTCTCCGCGTACTCGCGGTGCGTGGTCGGAATCACGAAGCGGTCCTCGTAGTTGGCGATCGCCATGATGCGGTACATGTCCTCGACCTGCGCGCGCGCGAGCCCGACCTGCTTGAGCACAGCGGCGTTTACCTGCTTGTCGACCGTCAGCGAACGCATGAAGGCGCGCATCGCGAGCATGCGCTCCAGCGCGCGCTTCACCGGCGCCTCGTCGCCCGCGGTGAGCAGGTTGGCGAGATAGCGGAGCGGAATGCGCAGCTGCGACACGTCCGGGATCTCGCCGAAGCTGCCGATCTGGCCGCTGTTGGCGGCGGCGCTGATCGGCGAGAGCGGCGGCACGTACCAGACCATCGGCAGGGTGCGGTACTCCGGGTGCAGCGGCAGGGCCACCTTCCAGTCCATCGCCATGCGGTAGACGGGCGAGCGCTTCGCCGCTTCCAGCCAGGCCTCGGGCACGCCGTCGCGGCGCGCCTGCTCGATCACCGACGGGTCGTTCGGATCGAGGAACAGCTTGAGCTGCGCCTCGTACAGGTTCCGCGGATCGGCCACGCTCGCCGCCGCCTCGATGCCGTCGGCGTCGTAGAGCAGCACGCCGAGGTAGCGGATGCGGCCCACGCAGGTCTCCGAGCACACCGTCGGCTGGCCGACCTCGATCCGCGGGTAGCAGAAGATGCACTTCTCGGCCTTGCCGGTCGACCAGTTGTAGTAGATCTTCTTGTACGGGCAACCCGACACGCACATGCGCCAGCCGCGGCACTTGTCCTGGTCGACGAGCACGATGCCGTCCTCCTCGCGCTTGTAGATCGAGCCCGAGGGGCAGCTCGCCACGCAGGTCGGGTTCAGGCAGTGCTCGCACAGGCGCGGCAGGTACATCATGAAGGTGTTCTCGAACTGCCCGTAGATGTCCTTCTGGATCTCGTCGAAGTTGCGGTCGCGCGAACGCCGCGAGAATTCCCCGCCGAGGATTTCCTCCCAGTTCGGGCCCCATTCGATCTTCTGCATGCGCTCGCCGGTGATGAGCGAGCGCGGCCGCGCCACCGGCGCGGCCTTCGACTCGGGCGCCGTGTGCAGGTGCTCGTAGTCGAAGGTGAAGGGCTCGTAGTAGTCGTCGATCTCGGGCAGGTTGGGATTGGCGAAGATCTTCGCCAGCAGCGCGAGCTTGCCGCCCTGCCGCGGCCGGATCCTGCCGCCCGGGGTGCGCTCCCAGCCGCCGTTCCAGCGATCCTGGTTCTCCCATTCCTTCGGGTAGCCGATGCCCGGCTTGGTCTCGACGTTGTTGAACCAGGCGTACTCCATGCCCGGACGGCTGGTCCAGACGTTCTTGCAGGTGACCGAGCAGGTGTGGCAGCCGATGCACTTGTCCAGGTTCAGCACCATGCCGATCTGCGCGCGAATCTTCATGCCGCCTCCCCGTCCATCCAGTCGACCTTCGCCATTTTTCTCACGATCACGAACTCGTCCCGGTTGGTGCCGACCGTGCCGTAGTAGTTGAAGCCGTAGGCGAGCTGCGCGTAGCCGCCGATCATGTGGGTGGGTTTCGGGCAGGTGCGCGTCACCGAGTTGTGGATGCCGCCGCGCGTCTGCGTGATCTCCGAGCCCGGCGTGTTCACGATCTTCTCCTGCGCGTGGTACATGAGCACCATGCCCTCGGGCACGCGCTGGCTGACCACCGCGCGCGCGGTGAGCGCGCCGTTCAGGTTGTAGGCCTCGATCCAGTCGTTGTCGGCGATGCCGGCCCTGCCCGCGTCCTTCTCCGAGATCCACACGATCGGCCCGCCGCGCGACAGCGTCAGCATCAGCAGGTTGTCGGTGTAGGTGGAGTGGATGCCCCATTTCTGGTGCGGCGTGATGAAGTTGAGCGCCAGCTCCGGGTTGCCGTTCGAGCGCTTGCCGAGGATCGGCGCCACCGTCTTGGTGTCCACCGGCGGGCGGTACGACACCAGGCCCTCGCCGAAGGCGAGCATCCAGGGATGGTCCTGGTAGAGCTGCTGGCGCCCGGTCAGCGTGCGCCAGGGGATCGTCTCGTGCACGTTGGTGTAGCCGGCGTTGTAGGAGACGTGCTCGGACTCCAGGCCCGACCAGGTCGGCGAGCTGATGATCTTGCGCGGCTGCGCCTGCACGTCGCGGAAGCGGATCTTGTCGTCCTCGCGCGGCCTGGCGAGATGCGTATGGTCGAGGCCGGTCACCTCCGAGAGCGCCTGCCAGGCCTTCACCGCCACCTCGCCGTTGGTTTCCGGCGCGAGCGACAGGATCACCTCGCAGGCATCGATGTCGGTTTCGATCCTGGCAAGCCCGTCGGGATTTTCCTGGTTCAGTTTTTTCAGGAAGGAAACCTCGTGTTCCGTGTTCCAGGAAATTCCCTTGCCGCCATTGCCCACCTTCGCCATCAAGGGCCCGAGCGAGGTGAAGCGCTGGTAGACGTTCGGGTAATCGCGCTCGACCACGGTCACCGCGGGCATGGTCTTGCCGGGCACCGGCTCGCACTCGCCCTTCTTCCAGTCCTTCGGCTCGAAAGGCTGGCCGAGTTCGCCGGGGGTGTCGTGCATGAGCGGGGTGAGCACCACGTCCTTCTCGACGCCGAGGTGGTTCCTGGCGATTTCGGAGAACTTCTTCGCGATGCCCTTGTAGATCTCCCAGTCGCTCTTCGACTGCCAGACCGGGTCCACCGCCTGCGACAGCGGATGGATGAACGGGTGCATGTCGGAGGTGTTGAGGTCGTTCTTCTCGTACCAGGTGGCGGTGGGCAGCACCACGTCCGAGTACAGGCAGGTCGTGCTCATGCGGAAATCGAGCGTCACCAGCAGGTCGAGCTTGCCTTCCGGGCCTTTGCCCTTTCTTTCGATTTCCTGATCCAGCGATTCCGTTTCCGATCCCTGCACCCCGTTGGTCGTACCAAGCAGGTGCTTGAGGAAGTACTCGTGCCCCTTGCCCGAGGAGCCGAGCAAGTTCGAGCGCCAGACGAAGAGGTTCCTCGGAAAGTTGTCCGGGTGATCGGGGTTCTCGCAGCTCATGCGCAGCTTGCCGCTCTTCAGCTCGCGCGCGACGTAGTCCTTCGGCTCCAGGCCGAGCTTGGCCGCTTCCTTGGCGATGCCGAGCGGATTGGCCTGCAGCTGCGGCGCCGAGGGCAGCCAGCCCATGCGCTCGGCGCGCACGTTGAAGTCGATCAGGCTGCCGCTGTAGCGCTGCGCGTCCGCGAGCGGCGAGAGGATCTCGCGCACGCCCAGCTTCTCGTAGCGCCACTGGTCGGTGTGCGCGTAGAAGAAGCTGGTCGAGTTCATCTGCCGCGGCGGGCGCGCCCAGTCCAGGGCGAAGGCGAGCGCGGTCCAGCCGGTCTGCGGGCGCAGCTTCTCCTGCCCGACGTAGTGCGCCCAGCCGCCGCCCGACTGCCCCACGCAGCCGCACATCACCAGCAGGTTGATGATCGCGCGGTAATTCATGTCGCAGTGATACCAGTGGTTCATCGCCGCGCCGATGATCACCATCGACTTGCCCTGCGTCTTGTCGGCATTCTCGGCGAACTGGCGCGCCACCGTGATCACTTCGGCGCGCGGCACACCGGTGATTCTCTCCTGCCAGGCGGGCGTGTACGGCGCATCCTCGTCGTAGGACTGCGCCACGCCGACGCCGTACTGGGCGAGCATCAGGTCATGGACCGTGGCGACCAGGTGATCCCCCAGTCTCTTCACCGGGAGCTCGCGAACGAGGATCTCCTGCTGCGGGTTCGCCTTGAAATGCTCGTGCGCGATGCCGCCGAAGTACGGCAAGGCGACCTTCGCGGTTTCGCCCCCCTGCAGCGACAGCTGCGGCTTGACCGCGGACTTGGCGAGGTTCCAGCGGCCCTTCTCGCCCCAGCGAAAGCCGATCGAGCCGAGCGGTACCGCCGGTTGACCTGTGGCTTCGTCAATGCAGATGGTCTTCCATTCCGGATTGTTCTTTTCCTGCAAACCATCAGGAAGATCAGAAGCCCTCAGGAATCTATCCGCCACCAGCCGGTCGCCCTGCTTCACCAGGCGCACCAGCATCGGCATGTCGGAGTACTGCCGGCAGTATTCGCGAAAGTACTCGCTCTTGCCGCTGGCGTGGAACTCCTTGAGGATCACGTGGCCCATCGCCATGGCGAGCGCCGCGTCGGTGCCCTGCTTCGGGTGCAGCCACAGGTCGCCGAACTTGGCGCCCTCGGAGTAGTCCGGGAACACCGAGACGATCTTCGCGCCGCGATAGCGCGCCTCGGTCATGAAGTGCGCATCCGGCGTGCGCGTCTGCGGCACGTTTGAGCCCCACATCATGATGAAGGTCGAGTTGTACCAGTCGGCCGATTCCGGCACGTCGGTCTGCTCGCCCCAGGTCTGCGGGCTGGAGGGCGGCAGGTCGCAGTACCAGTCGTAGAAGCTCATGCACACGCCGCCGATGAGCGACAGGTAGCGGCTGCCCGCGGCGTAGGACACCATCGACATCGCCGGGATCGGCGAGAAGCCGACCACGCGGTCCGGGCCGTGCTTCTTCACCGTGTAGACGTTGGCCGCGGCGACCAGCTCGGTGGCCTCCTCCCAGCTCGCGCGCAGGAAGCCGCCCAGGCCGCGCTGCTTCTTGTGCGCCGCCTCGTTCTGCACGATCGAGCGCCAGGCCTCGACCGGCTCGTAGCGCTTGCGCAGCTCGCGCCACAGGCGCAGCAGGCTGCTGCGCACCATCGGGTATTTCAGGCGGTTGCCGCTGTACAGGTACCAGGAGTAGGAAGCGCCGCGCGAGCAGCCGCGCGGCTCGTGGTTCGGCATGTCGGGCCGGGTGCGCGGGTAGTCGGTCTGCTGCGTCTCCCAGGTGACGATGCCGCCCTTCACGTAGATCTTCCAGGAGCACGAGCCCGTGCAGTTGGTGCCGTGCGTGGAGCGCACGATCTTGTCGTGGCTCCAGCGCTGGCGGTAGGCCTGCTCCCAGCTGCGGTCCTCGCGCAGCGTCACGCCGTGGCTGCCGGAGAATTTCTCGCCGGCCGATCCGAGGAACTTCAGACGATCCAGAAAATGACTCATGCGCGCACCATTTCAATGTCATGCAGCACGCCCTTCGGCCTGGTGTAGACCCACCAGGTGACGGCGATGCAGCTCAGGTAGAAAGCGAAGAACCACCATAGCGCGGCCTGCGGGCCGCCCGTCAATGCAATCGAGGTGCCGTAGCTCTGCGGGATGAAGAACGCGCCGTAGGCGGCGATCGCCGAGGTGAAGCCGATGATCGCGGCCGACTCGCGCTCGGCCTGGCGGCGGCGCTCTTCGGCGCTCGCGCCGGGCAGGAAGCGGCTCATTTCCTTGCCCATGATCGCCGGAATCATCTGGAACGTGGAGGCATTGCCCACGCCAGTGGCCACGAACAGGAACAGGAACATCGCGAAGAAGCCCTCGAAGTTCCGCGCATTGAGGAAGTGCAGCACGCCGAGCACGCCGCCCGCCATGGCCACGAACACCCAGAAGGTGACGCGGCCGCCGCCCCAGCGGTCGGAGACCCAGCCCGTGAGCGAGCGCGCCAGCGCGCCCACCAGGGGCCCGAGGAAAGCGAACTTGAGCGCATCCACCTCGGGGAACTGCGTCTTCGAGAGCAGCGGGAAGGCCGCCGAGTAGCCGATGAACGAGCCGAAGGTCCCGGTATAGAGCCAGCACATGATCCAGTTGTGCGAGCGCCGGAAGATCACCGCCTGCTCGGCGAAGGTGGCCTTCGCCGAGGCGATGTCGTGCATGCCGAACCAGTTCGCGAACGCCGCGGCGACGATGAACGGCACCCAGAGATAGCCGGCGTTCTGCAGCCACAGCGGCGTTTCGCCGCCCGGGCCCCGCACCATCACCGGGTCGCCGCCCAGCCAGCCGAACACACCGGCGGTGATCGCCAGCGGCACCGCGAACTGCGCCACGCTCACGCCGAGATTGCCGAGGCCCGCGTTCAGCGCCAGCGCGTGGCCCTTCTCCGCCTTCGGGAAGAAGAACGAGATGTTCGCCATCGAGGAGGCGAAATTGCCGCCGCCGAAGCCGCACAGCAGCGCGAGCATCAGGAACACCCAGTAGGGCGTCCCGGGCTTCTGCACCGCCATGCCGATGCCGATCGCCGGCAGGATCAGCGACCAGGTGGTGAGCGTGGTCCACAGGCGCCCGCCGAAGACCGGCACCATGAACGAGTAGAAGATGCGCAGCGTCGCGCCCGACAGGCCCGGCACCGCGGCCAGCAGGAACAGCTGGTTGGTGGTGTAGGTGAAGCCGATCGCCGGCAGCTTGGCGACGACCACCGACCACACCATCCACACCGCGAACGACAGCAGCAGCGCCGGGATCGAGATCATCAGGTTGCGCCGCGCGATCCTCCGGCCGGTGCTCTCCCAGAACTCCCTGTCCTCGGGCCGCCAGTCCTCCAGGCGCTGCGCGGCGAGCGCGCCCACGTGCTGGGGCTGGTGGATCTCCTGCATCTCCGGCAGCTCGGGCAGGGTGCGCAGGTCGCGCCCGGCCGCGGCGCGCTCCATGGCGCGGATCGCGAAGTGCATCCACACCAGCGACACGGCGGCGATGAGGAATAGCAGCATGAAGCAGCTGGTCCACAGGCCGGTCAGGTCGTTGAGCGCGCCGAAGGCGATCGGCAGCACGAAGCCGCCCAGGCCGCCCACCAGGCCCACCACGCCGCCCACGGAGCCGACGTGCTTCGGGTAGTACACCGGGATGTGCTTGTAGACCGCCGCCTTGCCCAGGCTCATGAAGAAACCGAGGATGAAGGCGAGCACCACGAAGGTGACGAGGCCGGTCTCCATCGTGAACTTGATCGGTCCTTTCATGCCGCGCACCACGTACTCGGTGGGCGGATACGACAGCAGGAAGGTGATCACCGCGGCGACGCCGAAGTTCCAGTACATCACCGTGCGCGCGCCGTACCGGTCCGACAGGTGGCCGCCGTAGGCGCGGAACACCGAGGCCGGGATCGAGTACAGCGCGCCGAGGACGCCGGCGGTCTCGATGTCCAGGCCGTAGACGCCGATCAGGTAGCTCGGCAGCCAGAGCGCGAGCGCGACAAAGCCGCCGAAGGCGAAGAAGTAGTAGAGCGAGAAGCGCCAGACCTGGATGTTCTTGAGCGGCTCGAGCAGCGCCGCCATCGGCTCGGGCTTCGCGCCGGCGCGGCGGCGCTCGGCGACGACCGGGTCGTCGCGCGTGGTGAACCAGAAGATCACGCCCATCAGGAAGATGGCCGCGGCCCAGATCTCGGCCACCGCCTTCCAGCCGAAGGCGACCATCACGAACGGCGCGAAGAACTTGGTGACCGCCGCGCCGACGTTGCCGGCGCCGAAGATGCCGAGCGCGATGCCCTGCCTGTCGGTCGGATACCAGCGCGAGACGTAGGCGATGCCGACCGCGAACGAGCCGCCGGCAATGCCGACGCCCAGCGCTGCGATCAAAAACGTCGTATAATCATAGGCATAGGTGAGAAGCCAGGTCGCTGCGGCCGCGGAAATCATCACCAGCGTATAGACGCGCCGGCCGCCATACTGGTCGGTCCAGATGCCGAGCACCAGCCGGATCAGCGAGCCGGTCAGGATCGGCGTGCCGACCAGCAGCCCGAACTGCGTGCTGTTGAGGCCGAGGTCCTTGCGGATCTGCAGGCCGATGATCGAGAAGATGGTCCAGACGGCGAAACAGACGGTGAACGCGATCGTCGACAGCCACAGCGCCCGACTCGCGTCCCCGGACCCGACTTGCCCGTTCTCGACCATGCTCGACATGTGTCTTCCGGGGGGCAGTCTAGGCAACACAATGCAGGGGCGGTTTAATCTGGATCAAAGTGCCTGCTGTGTCGCCGCGCGGAATCCGCCGGACACGGCGCGAACTCAGCCCGCGCAGCGGGCGATGATGCGCTTGACAGCTCCCGCGTCAGGTGGCAGGACTTCAAAGCGTTGCGGCCGGCGCTCCAGATCCTCGAACCCGGCGGGCCGCGCCGGATCGCGCCCGAGCGCCTCGCGAATGGTCTCGGCGAACTTGGCCGGCTGCGCGGTTTCCAGGCAGACGAGCGGCACACCCGGCTCGCGGTGCTCCAGCCCCACCTTGACCCCGTCCGCGGTATGCGGGTCGATCGTCACGCCGTACCTGCCGTGGACGGCGCGGATGGTGGCGATCCGGTCGGCGTGCGTGCTCCTTCCCGCGGCGAACCCTTGCCGCGAAACCAGCAGCTCGAATTCCTCCTTCTGAAAGAGCCTCTTCAGGGCGGCGCCGTCGCGCTCCAGGAGCTCGAACACGTAGCGCTCCAGGTTCGAGGCGCGCGAGATGTCCATCGACGGACTGGAGGTCGCCTGCGCGCCGCCGCGCGGCCGGTAGCGGCCGCTGCGGAAGAACTCCTCCAGCACGTCGTTCTCGTTGGTGGCGAGGATCAGCCGGCGGATCGGCAGGCCCATGCAGCGGGCGACGTAGCCGGCGTAGATGTTGCCGAAGTTGCCCGACGGCACCGCGAACGAAACTTCCTGATCGTTATCCGCGGTTGCCGAAAAATAGCCCTTGAAGTAATAGACGACCTGCGCGGCGATTCTCGCCCAATTGATGGAGTTGACCGCGCCGATGCGGTAGCGCTCCTTGAACGGCGCGTCGGCGTTCACCTGCTTCACCAGGTCCTGGCAGTCATCGAACGTGCCCTCGACCGCGAGGTTGTGGATGTTGGCCTCCTGCAGCGCGTACATCTGCGCGCGCTGGAAGGCGCTCATGCGCCCGTGCGGCGAGAGCATGAAGACGCTGATGTTCTTCCGGCCGCGCATCGCGTACTCGGCCGCCGAGCCGGTATCGCCCGAGGTCGCGCCGAGAATGTTCAGCGAAGTGTCTTGTCTTTGCAGTTCGCTTTCGAAAAGCCCCCCCAGCAGCTGAAGGGCGAGATCCTTGAACGCCAGCGTCGGGCCGTTGGAGAGGCCGAGGATGTGGAAACCGGGCTCGAGCGTCCGCAGCGGGGTGATTTCCTCGGACTGGAAGTTTTCCTTCGTGTACGTCCGCTCCACGATTCCCGGCAGACTGGGGATGTCGTCCATGAAGCAGGCAAGGATGCTCTTCGCGAGCTCGCGGTAGTCCTTCGATCTCAGTTCGGCAAGCGAGATCCGCGGAAACTCTTCGGGCACATACAGGCCCCCGTCCGGGGCGAGGCCTTCGAGCAGGATCTTCGAGAAGCGCTGCGCCGGCGCCTCGCCGCGCGTGGAGACGTACCGCATGGCTACAGCAGCTCTT
>JADLES010000124.1 GCA_020845995.1 Burkholderiales bacterium | reverse complement strand
GTGCGCGAGCAGCTCGAGAAGGCGCGCGCGGGGGCCGGCGAGCGGCCGTATCTGCGCCTTGCCGGCGCGGTGCGCGGGCCGCGCGACCTGTCGCGCCGCAAAGGCTTTGCGCGCGCTTGAAGGGGATCGCCGACACCGGCTTCCTGGTGGCCTTCGCCAACCGCGGAGACCGCCACCACGACTGGGCAGTGGGCGTCGCAGAGCGGATCAGCGTGCCGCTGCTGACTTGCGAGGCGGTCCTGGCCGAGACCGCCTACCACCTGCAGAGCACGCGGCTCGCGCTGGCGATGGTGGAGGAGGGCCTGCTGCAGCTCGCCTTCGATTGCCGCGATCACCTGCCGCAGCTGGCGGCACTCGCGCGCCGCTACGCGGACCGCGCGCCCGACCTGGCCGATCTGTGCCTGGTTCGCATGAGCGAGCTGCACCCGCGGCACAGCATCGTGACGGTGGACCGCGCCGATTTCCGCGTTTATCGCCGCAACAAGCGCGAGATCATTCCGCTCGTATGCCCGCCGGATTGAGCGCCGGCGCTATTTCCTGAGCTTGCCCCAGAGCTCATCCAGCCGCGCGTAGCGGCCGCAGCCCGCAGTGTAGAACTTGTAACGCACCGGGTTCTTCTTGTAGTAGTCCTGGTGGTATTCCTCGGCGGGCCAGAACTGCGAGGCCTTGACAATCGGCGTGACGATCGGCTGCTTGAAGGTCTTCAGCTTCTCGTACCTGGCTTTCGAGGCCTCGGCGGCCTTCCTCTGCGCCTCGTCGTGCCAGTAGATGCCTGGTCGGTACTGGCTGCCCTTGTCGCAGAACTGTCCATTCGCCTCGGTCGCGTCGTGGTTGACCCAGAACACGTCCAGCAGCTTCTCGTAGCTCACCTTGGCGGGATCGAACTTCACCTCCACCGCCTCGGTATGGCCGGTGGCGCCGGAGGACACCTGCTCGTAGGACGGGTTCTTGGTGCGCCCGTCGGTGTAGCCTGAGACCACCGAAACCACGCCGGGCACCTTCTCGAAGGCCTCCTCGGAGCACCAGAAGCAGCCGGCCGCGAAGGTTGCAGTGGACAGCGGAATCTGGGCAGACACCGGCATCGAGGCTGCGAGAGTCAGCCCGATTGCAAGAATTCTCAGCATGATCTTCGACTCCTTGGCGACTTGTCTGACTTGGTCGGCGCTGTGGCGAATTACTTACGCGGTAAACCGTTGCCGCATGCCATGCGTTCATCGCAATCACGGAGAGTACCCGGTTCGGGAAACAGGTGGTCGTCACCGATCACGCGCATGCGCGCATGCGCGAACGTGAGATCTCGGAGCCGGGGCTGGCCGATCTCGTCGAAACCGGAGACATCAGATACAGCAATGAACGCCATCTCTTCATTTACAAGCACTTGAGCGGTCAGCATGATAATCTGGTCTGCGCTGCTGCCTCCGTTGAAGATGCGCTGGTGATCAAGACCGTGATGATCAACTGGAGGTTGCGGGATCAGCCATGAGAATCAGCTACGACGAGAAAGAAGACACGCTCTACATCCGTTTCTCGGATGAGCCAGTTACGCGCGACGAGTCGCTGAACTGGAACGTTCACGTCGGCTATTCGGCAGAGGGGATCCGGGAGATCACCATCCTCGAAGCCAAGAAGCGGGGCTACCTGCCTCTAAAAATCGACGATGGCCTGAAAAGCGCTGCCTAGCGGCTACTCAGCCGCCAGCGATTTCAGCTCCAGCCGGGGCGCTACTCGATCTTCGCCTTGGCGCGCAGTTCGCGCAGCATGCTGTCGACCTTCTGGCCGACGATGCGCTGCTGTACCTGCTGCTTGACCTGCGCGAGCGGCGGGAAGCTCACCGGGCGCACGTCTTCGAGCAGGATGACGTGATAGCCGAAGCGCGTGCGCACCGGCGCGTCGGTCATCTTGCCCTTTTCCAGCTTGACGAGCGCGTCGGCGAAGGCTTTGTCGAAATTGCGAGGCACGTTCCAGTCCAGGTCGCCGCCCTTGGGCCGCGAGCCCTCGTCCAGCGAGCGCTTCTGCGCGATCTCCTCGAACTTCTGGCCCTTCTTCAGGTCCGCGATCACGGCCTTGGCGTCGGCCTCGTTGGCGACCAGCACGTGCCGGGCGCGGTACTCGCGCTCGCCGGTCTGCGCCTTGGCGCGGTCGTATTCCTTCTGGATGTCGGCATCGGACACCGGGTGGGCGCGCAGATAGTCGTTGAGAACCGCGTTGGCGATCACCTCCTGGCGCGAAAGTTCGAGCTGCTGCACCACCTCCGGCTTCTTGGCCGTGCCGTTGCGGTTGCCTTCCTGGAACAGCAGCTCGTTGTTGATCAGCGCTTCGCGCGCCTGCGCGCGCAATTGCTCGTTGTCCGCCGCGCCGCGCGCGAGCTGCTGGCGCACGACGATGTCCAGGCGCTGCCGCGGGATCGCCACTCCGTTCACGGTGGCGACCGGGCCGGTGGCCGGCACCGGGGCGGCAGCGGCCGCCGGCGCCTTGGCCGGTTCCTTGGTGGGCAACTGCGCGAACGCGGGCACGGACAACGCGGCGGCCAGCACGAAAATCGGTCGATTCATTCCTGTCCTTTCCGAAACGAGGCGCAATTATGCGTCAGATTCGCCCGGTGCGCGGGCGACGATGGCGAGCGCGTGGATGGGGTTCTGCATCAGGTCGCCGAGCGCCGCGTAGACCATGCGCTGGCGCGCGACGGCAGGCTTGCCGGCGAAGGCCGCCGACACGATGAGCAGGCTCCAGTGCGTGTTGCCGCCGGGCGCCGCGCCGGCGTGGCCCGCGTGCCGCGCGCTGTCGTCCACCAGCTCCAGGCGCAGCGGCGCGAGCGCCTGCAGGCGCCGCCGCATCTCCTCGGCCACGCTCACGGCTTGCCTTCCTGCGCTTCTTCCTCGGGCAGGTGCCGCGCGAGGTACAGCGCCTGGCCGATGACGAACAGCAGCATCAGCCCGATCCCGCCAAACAGCTTGAAGTTCACCCAGGTGTCCGTCGAAAAATTGAGAGCCACCAGCAGGTTGGCCGCGCCCATGAAGGCGAAGAACCCCGCCCAGCTCCAGTTGAGCCGCGACCAGGCCGCCTCCGGCAGCTGCACCTGCGCCGACAGCAGGCTGCGCATCAGGTTGCGCCGAAACAGCAGCGTGGAGCCGGCCAGGACGGCGCCGAACAGCCAGTACAACACGGTGGGCTTCCACTTGATGAAGGTTTCGTCGCGCAGCGCGAGCGTGGCGCCGCCGAAGACCACGATGATCGCCAGGCTTACCCAGAGCATCGGCTCGATCCGCTTCTTCATCAGCGCGAGCACGCCGATCTGCAGGAAGGTCGCGGCGATCGCGACCGCCGTGGCGACGTAGATGTCCGCCAGCTTGAAGGCGGCGAAGAACAGGATGACCGGAAACAGGTCGAAAAGGAATTTCATCGGCGGTATTATCGCGCAAACCACTTCTACCGAGGAGCGCGCATGGCGATCGTCCGTCTGATCGAGTACGCCGAGGCCGCGCCGGAAGTGCGCGCGGTCTACGACGAAATCATGCGCGCGCGCGGCACCGACTGGATCAACAACTTCTGGAAGGCGCTCGCGCACGATCCGGCGCTGCTGCGCCGGACCTGGGACAGCGTGCGCGAAGTCATGGCGCCGGGCGCGCTCGACCCGCTGGTCAAGGAGATGATCTACGTCGCGGTGAGCGCGACCAACGGCTGCGAGTATTGCACGCACTCGCACACCGCGGCGGCGCGAAAGAAAGGCATGAGCGAGGCGATGCTCATGGAACTGCTGGCGGTGGTGGGCCTTGCCAACCAGACCAACCGGCTCGCCAACGGCTTGCGGATTCCGGTGGATCCGCAGTTCCAGTGAGCGTGCGCGGGGTATCATCCCGACGAACGCCTGAGGGGGAAGCTGGCATGGGCAGGAGGCCCTGGACCGCGGCATTGCTCGCGGCCGCGCTGGCCGCGGCGCAGCCGGCGTTTACGCAGCAGCCGGAACCGCCGCCGCCGGAGGCGAAAGGCGAATCGGCGGAGCCGTTGCTGCACGAGCGCATCGGCGGTGCGATCCGCGGCTTTTTCCAGTCGATCTTTGGCGGCAGCCAGCCCGAACGCGAGGGCGAGCTTCCGGACAAGCCGGATTCGCCGCCGGCGAGCGCCCCGCAGCCGGGCGGCGATGCGCCCGCCTCGCTCCCTGCGCCCGCGGCCACGCCTGCGGCGCAGCAGCCCGTCGTGGCGACGCCGAGCGCGGCGGCGACGCAGAGCCTGCATTCGGCGATCGGCAGGGGCGACTACGCGGCGGCGATCAAGATGATCGAGTCCGGCGGCGACATCGACGCCAAGGACCCGGGCGCGGGCGCGACCGCGCTGCACTACGCGGTCATGAAGGGCGAGATGCCGCTGGTCGCGCTGCTGGTGCAGCGCGGCGCCGACGTCAACAGCCGGACCCGCAGCGGCACCACGCCGCTGCACACGGCGGTGCTGTATCGCCGCACGGAAATCGCCGAATACCTGATCCAGAAGGGCGCGGACGTGAACGCCAGGAGCCCGAGCGGCGCGACGCCGCTGGGGCTCGCCATCGCGGCGAATTACCACACGCTCGCGAACATGCTGCGCAGCTACGGGGGTCAGTAGCCCGCCGAGTCCTCGATCCAGGCCTTGCCGTCGGGCGTCACCAGGAACCGCCGCCAGGTCCTGCCCTGGGCGCGCACTTCCACCGGCCACCAGCAGCGTCCGCCGACGCGCTTCGGCTGGTCGAGCGACAGCACGTACTTCACCACCGCGCGCTCCTGCGCCATGCGCTGTGCCCAGGTTTCGATGTCCGGCAGGTAGCGGATCTTGGCGACGGCGCGCCGCCAGGGCGTGTTGCCGCCTTCGTCGGGCACCTCGCAGGCGAGCGCCGGCGCGCAGGCGCAGGCGAGCAGCGCCAGCGCTAGGCGCGGGTTTCCCGGGACCGGTCCCACAGGTTCGGTACCGCCGCGTTGTGGTATCCGGAGACGAAATCCTTCGAGCCACCAGTGGCCGGGTCGAAGGCATGCCGGCGCACCGCGCCGATGTTGGCGCCGTAGACATGGATGCTGACGGCGGTCTGCGCGCCCTCGTTCGACACGACGTGGATATCGCCGATGCGCGGCGACACGCGGTCGATGTCTCCCGGCATGGATCGATGGGTATGGGTCCGTTGTATCGAGGGCGAATATTCCTCGCAGTTTTCCTCGCCGCGCATGACTCCGACCAGCCCCCAGACCGTGTGGTCGTGGATCGGCGTGCGCTGCCCCGGCAGCCACACGAAGCTGACCACCGAGAAGCGCTCGAGCGGGTCGCAGTGCAGCAGGTATTGCCGGTAGGACTCGGGCGAGGGCGCCACGAACTCATCCGGCAGCCAGTCATCGCGCGTGATCAGACCGTGCAGCAGGCGCGCGCCCTCGTCCAGCATGCGCGCCTCGTCGGCGCCGTGGCGCTCGGTGAGCCGCGTCATTGCGCCCACGAACTCGCGCAGCCGCGCGATGCGCCTCATGCCCGGGCCGGCCTCAATGCAGCTTCACATACTGGTAGTCGACGGGCAGGTTGTTGATGCCGCGCTCGGGCGGCGCCACCCAGCCGGCCATCTTGCCCGGCTCGGCGACGCGGTGCATCAGGGATTTCACGAACGCGCGGTCTTCGGCGGACGGGATCCAGTTGTGTATTTCCTTTGCGTATAAAGCAGGGTCTATGAGAACCCCTTCCGGAGTCACCGACTGGCCGGCCCAGGCGCCGATGGTGCGACGGAAGCTCGTCGCCGGCAGGCGCAGCGCGAGCGCGCCGTGGCCCGCGCGCTCGATGGCCCGGTTCCAGCGCTTTAGGCCGATCTCGCAATCCTTGAGATACGACTCGCGCATGATTTCGTTGACCGCGCTGAGCATCGGCACGTTCTCCACGCCCTTCGGCGTTTTCAGCGCGAAGCTCTGCGCGCGCAGAACGTGATCGCTGTAGCTGGCCTCGTCGGGCCGGCCCTTCAGGCCGTTGGCGAAATTCGCCGCCGAGTTCGAGGAGATTTCCGAGCCGAACAGGTCGAGCGAGGACGAGCACCAGAAGTTGAGATATTTCTGCACCAGGCCCAATTCGATCGCGCCGTGCGCGCGGATGCGCGCCGGGTCGTCGGTGCACAGCTCCTTCATCACCTCCAGCGTGCGCTTCACCACGCGGCCGATGCCGGTCTCGCCCACGAACATGTGGTGCGCCTCCTCGGTGAGCATGAAGCGGCAGGTGCGCGAGAGCGGGTCGAAGCCCGACTCGGCGAGGCTTTTCAGCTGGTACTTGCCGTCGCGGTCGGTGAAGTAGGCGAAGCAGTAGAAGGAGAGCCAGTCGCTGATCGGCTCGTTGAAGGTGGAGAGGATCCGCGGCTTGTCGGCGTCCCCCGAGTGCCGCTGCAGCAGCTCCTCGGCCTCCTCGCGGCCGTCGCGGCCGAAGTAGGCGTGCAGCAGGTAGACCATGGCCCAGAGGTGGCGGCCTTCCTCGACGTTGACCTGGAACAGGTTCCTCAGGTCGTACAGGGAAG
>JADLES010000123.1 GCA_020845995.1 Burkholderiales bacterium | reverse complement strand
GGCGACATCGGCGATATCAGCATGGGCCTGCGCGACTCGGTCGCCGGCGCCGAGTACGGGCGCGGCTACCTGAAGACGCTCGGCGGCATCGCCTCGCTGCAGGCGAAGTCCACGCAGGCGACGCTCGAGCGGCTGGGCAGGCGCCAGAGCGAGGCCGCGCAGGTCATGGGCGCGGCGCTTGCGCGGGCGAAGCCGGGCGACTATTCCGCCTACCTTGCGGACGCCTGGGAGCGCTGGGTCCTGTTTGCCGACATCCTCAGGCAGCGCGGCAACAACTTCGTGCGCCACGAGGAGCAGGGCTGCCCTCCGGTGCTCGCCTACGACTACGAGGTGGTGGTCGACGGCACCAGCCTGGAGCGTCCGGTCAATTACTCGCTGGTATGGATCCGGCCGCCGGAGGGCGCGACGCCGCGGCCGAACGCCCGTCCCTACATCATCATCGATCCGCGCGCCGGCCACGGCTCGGGCATCGGCGGCTTCAAGAGCGAGAGCGAAGTCGGCGTGGCGCTGCGTGGGGGCCACCCGGTCTACTTCTGCATCTTCACCACGCACCCGACCCGCACGCAGACGCTCGCCGACGTGACGCGGGCCGAGGCGCATTTCGTGCGCGAGGTGCAGCGCCGCCACCCGGATGCGCCCAAGCCGGTGGTCATCGGCAACTGCCAGGGCGGCTGGGCGGCGATGCTGCTCGCGGCGACCAACCCCGACCTCACCGGGCCGGTGGTGGTCAACGGCACGCCGCTTTCCTACTGGGCGGGCACCGTCGGCAGGAACCCGATGCGCTACATGGGCGGGCTGTGCGGCGGCATCGTCCCGGCATTGATGCTCTCGGACCTCGGCAACGGCCAGTTCGACGGCGCCAACCTGGTGCTGAACTTCGAGAACCTGAATCCCGGCAACTCCTGGTGGAAGAAGTACTACGAGGTCTACGCCGGCACCGAGCAGGGCGCCGAGCGCTACCTGGAGTTCGAGCGCTGGTGGTCGGGCTTCTACTTCATGAACGAGCCCGAGATGCGCTGGCTGGTGGAAAACCTGTTCGTCGGCAACCGGCTCGGCCGCGGCGGCGCGCAGCTCGACAGCCGCATGCACGTCGACCTGCGCAACGTGCGCGCCCCGGTCATCGTCTTCGCCTCGCACGGCGACAACATCACCCCGCCCGCGCAGGCGCTGAACTGGATCACCGACGCCTACTCCGACGTCAAGGAGATCAAGGCGCGCGGCCAGCGCATCGTCTACACGGTGCACGACAGCATCGGCCACCTGGGGATCTTCGTCTCCTCCGAAGTGGCCAGGAAGGAGCACAAGGAGATCGTCTCCACGCTGAAGGCGATCGAGGCCCTGTCCCCCGGGCTCTACGAAATGAAGATCGTCGAGGAGAAGGGCGAGGGTCTGGAGAAACGCTTCGTGGTCGATTTCGAGGAACGCTCGATCGGCGACCTGCTCGCGCTCGACGACGGCCGCGATGACGAGAAGGCGTTCGCCGCGGTGGCGCGGCTTTCCCAGCTGGGGGCGGACATCTACCGGATGACGCTGAGCCCCTGGGTGCGCGCGCTGACCAACTCGGACACTTCGCGCTGGCGCATCAACACTCAGCCGCTGCGCATGCGCCGCTACCTGATGAGCGACAAGAACCCGCTGCTGGCGGCGGTCGGCCCGATGGCGGCGGCAGTGCACAACCACCGGCACAAGGCCGACGCGGCCAACCCGCTGCTCGGCTGGGAGAAGGCGGCCGCCGGAGCGGTGACGGACTGGTTCGATGCGGCGCGCGACCTGCGCGACGCGTGGATGGAGTCCATGTTCTACGCGGTGTACTCCTCGCCGCTCATGCGTGCCATCGGCGCGGCCGAGGCGCCCAAGATCAGCGAGGTGGCGGGCACCGACCTGCGCGCCATCCCGGAGGTCCGCCAGGCGCTGGCGCAGATGAAGCGCGGCAACCTGCCGGTGGCGGTGATCCGCATGCTGGTGCTGCTGGCGAAATCGCGCAAGGCGGTGCGCCGCGACCGGCTGCAGCGCTCGAACGAGCTGCTCACCGCGCGCGAGCCCTACGCCTCACTCGGCGAGACGGCGCGCACGCGCATCATCCACCAGCAGAGCATGATCGTGGAGTTCGAGCCCGAGCAGGCGCTGGCGACGCTGCCGGCCCTGGTCACCGACCCCGCCGAGCGCGAGCGCGCCATGCAGGACTGCGACTTCGTGGTCGGCGATCCCGCGGCCATGAGCGCGGAGACGCGCGACCTGTATGAGAGAATCCGCCGCCTGCTCGAGCAGCCGCCGGTGCAGGCGCAGCGCGCCCAGGCATCGGAAGCGGAGAAGTCATGAACAGCAAGCGCAAGGCCGTAGATCCACTGCCCACGGTCTGGGACCCGGACTCGCGCGTCGGCGACATGCTCAAGGGCAAGCGCGGCCTGGTGATCGGCGTCGCCAACGCCGACAGCATCGCCTTCGGCTGCGCCGCCAAGCTGCGCGCCTTCGGCGCCGAGATCGCGCTCACCTACCTCAACGACAAGGCGAAGAAGCACGTCGAACCGCTCGCCGGGCAGATCGACGCTTCGCTGCTGCTGCCGCTGGACGTGACGCAGCCGGGGCAGATGCAGGCGGTGTTCGACCGCATCGGCGCCGAGTGGGGACGGCTGGATTTCGCCATCCATTCGATCGCCTTCGCGCCGCGCGAGGACCTGCACGGCCGCGTGGTTGACTGCTCGCAGGCGGGCTTCCTGCAGGCGATGCAGGTTTCCTGCCATTCCTTCCTCGAAATGGCGCGCCACAGCGAACCGCTGATGAAGGACGGCGGCACCCTGATCACCATGAGCTACTACGGCGCCGACAAGGTGGTGAGCAACTACAACCTGATGGGCCCGGTGAAGGCCGCGCTCGAGGCTTCGGTGCGCTACCTCGCGAAAGAGCTGGGCGAGAAGGGAATCCGCGTCTTCGCCGTGTCGCCGGGGCCGCTGCGCACCCGCGCGGCGAGCGGGATCGCGCACTTTGACGAGCTGATCGAAATGGCCGTCAAGCGCTCGCCCGGCCAGCGGCTGGTGGACATCGCCGAGATCGGCCGCGTGGTCGCGTTCCTCGCGGGCGGCGCTTCCTCAGGCATGACCGGCGACGTCATCTACGTCGATGCCGGCCTGCACGTGATGGCTTGAAGGCGCGCGCCTAGACGCCGCGCTCCTTGAACACTTCGCGCGCGCAGCGGAAGCTCACCACCGCCGCGGGCACGCCGCAGTAGATCGCGACCTGCAGCAGCACTTCCTTGATCTGGTCCTTGGTGAGGCCGTTGTTCAGGGCGCCGTTCAGGTGCAGCTTCAGCTCGTGCTCCTTGCCGAGCGCCGAGAGCATGGCCAGGTTCAGCATCGAGCGCGTCTTGCGGTCCAGGCCCGGCCGGTTCCAGATGTCGTTCCAGCAGTAGGTGTTGAGTAGCTCGGTGAACTCGCGGTTGAAATCGTCGACGGCTGCCGTCGCCTTGTCCACGTAGGCTGCGCCCAGCACTTCGCGGCGCGTCTTCAATCCGGCTTCGGCACGTTGCTGGTGGCTTTTCTTGTCCATGGTCTCCTCGGGTAATGTGATTCTGTTGAGTGATACTCAATAGCTAAGCATAGCTTGACAAGCGGGTTTCTCCAAGTCTAGGATCGGCGCGAGGAGGGGGGAGCGCATGGAGGCGGGCTTCGGCGAAGAGCACGAGATGTTCCGGCGCTCGTTGCGCGCGTTCGTAGAGCGCGAGATCGCGCCGCGCGTGCTCGAGTGGGAGGCCGCGAGCGAAGTGCCGCGCGCGTTGTTCCGCAGGCTCGGCGCGCTGGGCTGGCTCGGGCTGCGCCTTTCGCCCGAGCACGGCGGCGGCGGCTGCGACTTCCGCTACACCGCGGTGCTGGTGCAGGAGCTGATGCGCTGCGGCTCGATCGGCGTGCCGGTGTCGATCCTCGCGCACGCCGAATTCGCCACCAAGGTGATCGACCGCGGCGGGTCCGAGGAGCTGAAGGCGGAGTTCGTGCGCCCGGCCGCCGCCGGCGAGCGCATCGGCGCGCTCGGCGTGACCGAGCCCGACGCCGGCAGCGACGTGGGGGCGCTGCGCACGCGCGCGGTGCGCGACGGCGGGGACTGGGTCATCAACGGCGCCAAGACGTTCATCTCCAACGGCTCGATCGCCGATTTCGTCACCACCGCGGTGCGCACCGGCGGCCCCGGCAACGCGGGGCTGTCGCTGATCGTCGTTCCCGCGGACGCGCCGGGCTTCGCGCGCGGGCGCCGGCTCAAGAAGCTCGGCACGCACGCTTCCGACACCGCCGAACTCTCGTTCCAGGACTGCCGCGTCCCGGCGCGCAATCTGGTCGGCGCCGAGGGCGGAGGGTTCAAGCTCATCATGCAGGGCTTCGAGGGCGAGCGGCTGGTGCTGGCGCTGATCGCCTGCGCGCAGATGCGCCTGATGTGGGAGGAAGCACGGCGCTACGGCCGCGAGCGGCAGGCGTTCGGCCGGCCGCTGCTTGGCTTCCAGGTCTGGCAGCATCGCCTCGCCGACGCGCTCGCCTCGGTCGAGGCGGCCGACGCGCTCACCGAGCGCGCGATCGACCTGTACGTGCGTAGCGAGCCCTGCAACGGGCCGATCTCGATGGCGAAGCTGTTCGCGACCGAAACCGCGCTCGATCTCGCGCGCACCTGCGCGCAGATCTTCGGCGGCATGGGCTACATGGAGGAGTGCCGGATGGCGCGCCTGTACCGCGACAGCCTCGCGCTCACCATCGGCGCGGGCACGAGCGAGATGATGCGCGAGATCATCGCGCGCACCTCCGGCCTCGCCGGCGGCGAGGGCAATCCGTGAGCGCGGGGGCGCTCCGGCGGCCGGTGTACGTCTCGGGCATCGGCGAATCGCGCCCCGTGCCGCGGGACCCGCGCGCCATCCCGGAAATGGTTCTCGAAGCGGTGCAGGCCGCCTACGCGGACGCGCGCTGCGCGCACACGGATATCGATGCCGTGGTCACCGCCTCGGTCGACCTCCTTGACGGCCTCACCGCCTCGAACATCGCGGTCACCGAGGTCGTCGACGCGGTGATGAAGCCCGAAACGCGGATTTCCTCCGAGGGGCTGGCGGCGGCGCTGCACGCCGCCGCGCAGATCGCCTCCGGCGCCTACGACGCGGTCCTGGTGGTGGCGCACGCGAAAACCTCGATGGCCGACTACCAGGGGCTCACGCGCTGGGCGCTCGATCCGATCCACGTGCAGCCGCTCGGCGCGGATTTCCTCGCCTGCGCCGGCCTGCAGGCGGCGATGCTCGCCGACGGCGACCCGGGCGCCGAGCGGCGCTGGGCGAAGGTGGCGGCGGAGCGCAGGCGCGCGGGAAACGGGACGTTCCTAATCCCCTCCTCAGTGGAGGAAATTCTCCTGTCGCCGGTTATCGCGGCGCCGCTGCGCGAGGGCATGTGCGCGCCGCTCGGCGACGCGGCCTGCGCGGTCGTGCTGACCGCAGGCAGCGCGGCCGTGCGCCTCACGGGAGTGGGTTGGGACCTCGATTCCCACGCGCTCGGCGAGCGCGACCTGCGGCGCTGGGATGGACTGCGGCGGGCGTTCGCGCGCGCCTGCGCGGTGGCGGGCATGGATCCGCGGGGAATGCCGATCGATCTCGTGGAGCCCTCCTGCTTCTACCCGCACGAAGAGGAGATGTTCCGCGCGGCGACGGCAATCGGAGAGCGTGCGGAGCTCTCTCCCGATGGCGGGCTCTTCGCGGGGACGGCCCCGGTGGTCGCGGGGCTGTCGCGGTTCGCGGCGGCGGCGCGGGGCGTGCGCGCGGGACGGGCGAAGCGCGCGCTCGCGCACGGCGCCTGGGGTCCGGCCGGGCAGGGCCAGGCGGTGGCGATTCTGCAGGCGGGCGCGTGAACCCGGTCGCGATCGTCGGCACCGGCCAGACCCGCCATGCGCGCGCGCGGGACGACGCCTCGCAGGCGGAGCTGGTGCGCGAGGCGGCGGCGCGAGCGCTCGAGGACGCCGCCATTGAGCCGCGCGACATCGACGCGGTGGTCATCGCCAACATGGAGCTTTTCGAAGGCCGCGCCTGGCCGGAGCTCTGGGTCGGCGAGGCGGCCTTCGCGGCGGGCAAGCCTTGCGTGAAGGTGGCGACCGGCGGCACCTCCGGGACGAGCGGCTGCATCGCGGGGATCCACCAGGTCGCATCGGGCCTGTTCGACATCGTGCTCGTGGTGGGCTTCGAGAAGCATTCCGAGGGGCACACGCAGACGGGAATGACGCTCACCGACCCGTACTGGGACCGCGCCGTCGCCTCCGGCGCGGTGGGAAATTTCGCGCTCTCGGTGTCGCAGTACATGGCCGAGCGCGGCACGACCGAGCGCCAGGCGGCGCAGGTGGCGGTGAAGGCGCGGCGCAACGCGGCGCGCAACCCTTACGCGCACCTGCAGATGCCCGCGCTCACGGTCGAGGAAGTGCTCGCATCGAAGCCGCTCGCGCACCCTTTGCGCATGCTCGACATGTGCCCGCAATCGGACGGCGCCTGCGCCATCGTGGTGGCCTCCGGGACGAGAGCGCGCAAACTCAATCCGCGGCCGGCCTGGGTGAGGGCCGCGGCGACGCGGCACGAGCAGCCATTCATCGGCGATATCGAGCGGCGCCTCGCCACGATGCGCACGCTGCGCGAGGCGGCGCGCGAGGCGTACGCAGGCGCGGGGATCGGCAACCCGCTGAAGGAGTTGGATGTTGCGGAGATCTACGAGCCGGTGAGCTACGCCGAGCTCGCCTGGTACGAGGCGCTCGGCTTTTGCGAGGAAGGACAGGCGGGGCGCCTCATCGAGGAAGGCGTCACCGAAATGGGCGGCGAGCTGCCGGTCAATCCTTCGGGCGGCGTGCTCTCGACCAACCCGGTCGGCGCCTCGGGCGTGATCCGCGTCGCCGAAGCGGCGCTGCAGATCCACGGCCGCGGTGGCGAGCGCCAGGTGGATGGCGTCCGTACCGCGCTCGCCACGGGCTATGGCGTCTACGCCTGGGCCGACGCGATCGTGCTCGCCGACCGGCCATGAGCGCGCCGGTTCACGTCGCGCTGGAGATGGACCAGTCCTGGCGTTACGCGGCCCCCGCCGCCATGGCGCGCTTTTGCGCAGGTCTCAAGGAGCGCAGGATCGAGGCGCTGCGCTGCGGCGGCTGCGGGCGGCGCTACCTGCCGCCGCGGCCAGTGTGCGGCAACTGTCATCTGCCGCTCGCGGACTGGGTGCCGGTGGCGGACGAAGGCCGGCTCGAAGCCTGGACGGTGGTGCATGTGCCGATCCTCGACCCGCGCACCGGCCGCATGCGCGAGGCGCCCTACGGCATGGGCCTGGTGCGGCTCGACGGGGCCGACACCACGCTCAACCACTTCCTCGCGCAAAGCGACCCGGCGCGGCTCGCGATCGGGCAGCGCGTGCGCGCGGTGTGGCGCGAGCAGCTGGCAGGCGCGATCGACGACATCCGGCACTTCGAGGTGCTGGCGTGATCCGGGAAAGCGCGATCCGCATCCCGTTCCGCTACGCCGCGGGCGGCGCCGGCAGCCGCTTTCTCGCCGCGCTTCGCGACGAGCGCCGCATCCTTGGCGCCCGGTGCGATGGGTGCAGGCGGGTGTTCGCGCCCTTGCGATCGTTTTGCAGCTCCTGCGGCGCATCGCCTCTGGAAGAGATCGCGCTCGGGCCGGGAGGCCGGGTCGAAGCCTGGACGGCAAGAGCGGACGGGACGGTTTTCGCGCTGGTGCGGCTCGACGGCGCCGATACGGCGCTCCTGCATCGCCTGGTCGGCCTGCCCGGAGAGCCGCGCCGCGGCATGCGCGTGCGGGCGCGCTTCGCCGCCGAGCGCAGGGCGAGCATTCTCGACATCGCGGGCTTCGAGCCCGAAGAAGGAGCCAGTGCGTGAACCACAATTCGAGGGACGCTGAGCCATGACCTACCGTACGATCCGCTGCCGGAGCGCGAAGGGCGTCTTTCGCATCACCCTCAACCGGCCGAAGGTGTTGAACGCGATGAATGGCACGATGCTGCGCGAGCTGCGGCAGGCGCTCGCGCGGGCGGCGCGC
The DNA here is from genome assembly GCA_020845995.1 of Burkholderiales bacterium. GTDB lineage: Bacteria > Pseudomonadota > Gammaproteobacteria > Burkholderiales > SG8-39 > RBG-16-66-20. Next base: position 16,537 of record JADLES010000123.1, on the reverse strand, counting down.
GAACGCGACGCGCGCGTGATCCTCATCGATGCCGCGGGCGGGCGCGCGTTCTCGGCGGGGATCGACGTGGCGTACGTCAAGGACCTCGACGGCTACGGCACGCGCGAGGTGGGTCGCGAGCTGCACCGCACGTTCCTCGCGCTGCGCACGGTCGAGAAGCCGGTGGTCGCGGCGATCGACGGCCTGTGCCTCGGCGCGGGGCTGGAGCTGGCGGTGAGCTGCGACTTCATGATCGCGACCGAGCGCTCGCGCTTCGGCCTGCCGAACATCCACCGCGGCATCCCGGCGATCGTCGAGGCCGCGATCCTGCCGATGGCGGTCGGCATCCAGGGCGCGCGCGAGCTGTGCTACCTGGGCGAATTCTGGGACGCGGCGAAGGCCGAGCGCCGCAACCTGGTGCACGCGGTCCATCCCGCGGCGCGCTTTCGCAGGGAAGTGGACGCGCTGTGCGCGAAGCTCGCCGAGAAGAGCACCCGCGCGATGGGCACGCAGAAGGAGATCATCCACAAGTGGATGACCACCGACCTGGAGTCGGCGATCGACTTCTCGGTCAACACGGTCGTACTCAACTGGCTCACGCGCGACCAGAAGGAAGGCATGGGCTCGTTCCTGGAAAAGCGCCGCGCGCGCTTCAAGGGGGAGTAGGCATGGAGCGCACCATCGTCACCTGCGCCCTCACCGGCGCCCAGCAGGGCAAGAGCGCGAACCCGGCGCTTCCCGAGCAGCCCGAGGAGATCGTGGCGCAGGGGCTGGAGGCCTGGCGCGCCGGCGCCGCGATCCTGCACATCCACGCGCGCAACGCCGACGGCCGGCCGACCGGCGAGGTGGCGGTGTTCCGCAGGATCGTGGAGGGCCTGCGCGCGGCCGGCTGCGACGCGGTGCTCAATCTCTCGACCGGCGGCGCGGTCGCGGGCCTCGCGCTCGAAGAGCGCCTGAAGGTGATCCCGGAACTCGGACCCGAGATCGCCTCCTTCAGCGTAGGCAGCGGCAGCATGCTCGGCCGCTGGGACGAGGCGGCCGGCAAGTGGGTCAACGACCGCTTCGTGGCGCTGTTCGGCTCGCATGCCGAGCTGGAACGCGTCGCGCGCTTTTTCCGGCGGCACGGCACGCGCCCCGAGCTGGAGGTCTATCACTCGGGGATGCTGAACAACATCGACGCGCTGCGCGAGCGCGGCGCGCTGGAAGAGCCGCTGCTCGTCAACCTGGTGATGGGGATCCCGGGCGAGTGCACCCGCGCCACGGTCAGGAACCTGCTGTATTTCACCGAACAGCTGCCCGCGGGCAGCCAGTGGCTCGTCTCGGCGATCGGGGCGCGCAACCACTTTCGCATGCTCGGCGCGGTGCTCGCCATGGGCGGCCACGTGAGAGTAGGGCTGGAAGACAACGTCTACGCCGCGCCCGGACGGCTCGCGCGCTCGAACGGCGAGCTGGTCGAAAAGGCCGTGCGCCTGCTGCGCGAACTGGGCGGCGAGCCGGCCGCGCCGGCGGATGCGCGCGCCATCCTCAAATTGAAAAGGAGAGACCCGCTATGACCCGCGAAGCGATCGCCATCGATGCCTGGGCGACCTGGATCAGCCCGGAGGGCGCGAAGAAGTGGCCCCAGGAGTTCCTGCACATCTTCCGCAAGTACCGCAGCCCCGAGATCATGGTGAAGGGGCAGAGCATCGAGGCGATGCTCGCCGAGATGGACGCCGCGGGCGTGGACCGCGTCGTGCTCTCGGCCTTTTCCCACAAGGACATCGCCGTGGTGACCAACGACGAGGTCGCGGCGATGGTGCGCCGCTTCCCGAAGCGCTTCGTCGGCGCGGGCACCGTGAACGTGATGAGAAAACCGATGGAGGTCGCGCGCGACGTGGAGCGCCAGGTGAAGGAACTCGGCATGGTCGCGGTCCGGCTCGAGCCCTACATGTACGGCGACGGCATGACCGGGATGCCGCCCAACGACAAGCACTACTGGCCCGTGTACCTCAAGTGCGCGGAACTCGGCGTCGCGGTGGCGATCCAGGTCGGTCACACCGGGCCGCTGCTGCCCTCGGAGTGCGGCCGGCCGATCTACCTGGACGAGGTCGCCCTCGCGTTCCCGGAGCTGACGATCATCGGCTGCCACCTCGGGCAGCCCTGGCACGAGGAGATGATGACGCTCGCCTGGAAGCATCCGAACCTCTACGTCGAGACCTCGGCGCGCGCGCCGAAGCACTGGCCCGCGTCCTTCGTCGATTTCTGCCGCGGCTGGGGGCGCGACAAGGTGATCTGGGCGACCGACTACCCGCTGCTCGCGTTCGAGCGCACGCTCGCCGAGCTGGAATCGCTCGGGCTGCCGCCGGACGTGTTCCGCAAGGTGGCGCGCGAAAACGCCGCGCGCGCCTTCAAGCTCTCATGAAGGCCGCGGACCTCGATTCCCTGCTGGCGGCGATCCCCTATAGCGCGCCGCTCGGCCTGCGCGCCCGCGCCGAGGTGGGAAGGCCGGTGCAGGTGCGCATGGCGTTCACGAAGGCCGTCACCAATTACGTCGGCACCGGCCACGCGGGCGCGCTTTTCACGCTCGCCGAAGCCGCGGCGGGCATCGCCGCGCACCGCCTGGTCGAGGACCTGGGCGGCATCGTCCTGCTCAAGGAGTCGACGGCGCGCTTCGCGCGGCGGGCCGAAAGCGACCTGACCGCCGCCGCGTCGGTCGCGCCGCACGAGGAAGGGCCCGCGCGCGCGGCCTTCGAGCGCGAGCGCCGCGCGCAGGCGAGCGTCGAGGTCGCGGTGACGGACGCGGCCGGGGCGGCCGTGTTCGAGGGAACGTTCGTCTACGCGTTCAGACCGAGGCAACCATGACCGACAAACTGCTTGACGTGCTGCACGAAGGCGTGCGCACGCTGACCCTCAACCGACCCGAGCGGCTGAACGCGATCGATATGGAAATGCTGGAAACCCTGATCGCCGCGCTCGACGCGGCGGCGGCCGACCCGGCGACGCGGGTGGTCGTGCTCGCCGGCGCCGGACGCTCGTTCTGCGCGGGCGCCGACATCGGCCAGATGGTCGAGCGCAAGCCCGAGGAATGGGAGCGGATCGTCGACCGCTACCTCGACCCGGTGCGGCGCATCGCCGCGCTCGACAAGCCGGTGATCGCGCGGCTGCAGGGCGATGTCGTCGGCGGCGGGCTCGGGATCGCCCTCGCGTGCGACTTTCGCGTCGCCGCGGCGAACGCGCGCTTTTGCGCGCCCTTCATCAAGCTTGCGCTCGCCGGCTGCGACATGTCGGCGGGGTACTTCCTGCCGCGCCTGGCAGGCATGGGGCTTGCCACCGACATGATGATGACCGGGCGCTTCGTCGAAGCCGAGGAAGCCGCGCGCCACGGCATCGCCAGCCGAATCGCGCCTGCGGACGGCCTGGATGCCGCGGTCGCGGCGCTCGCCGCGCAGCTCGCCGCCGGGCCGGCGGCGGCGCTCGCGGTCACCAAGCGCGCCATCCGGCGCTCGATCGACCGCGACATGGCCTCGGAGTTCGACTACGAGATCTTCGTCCAGGTCCAGTGCCTGCAAAGCGCCGATCACAAGGAGGGGGTCGCGGCCTTCGCCGAACGGCGCAAGCCGCGTTTCGCCGGAGCCCCGCGGTGAGCGACGCGCTGCTCGCGATGGAGGAGCGGCAGTTCCGCGACAGCGTGCGCTCGTTCGTCGAGCGCGAGATCGCGCCGCAGGCCACGCGCTGGGACCTGGAGGAACGCTATCCGCGCCCGCTGCTGCGCCGCTTCGGCGAGCTGGGCTGGCTCGGGACCGGTTTCCCGGAGGAGTACGGCGGCGCGGGCGGCGGTGCGGTGCACTACGCGCTGCTGTGCTCGGAGCTTGCGCGCGGCTCCGCGGCGATCGCGCTCGGCCTCTACGTGCATACGGCGCTCGCCGCCGCCGCGGTCCTGCATCTCGGGCGCGAGGAGCAGAAGCGCGGGATTCTCGTCCAGGCGATGCGCGGCGAGCGGATCCTGTGCTGGGCCTACGCCGAAGCGGGCGCGGGCGCGGACGTGTCCACGGTGCGCACGCGCGCGCGCCGCGACGGCGCCGACTACGTGCTGGACGGCGCCAAGCTCTACATCACCAACTCGCCCTTCGCTGACGCGATGGTGGTGGTCGCCTCCACCGCCCCGGAGCAGGGAGTGAAGGGGTTGTCGCTGTTCCTGGTGGAAAGCGACCGGCCGGGCGTGCGCGTGGGCGCGCCGCTGAAAAAGCTCGGCATGGGCGCCTCCGAAATGGCCGAGATCGTGTTCGACGGCTGCCGCGTCCCGGCGGCCAACCTGCTCGGCGAGGAGCACCGGGGTTTCGTGCAGGCGATGAAGGTGCTCACGCTCGGGCGCGTGGCGAGCGCGGCTTTCGGCGTGGGGCTGGGCCGCGCCGCGCTGGAGGCGGCGGGCGCGTACGCGCGCGACCGGGCGCAGTTCGGCGGCCCGATCGCGAAGCAGCAGTTCGTGCGCTTCACGCTCGCCGAAATGGCCACCAGGCTGGAAGCGGCCTGGCAGCTGGCGCTGCACGCGGCGCGCCTCATCGACGCCGGGCAGCCGTTCGACCGCGAGGCGGCGATGGCGAAGCTGTTCGCGAGCGAGACCTGCACCTGGGCCTGCGAGCGCGCGCTGCACCTGTGCGGCGCGCAGGGCTACATGCGCGAGAGCGCCGCGCAGCGCTTTTACCGCGACTGCAAGGTGCTCGAGCTGGGCGAAGGCACGAGCGAGATCCAGCGCGAGACGATCGCGCGCCACCTGGGCATCTGAGGCGATGGGCATCGCCGAGCGCAGGGAACGCGAGCGCGAGGCGCGCCGCGCGGCGCTCCTCGATGCCGCGCGCGAGCTGCTGCGCGAGCGCGGCTTCGCCGGAACGACCACCAAGGCGATCGCCGAGCGCTGCGAGCTTTCCGAGGCGACGCTGTTCTTCTATTTCGGCAGCAAGGAGGAGGTCCTGGTGTCGCTGCTGTTCGAGGGCATCGACTCCTGGGCGAGAGGGCTCGAGCGGCTGGAGAAGCAGCGGCTCGCGCCGGCGGAGAAGCTCGCGCGGCTCTGGAAGTATTTCGCCGACGTGAGGAGGGAGCATCCGGAGTACTTTCTCCTCTCGGCGTACCTCGCCCAGCCCACGGCGACGGCGGACGTGACCGAGGAGGTGCGCGCGCAGATCGCGCGCCGCTCGGGCGAGAACTTCGCCCGCCTGGCGCGGTTGCTCGAGCAGACGACCGGGCTTGCCGACGGGCGAATCGCGGCGGACCTGCTCTGGGGGGCGTTTTTCGGCGTCATGGCGCTGCGCGATGCGCGCGTCAACCTGGGCGCGCGGCCCCATCCCTCCGACCGGGAACTGACGGCGATGTTCCGCGCCCTTGCGGACGGGTTTGCGCAGAACATGACGGTGAAAGGAGGCGAGCGATGAGCACCATGATGGCGGCGCGGCTGGTGAAAGCGGGCGAGCCGCTGCGTCTCGAAGAGCTGCCGGTGCCCGAGCCGGCGGCCGACGAGATTCTCGTCAAGGTCGCGGCCTGCGGCCTGTGCGGCACCGACCTGCACCTGGCGGTGGCCGGCGACATCCCGGTCGAGCGCACGCCGATCACGCTCGGCCACGAAGGCGCGGGCATCGTGGCGGGCGCCGGGCGCGACGTGAAGGGCCTGCGCGAGGGCGACCGCGTGGCGCTTTTCCCCGCGGCGTACTGCGGCGCCTGCCGCCACTGCCTGCAGGGCCGGCATTCGCTCTGCGACCGCTCCAAGGTCTACGGCATGGCGCGCGACGGCGCGCTCGCCGAATACGTCACCGCGCCCGAGCGCACCGCGATCCGGCTGCCCGAGGCGGTGCCGTTCGAGATCGGCGCGATCGTCACCGACGGGGTCGCGACGCCGTTCCACGCGCTGCGCAGCCGGGGCCGGCTGCGCGCCGGGGAAACCGTCGCGGTGTTCGGCTGCGGCGGCCTCGGCACGCACGCCGTGATGCTCGCGCGCCTGATGGGCGCCGCGCGCATCGCCGCGGTGGACGTGGACGAAAAGGCGCTGGCGCGGGCGCGCGCGCTCGGCGCCGATCTCGTCGTCGACATGCGCCAGGGCGACCCCGCGAAGGCGATCCGCGCGGCGTTCGGGCGCGGCGCGGACCTCGCGCTCGAATTCGTCGGCCTGCCCGAGACCGTCGAGGCGGCGATCCGCGCGCTCGACAAGGCCGGGCGCGCGGTGATCTGCGGCGTCGGCATGGCGCGCCCCGCGCTGCCGCCGCTCGCCGCCTTCGTCGGCCGCGAGCAAAGCGTGCTCGGCTCCTTCGGCATGGACCGCGCCGACATCGAGGACCTGCTCGCCCTCGTCGCCGCCGGCAGGCTCGACCTCTCGGCCTCGGTGAGCGCGCGCTACCCGCTCGCCGAGGCGAACGCCGCGCTCGGGCATCTGGCGAGCAAGCGCGACGGCGTGGTGCGCGTGGTGGTGACCCCCGGCGGGACCTGATCCGGGGCGGTGCCGAGGCGGCGGGCACTGCCGCCGTGCGTTCAGTTCTGCTGCGGGATCTTCTCGTCGCGGACCACCTTGGTCCAGCGCGCCACCTCGGAAGTAAGGAACTCCTGCGCCTGGCGCGGCGTGTTCGGGAATGGCTCGATCGCCTGCACGCGGAAGCGCTCCAGGGTCTCGGGGCGCTTCAGCGCGGCGTGCACCGCCTCGTTCAGCCGCGCGACGATCGGCGCGGGAAGGTTCTTCGGCGCCGCGAGCGCGTACCAGGACATCACCTCGAAATCCGGCAGCACCGTCTCGGCCAGCGTGGGCACGTTGGGCAGCAGCGAGTACCGCTCGCGGCCGGTGGTCGCGAGCATCCTCGCCTTGCCCGATTCCATCAGCGGCGTGATGCCGGCGACCGCGGTGAACAGGATCGGGATCTCGCCGCTCAGCAGCGCGAGGTTGACCGCGGTTGCCGTCTTGTAGGGCACGTGCGTCATCTGCATGCCGGCGCGCGCCTGCGTCAGCACCGCGACCAGGTGCATGCCGCTGCCGACGCCGGCCGTGCCGTAATCGATCTTGCCGGGCTGCGCGCGCGCCTGCTGCACCAGCTCCTGGATGCTCGCAGCGGTCGAGGACGGCCCGGCGATGATCGCGTAGGGGCTGCGCGCGACCGTCGAGATCATCGTGAAATCCTGCGCGGCGTCGTAGGGCAGCGAGCGGTACAGGCCCGGCGCCACCGAGTGGCCCGCCGCCATCAGGAGCAGCGTGTAGCCGTCGGGCTCGCTCTTGGCGACGTACGCGGCGCCGAGCGTGCCGCCCGCGCCCGGCTTGCCTTCGACCAGGACCGTCTGGCCGAGGCGCTCGCTCAGCACCTGCGCGAGCGAGCGCGCAAGCAGATCGACCGGCCCGCCGCCGCCGAAGCCGTGCACGATGCGCAGCGAGCGGCTCGGCCACGCCTCCTGCGCGATCGAGGCCGCCGGCGTGGCGGCGCACAGGACAAGAGCGGCGAGCACGGCAGGGAGCGTTCTCATGGCGCGACTATTCAAGAAAAAGGGGTCAGAGTCAATTTCCGGCTAGGCGCGGATCAAATGCACCTTGACGCCGAATCCCGCCGCCGCGCGGGCGAGTTGCCGGTCGGCGGTGCACAGCGCCTCGCGGCTCGACGCGACGACCGCGAGGTGGATGGCATCCAGCGTCGACAGGGGCGCGGCGCCCGAGCTCAGCAGCCTGACGGCGTCGGCAAAGGTCTGCGCGACCACCGGCAGCCGCCGGTAGCGGTGCTCGGCGAGATGGGCGTCGAAGGCGTGCAGCACTTTCGCGCCGTCGGCCGCCGAGAGCGTGCGCTCGCGCAGCCGGCGCGCGACCACGGAGGCGAATTCGGCCTCGGTCAGCGCCGATATGGCGGGCGGCGCCGCGCCGAGCGCGGCGGCGGCGGCCGCCGAGAGCGCTTCGGGGATGTACAGCGCGCCGAGCGCGGAGGTATCCAGGTACACGCTCAGCCCCGGGTCTTGCGGCGCTCCTCGATGACGAGCCGGCTGGTCGCCTTGCCCTTCACCTTGATGCCCGCCCGGAACGCGCTCAGGTCGGGCAGGCCGCGCGCCCGCTGTGCGATCGGTCGCAGCTCGGCCGCCGGCCTGCCGCGGCGCACGATGCGCACGCGCTCGCCGCGCGCGACGCGGTCGAGCACCTCGCTCAGGCGGCTGCGCAATTCCTTCGTGCCGATGTCCACGGGGTTCTCCATGATGTTGACACATGCAGTGTACACATCATGCCGGGCGCGAGCGCCAGGAAAATCGACTCCGACCTCCTTTTTCTTTCAATCCTCGTCCCGCTCTCCGGCCGCTTGCCGCGCCGCCTCGCGCGCGGCGGCATGCTCTTCGGCGGTGAGGAGTTCGCCGGCCGCGAGCGGCTTCACGAGGTAGTACAGCTGCCTGTCGGAGCCTGGCACCAGCTCGCGCATCAGGGTCCCCGCCGGGCCCTCGAACATGCCCGAGAGCAGCAGGGCGGCGCCGGGCGTGGCCCCCGGGACCTGCCCCTCGGTTTCCAGGACCTTCAGCCGGCGCACGCCGACCAGGGTGTAGCGCTCCTTGCCGACGAATATGGCCGCGCCCTCGGTCTGCGGTTCCGCCGCGGGCGGGAACGGCCGCAGCAGCGCATTGCGGTTGTCGGCCTGCTCGATCAGCACCGGCGCCGCGCTGCTGTCGGCGAGCAGGTAGCGCCAGGTGATCTGGCCGCTCGCCCCCTCCAGCCGCATGCGGCCAGCGACGCGCATCGCCTTGCCGCGAAACACCGCCCCTGCGTCGAGCGCGAAGCCGGCCGGCGCGTCCGCCATCAAGCAGGCTCCATGCTGAGCGGCTTGCCCGCGGCGTCGAGCGCGACGACCTGGTCGCGCCCGGCCGCCTTGGCGTAGTTGAGCGCGGCTTCGGCGCGCCCGATCACCAGCCGCGTGTTTTCGCCCTTGCGGTGCTCGGCGACGCCGAGCGTGCAGCTCAGGTGCTTCCTGCCGTCCGCTTCGGGAATGGGTTCGCGGGCGACTGCGGCGCGCAGCCGCGCGGCCGCCACCAGCGATCCTTTCAGGTCGGTGTCGGGCATGATGACGAGGAACTCCTTGCCGCCGTGCCGGCCGAGGATGTCGACGTTGCGCAGCACCGAGAAGGTCGCCTGCGCGAAGCGCTTCAGCGCGATGTCGCCGGCCGCATGGCCATGCGCCTGGTTGAGCGCGCCCAGCCCGTCCAGGTCCGCCCGCGCGATCGACAGCGGCTTGCCGCCGCGCTCGGCGCGCGCGATCTCGCGCTCCAGCACTTCCATCAGGTGGCGGTGGTGGTAGGCGCCTGTGAGCGGATCGCGGCTGGCGCGGTCGGTCGCGGCTTCGTTGCTGTCGTGCAACGCGCGGCGCGCCTCCGCGAGCCGTTCGCGCAGGCGCAACACCGAGCCGGCGGCAAATCCGCACCAGGCGAAGACAAGGGCGAGGGCCGCGAACTGGGCCCAGAGCTCCGGCGCATTCAAATGGTGATCGCGCTCGACCAGCATGAACAGCGCGGTGCCATGCGTGATCAGCGCAAACGCCGTCAGCACGGCGAGGCGCGTGCGGTCCAGCCCGAGCATGCCGTAGATCATCGGCATGGCATACAGCAGCTGGATTGCCGGCAGGTAGCCGCCGGCATTGCTGCTGAGCCAGGCGAGCAAAACGTAGGCCGCGCCCAGGGTGAACTGGGCGCGGCGCATCCTGCGCTCGCGAGCCTCGTTCATCCGGCGAAACGTCCTTCGAGCAACCCGCGCATTCCCGGGCGCACCGAGAACACGCTGCCCGCAAGCGGTTGCCGGGCGAGCTCTTCCGCGCCCAGGCGCTGGCGCGCCGAGGTGATGTAGAGCTCGTCCAGGCGAGGCCCGCCGAAGCAGCAGCAGGTCGGATTGGCGACCGGCAGATCGATCACCCGGTCGATCGCGCCGCCCGGCGTGTAGCGTACGATCCTCCAGCCGCCGTACTCGGCGTTCCAGAGACAACCGTCGGCGTCGACGCAGGAGCCGTCGGGCCTGCCCGCGCCGGTGTCGGCGAACACGCGCTCCTGCGTGGCCTCCCCGGTATCGGGATCGTAGTTCCAGGCCCAGATCGTGTGGCGGTTGGTGTCGGCGAAGTACATGGTGCGGCCGTCGGGGCTCCAGGCCAGGCTGTTGGGGATAATGATCGCATTCCTGAGCGGAGTGCAGTCGAGGCTGGCGTCCAGCCGGTAGAGCGTTCCCACAGGGTCGCGGCGCACGTCGCTCATCGTGCCGGCCCAGAAGCGTCCCTGGCGGTCGCAGCGGCCGTCGTTGAAGCGATTGTCCGGCAGGTGCTCCTCGGGACGTGCGAGCGGGGCGAGAGCGCCGCTCACCGCGTCCAGGGCATGAATTCCCGACTTGGTCGCCGCGAGCAGGCCGCCGCGCGCGCGAAACGCGATGCTGCCGATCACCTCGACCACGGGTTGGACGGAGACCGCGCCGCTGCCGGGATCCAGGCGCTTCACGGCCGGGCCGCGGCTGTCGACCCAATACAGCATTTGCGCGCGCTCCTCCCAGATGGGGCATTCGCCAAGGACATCGGCACCGCGCACCACGACCTCGATTTGCAAGCGGCTCTCCCTGCAGGCACGATAGCATGCATGCGATTCCTTCTTCGCTGCGCCGGTTTCCTGCTCGCCGCCTGCCAGCTCGCGCCGCTGGCTGCGCAGTCCTATCCGTCCAAGCCCGTGCGGCTGATCGTGCCGTTTCCCGCGGGCGGCCCGGCGGACATCTTCGGCCGCGGCCTTGCGCAGGGCATGGCCGCCCCGCTCGGCCAGCCGGTGGTGGTCGAGAACATCAGCGGCGCGAGCGGCGTGCTAGGCGTGGACCGCGCGGCGAAATCGCCGCCCGACGGCTATACGCTCGCCGTCATCAGCTCGACCGCGGGTTCGATCGGACCGTTCGCGTTCGCGAAGATGCCCTTCGATCCGGCCAGGGACCTGGCGCTGATCACGACCATGGTGCGCGTGCCCGAGGTGATCGCGGTGCATGCGGCCGTCCCGGCAAGCACGCTGGCCGAGCTGGTCGCCTACGCCAAGGCCAACCCCGGCCGGCTCAACTACGGCTCGGCGGGCGCGGGCGGCATCACGCACCTGGCGGGCGAGCTGCTGAAGGGCGAGGCCGGTATCGATCTCGTGCACGTGCCCTACAAGGGCGCCGCGCCCGCGGTGACCGATCTGCTCGGCGGCCAGGTGCAGCTCGGCGTGTTCGACGTGCCGGTCCTGCTGCCGCACATCCGCGCCGGCAAGCTGAAGGCGCTCGCCATCACCAGCTTCAAGCGCTCGGCCAACCTGCCCGAGGTGCCGACCACGGCCGAGGCGGGTTATCCGAAAGTGCTGTCCGACAACTGGTACGGCCTGGTCGGACCGGCGGGCATGCCCGCGGGGGTCCGCAAGCGCATCCACGCCGCGGCGATCGCGGCGCTCAGCTCGCCCGAGCTGGTCGGCCGGTACGCGAAAGTAAGCGGCGTAGCGATGCCGTCTTCGCCGGAGGAGTTCGCCGTCTTCCTCGCCCAGGACCAGGCGAAGTGGGGCGCCGTGGTGCGCGCGATCGGCTTCAAGGCGGATTGACTCGACGCGGCTATGCGACCAGGCGGAAGCCGGCGGCCGCAAAGTGATGGTCGAATGCGAAGGCCAGCCTGATTTTCGACCTCCTCATGATGGCGAAGCTGGTGGCATCCACGGCGGACAGCTTGTGCAGATCCTTGCGCCGGAAATACTCCCAGGATTGGTCGAGATCGCGCAGTTCGCAGGCGAGGATCTTCACGGTGCCGGGCCGGTAGATCGAAGCCTTCCACGCCAGGGCGACATCCCGGTTGGTGTTCCGATCGAGAAACGTGAACGTCTCGACGATCACGGGAATCGACGTGTGCAGCCTTGCGCCCGCGCCTTGCAGGATTTGCCAGTATTCCCGCGCCCGCCCGTGCAACGGATCCCGCGAGAGGGCGAGGGCGATCCACGCGCCGCTGTCGACGAACGCGGCCTCCCTCTGACGCATCAGGGCTCGTCGTGAACGCTGTCGTGATCCACCGACCGACGCTTGGGTTCGCCGTCCCAGATTGCCACCGGGCCCGTCGCCGCTGGCTTGAGCACGACCTTGCGCACGGCGTCCCGGACCAGTGCCGCGACGCTGCGCCCGGAACGCGCCGATGCCTCGCGCAGCGCCGCCAGTTCTTCCTTGCGCAGATAGACTTGCGTCTTTTCCATGTATGTCACTTTAGCTTTCAAGGCGACATACATCAAGCGGGGTCCGTCGCCGGCCTAACCGGCTTTCTTGCCGCCAAGTTGCTCCAGCAGATCCCCCATCGTCTGGTCGGCCCAGTAGTCCGGGTCCTTGTCGATCACCGCCTCACCCTGCGCGACCAGGTCGGCGCTGATCTTGCGGCGCTGGCAGAAGCCGCGCCAGAATTGCTTGACCTCTTCCGCTGACATGTCCATGGCCGGGTGCTCGATCGCGGTTGGCTGGCTCCTCGACCTGGACTCGAACCAGGGACCTGCGGATTAACAGTCCGACGCTCTACCAACTGAGCTATCGAGGAATCGTGCGAGGGGCGGGATTATAGCGAAATTGCCGCGGAAAACCTACTTGCGGAGCACGCTCGCGATGGCGTCGGCGACGTAGTCGATGTTCTTCGTCGTCAGCGCGGCAACGCAGATGCGGCCGGTCTCGATGGTGTAGATCGAGTATTCGCCGCGCAGGCGCAGCACCTGCTCGCGCGTGAGCCCGGAGTAGGAGAACATGCCGCGCTGCCGCAGGATGAACGAGAAGTCCGCGCCCGGCACGCGCGCATGGATACCCGCAACCAGCGCCTCGCGCATCGCCTTGATGCGCTCGCGCATGGCCCCCAGTTCCTTTTCCCACTGCGCGCGCAAGTCGGCGTTCCCCAGCACCCTGGCGACGATGGCGCTGCCATGCGCGGGCGGGTTGGAGTAGTTGGTGCGCACAAGGCGCTTGAGGTTCGAGAGCACGCGCGCCGCCTCTTCGGCGCTGCCGGCGACCACGCTGAGCGCGCCGACCCGCTCGCCGTAGAGGGAGAACGACTTCGAAAAGGAGCTGGACAAGAACACCGGGTGCATCGCCTCGGCGAACAGGCGCGGCGCAAAGGCATCCGCGTCCGTTCCCTCCGCGAAACCCTGGTAGGCGAGATCGAGGAACGGCACCAGGCCGCGCGCCTTCACGACCTCCAGCACCTCTCGCCATTGCGCCTGCGTCAGGTCGACGCCGGTGGGGTTGTGGCAGCAGGAGTGCAGCACCACGACCGAGCCCGCGGGCATCGCCTGCAGCGCCGCCTTCATGCCCGCGAAGTCGAGGCCGTGCGTCGCGGCGTCGTAGTAGGGATAGGCGCGCACGGCAAAGCCGGCCGCCTCGAACAGCGCGCGGTGATTTTCCCAGCTCGGTTCGCTGATCCAGACATTTGCCCCAGGGCTGACCTGGTGCAGGAAGTCGGCGCCGACCTTCAGGCCGCCGGTTCCGCCGAGCGCCTGCACCGTGACGATGCGCTTCTCCGTCACCGGCGCGGAGTTCTTCGAAAAAACCAGCTCCTGCACCGCCGCATCGTAGGCGGCGAGGCCGTCGATCGGCAGGTACGTCTTGGGCGTCCCGCTGCCGACGCGCGCGTCCTCGGCCTCGCGCACGCACTCCAGCAGCGGCACCTTGCCGTCGTCACCGGTGTAGACGCCAACACCCAGGTTGACCTTCCTCGGGTTCTGGTCGGCAACGTACGACTCGGTCACACCGAGGATCGGGTCCTTCGGCGCCATCTCTACCGCGGCAAGGGGCGAAGGCTGGTGCGGCGCGTTCATCTGCTAGACTCGAATGTTGATTTTTGCAGTGCAATAGTTTACCCGTGGACCTCGCTTTTCCCAATAGCCCGTTCAAGCTGCACCAGCCGTACGCGCCGGCGGGCGACCAGCCCGAGGCGATCGCGAAAATCGTCGAGGGCATCGGCGACGGGCTCGCCTACCAGACGCTGCTGGGCGTGACCGGCTCGGGCAAGACCTACACGATGGCCAACGCCATCGCGCGGCTCGGGCGGCCGGCGCTGGTGCTCGCGCCCAACAAGACGCTGGCGGCGCAGCTGTACGCGGAGTTCCGCGAGTTCTTCCCGGACAACGCGGTCGAGTACTTCGTCTCGTACTACGACTACTACCAGCCCGAGGCCTACGTGCCTTCGCGCGACCTCTACATCGAGAAGGATTCGTCGATCAACGAGCACATCGAGCAGATGCGCCTGTCGGCGACCAAGTCGCTGATGGAGCGGCGCGACGTGGTGATCGTCGGCACCGTGTCGGCGATCTACGGCATCGGCGATCCCTCCGAGTACCACGGCATGATCCTGCACCTGCGCCAGGGCGAGAAGATGCAGCAGCGCGACGTCATCGCCAGGCTGGTGGCAATGCAGTACGAGCGCAACGATCTCGACTTCCGCCGCGGCACGTTCCGGGTCCGGGGAGACGTGATCGACGTGTTCCCGGCGGAACATGCGGAACACGCGCTGCGCATTTCGCTGGAAGAGCTTTCCATAGAAAAGATCGAGATCTTCGACCCTCTCACGGGACGCGTCCTGCACCCGGTGGCGCGCTTCACTGTCTATCCGTCGAGCCACTACGTCACGCCGCGCGCGACCACGCTGCGCGCGGTCGAGGCGATCAAGGCGGAGCTGCGCGAGCGCATCGAATTCTTCCAGAAGGCGGGCAGGCTGGTGGAGGCGCAGCGCATCGAGCAGCGCACGCGCTTCGACCTGGAGATGCTGGTCGAGCTCGGCTTCTGCAAGGGCATCGAGAACTACTCGCGCCACCTCTCGGGACGCGCGCAGGGAGAGCCGCCGCCGACGCTGATCGACTACCTGCCGCAGGACGCGCTGATGATCATCGACGAGAGCCATGTCACCGTCGGCCAGCTCGGCGGCATGTACAAGGGCGACCATTCGCGCAAGGCGAACCTGGTCGAGTACGGCTTCCGGCTGCCCTCGGCGCTCGACAACCGCCCGCTCAAGTTCGCGGAGTTCGAGGCGGTGGTGCGCCAGACGATCTTCGTGTCGGCGACGCCGGCGGACTACGAGGCGGGCAAGGCCGCGCAGGTGGTCGAGCAGGTGGTGCGCCCGACCGGTCTCATCGATCCCGGAGTCGAAGTCCGTCCCGCCGCCACGCAGGTGGACGATTTGCTTTCGGAAATAAGTTCAAGAACAAAAAAGAACGAACGCGTGCTCGTCACCACCCTCACCAAGCGCATGGCCGAGGAGCTGACAGAGTACCTCGCCGAGCACGGCGTCAAGGTGCGCTACCTGCACTCCGAGGTCGAGACCGTGGAGCGGGTCGAGATCATCCGCGACCTGCGTCTCGGCGAGTTCGACGTGCTCGTCGGCATCAACCTGCTGCGCGAGGGGCTGGACCTGCCCGAGGTCTCGCTGGTGGCGGTCCTCGACGCGGACAAGGAGGGGTTCCTGCGCTCGGAGCGCTCGCTGATCCAGACCATGGGCCGCGCGGCGCGCCACATCAACGGCGCGGCGATCCTGTACGCCGACCGCGTCACCGATTCAATGCAACGCGCCATCGCCGAGACCGACCGCCGGCGAGCGAAGCAGATCGCCTACAACCGCAAGCACCGGATCACGCCCGTCGGCGTCGCCAAGCGCATCAAGGACCTGATCGACGGCGTCTACGACGCCGACGACTCGGTGCGCCTGCTGAAGGCGGCCGAGGAGGGCGCGCGCTACGAGGCGATGAGCGAGAAGCAGCTCGCGCGCGAGATCCGCGCGCTGGAGAAGCAGATGCTCGAGCTGGCGCGCAACCTCGAGTTCGAGAAGGCGGCCCGGGCGCGCGACCAGCTGGGCGAGCTGCGCAAGCGCGCCTTCGGCGTGGTTCTCCACGCCGAGTGAGCGCCGCGCGCGACCGCTACGTGTCGCGCGTCTCGACCTGAACCAGCGCTTCCTCCTGTCGCGGCTGGGCCGCGCGCTCGCGCCGCGGGCGGCCTAGCTTCACCGGCTCCGGCTCGGACTCCATGGGCCGGGATTTGCTCGCGTCGGTCTCCACCATTTGCAGGCCGGCGCTGGCGAGAACCTCGCGCGCATCGACCTTGGGAACGGCAGGGCGAGGCGCTTCCGCCACAGGCGCCGGTGCGGCCGGCTCGGTGGCCTCGGCGCGCTGGCGCGCCTCTTCCTGCGCCTCGCGCTGCTGCTGGATGCGGTGCTCCTGCAACTGCTGTTCATGGACCGACATCTGTCCGCCGTTGCCGGCCGCCTGCGGCGCGCCCGAATCCTCGGGACGGCGCTCGCCGCGATCGCGGCCGCGTCCGCGGCCTCCGCGCCGCCGGCGGCGGTGCTCCTCGCCCTCGGGCCGGGGCTGCGGCGGTTGCGCGCCGCCCTGGCCAGGATGCGCCTGCTGCCGCGCTTCACGCGGCTGCTGCGGCTCGCCCTGCGGGCGGTCGCCGCGGCCTTGCTGCTGCTGCTGCTGCGGGCGGCCGTGCTGGGAGCCGTGGCCCTGATCGCGATTTCCCTCCCTGCGACCGTCGCGCTGGTGATCGCGCCGGCCGCCGTCGCGCTGGTGATGCTCGCGCCTGCCGTCGCCGCGGCCCTCGCGCCTGCCG
>JADLES010000122.1 GCA_020845995.1 Burkholderiales bacterium | reverse complement strand
CGCTGCAGGGTGATGTAGCCGCCGCCCGTCAGGTCCTTCAGCACCCGGCCGACCATCTCGCGCGAGGCGCCGACCCGGCTGGCGAGGTCCTGGTGGGTGTGGCGGCCCTCGATCACCAGCCCCTCGTCCCTGCGCTCCGCCAGCTCGGCCAGCAGGCGCACCACGCGGCCGTAGACGTCCATCAGCGCGAGGTTCTTCATGCCGGTGGTCATCTCGCGCACGCGGCCGATCAGCTTCTTCATGATGCTGAGCGCGAACCCGGGGTTCTCGGCGATGACCTGGCGCAGGCTCGCCATCGGCACCACCAGGAAGCGCGACTTCTCCAGCGTCACCACGGAGGCCGAGCGCACGCCGCCGTCGAGCACCATCTCGCCGAAGTACTCGCGCGGCCCCTGCGTGACGAACACCACTTCGGCGCCGTCCTCGTCACTGGCGTAGATCTTCACCCGCCCCTCGACGATCACGTACAGCGAGTCGCCGCTGTCGCCCTCGGCGACGACGATGGTGCCCCTGGGGTAGCTGCGCGCCACGCCGTGCGGCGCGAGCCCCCTGAGCTCCGCCTCGGTCAGCCGGTGCGGGGTCATGCCGCCTGCAGCGAGTAGCTCTGCACCGGCTGCTGGAAGCCCTTCAGGTTAAGGCTTTCGGCCGGGCGCAGCTGCGCGCGCTCGGCCGCCGCGCCCAGCAGCTCCAGCGTGCGCCCGTCGACGAGCACTTCGCCGTGGGCGGCTTCCGAGCACAGGCGCGAAGCGAGATTCACCGCCGGCCCGACCGCCGTGTACTCCAGGCGCGAGGCGCCGCCGATCACGCCCACGGTGACGAAGCCGCTCGCGACGCCCACGCCCACGCCCAGCCTGAGGTCCTGGTCGGACCAGCGCGCGGTGATCTCCATGCCGCGCTCGCGGATCTGGCGTGCAAGCCGCAGCGCGCGTTCGGCGTGGTCGGCGTACGACAGCGGCGCGCCCACCAGGATCAGCACGCCGTCGCCGGCCTGGTCCTTGATGGTGCCGCCGCAGTCGCCGGCGGCGGCGCCGACCGCGTCGTAGTACTCGCGCAGGATGCGGATCACCTTCTGCGAGGAGGTGGCCGCGGTGAAGGCGGTGAAGCCGCGCAGGTCGCAGCAGACCACCGACAGCTCGACCGTCTGCTCGTCGGTGGCGCTCTTCAGGCCGCGGCGGCCGACCATCTCGGCCACCTGCGGCGAGAGGAACCTGGACATGAACTGCGCGCGCCGCCCCTGCACGACGTGGTACTGCACCGCGCCCACCAGGAAAATCAGCAGGCCGACGGCGGTGGTCACCGGCGCGACGTTGCCGGGAAGCACCACGCCAGACGCCATGAACGGCGCGGCAATGGCGAAGGCGATGAGGCGCATCGATTCGGCCCGGTCTGGCCGGCGCCGCAGCATGAGCGTGCCCGAGAACAGCGCGAGCGCGAGCGCGAGCGTCAGCGGCAGCGCGAACAGCCAGAACTCGGGCTCGGCGGCCATGAACACCTCGTGCAGGCCGGCGTTGATGAACTTCTCCACGCGCAGGCGCGGGAAGGCGAAAGCGGCGATCGCGTAGAACACCACCAGCCCCTGCGCCACGCGCAGCAGCCGGTCGGGCCCCCGCGTCTGCAGGCCCGCCGCGGGCACGGTGCGGCGCACGCGCAGGATCCATTCGTAGGCGAAGTAGAACGCCGCCGACTCTGGGAGCGCGAACACGCCGTCCCACCAGGCGATCCGCCCCGCGGAATGCAGGGGATAGGCGACCTGCGAGCCGATGCCGATCGACACGCCGATCGCGGCGAGGAACAGCGCCAGCGCGCGGCTGGTGGGCGAATTGCGGTCGGCGACGATGAAGGCAAGCGCCATCCCCATCGCCAGCAGCGAGGTGATGATGTGCGGAGTGGTGTTCATCATGGCGGCGGAAAATGGGGTCGGAGTAATCTTTCGGAGGACGGCGATCGCCGGGACGCGTTCCCGGAGAAAAAAGCTACTCCGACCCCATTTTCCCGCGCCTTAGCCCGCGGCCCGCGTGAGAGGAGACGCGGCGCCTGCGGCGGCCTTCGCGATCAGCCGCTCGAAGCCGGCCGCGTCCACCGGGGCGCTGTAGAGGTGGCCCTGCCACTCGTCGCAGCCCAGCAGCCGCAGGCGCTCGAGCTGCGCCTCGCTCTCCACGCCCTCGGCGCCGACGCGCAGGCCGAGCGACAGCGCCATCGCGGTGATGGTCTGCACGATGGTCGCGTCGTGCGGATGCGCGTCCAGCTCGCTCAGGAACGAGCGGTCGATCTTCAGCTTGTCGATCGGCAGTTGGCGCAGGTAGGCGAGGCTGGAGTAGCCGGTGCCGAAGTCGTCGATCGCCACGCGCACGCCCAGCTCGCCGAGCTTGCGCAGCGTCTTGAGGTTCTCCGGCAGGTGCGACATCAGCACGCGCTCGGTGACCTCCAGCTCGAGAACGCGCCCGGGCAGGCCGTTCGCCGCCAGCGCATCGCGCAGCTGCGCGACGTAGACGTCGCCCTGCGCAAGCTCGGTCGCCGAGACGTTGAGCGCGATCCACAGCTCGTCGCCGGTCGCGGGCGCGCCGACGCCGTCCCGCCCGCGCCGCCACGCGGCGACCTGCCCCAGCGCCCGCTCCAGCGTCCATTGCCCGAGCGGGCGGATCAGCCCGCAGTCCTCGGCCACGGGAATGAACGCGTCGGGCATCAGCAGCCCTTCGCGCGGATGGCGCCAGCGCAGCAGCGCCTCGGCGCCGACCACGCGACCCGCCGCGCTCCGGCCGTCGGCGCCGACCATGCTCACCACCGGCTGCCAGTGCAGCAGCAGCTCGTTGCGCGCGAGCGCGTGGCGCAGGTCATTCTCCATGCCAAGCCGCCTGAGCGCCTGCTCGTTCAGTTCCGGGGAGAAAAAACGGAAGGTGTTGCGGCCGGTCTCCTTGGCGTGGTTCTTGGCCGCGTCGGCGTTGCGCAGCAGCTCGCCGAAGTCGCGGCCATCGCTCGGATAGACGCTGATGCCGATGGACGCGGTAACGCTCAGCGTGCGGCCCTCGACCGTGAACGGGCGCGCGAGGATCGACAGCGCGCGCTGCGCCAGCGTCGCCGCGTCGTCCGAGCCCTTCATCCCGTTCCAGAGGAGCGCGAACTCGTCGCCGCCCAGGCGCGCAAGCGTGTCGTCGCGCCTGAGCGTGGCTGCCAGGCGTTCCGCCACCGCGCGCAACAGCGTGTCGCCGGCGGCATGGCCGAGCGAGTCGTTGACCAGATTGAAGCGGTCGAGGTCCAGGGTCAGCAGCGCGAGACTGCCCTGGCTGCGCGCCGCCGTCAGGATCGCCTGGCCCGCGCGGTCGGCGAGCAGCAGCCGGTTCGGCAGCCCGGTGAGCGGATCGCGCGTGGCGAGATACTGGATGCGCTCCTCGGCAAGCTTGCGCGCGGTGATGTCCGCGCCCGTGCCGCGGAAGCCCGCGAGCCGGCCCGCGGCGTCGAACACCGGCACGCCGTTGACCGACTGCCAGATCACGCGCCCGGACTTGGTGATGGAGCGGTGCACGATGTCGCGAAAGCCCGCTCCCTTGGCGGCATGGCTCTCGAGCCAGGCGCCGGTGGCGCGGGCGTCGGCAAGCGGCATGAGCTCGCGCGGCGCGCGCCCGAGCAGCTCGTGGCGCAGGTAGCCGAGCACCGTCTCCACGCGCTCGGAAAGGAAGGTGTAGCGCCAGGCGGCGTCGGTCTCCCAGACGTACTCCCCGGAGGCATCCAGCACGTCGCGGAAGCGCCGCTCGCGCTCGGCGAGCGCCTCGCGCGCCTTGCGCTGCTCGGTGACGTCGCGCAGTACCGTCTGCTGCACGAGGCGCCCGCGCTCCAGGTACGACACGCCGGCCAGCTCCAGCACCGTCTCGCCGCCATCCAGACGCCGCAGGCGCCGCTCCTCGAACGGCGTCTTGCCCGGGCCGGCGCGCAGGTATGCGATGCGCTCGCGGTAGCGCGCCGCGTGATCCGGGTGGATCAGGTCCTCCGTGCGGGTGCCGAGCAGCTGCCGCGCCGTGGCGGCGCCCAGCATCGCCGCGGCCGCGCCGTTGATGTACTCGATGATACCGTCCGACTCGATCATCACGCCGTTGGGCGCGAGCTCGACCAGGGTGCGGTAGCGCTCCTCGGCGTCGCGGCTCGCCTGCTCGGCCCGCTTGCGCGCGTCGATCTCGACCAGCGTCCCGCTCATGCGCAGGGCGCGGCCCCCGCGCTCGCGCTCGGTGACGCGCCCGGTGCAAACCAGCCACTTCCATTCGCCCGCCACGGTGCGCATGCGGAACTCCAGGCCGCGCGTGCCGGCGTCCTCCTTCAGCGCCCGCACGTACATGCGGCGCAGCGCCTCCCGGTCCGCGGGATGCACGCGCTCGTGCAGGTCCATGCTGGTCTGGCCGGGCCGCGTGCCCAGAGCCGCCGCCAGGCCCCCGCCCAGGTGCATCTGGTCGCTGCCCACGTCGATGTCCCAGACCGCCAGGTTGCCGCCCTCGGTGGCGAGCTCGAGGCGCTCCTTGGCGTCGCCGAGCGCGCGCTCGGCGCGCAGCCTCTCGGTGATGTCCTGGCCGACGCCGCGGTAGCCGAGGAACTGCCCTGCGACGTCGTAGCGCGGCTTGCCGGTGATGCGGTGCGTGCGCCGCTCGCCCGCTTCGCTGCGCGAGATGAGAAAGTCGAAGAACGGCATCCGCGCATCGAGCTCCTCCAGCCGCTCTAGGTAGTCGACCAGCGCGCGCGGTTCCACCGCCGCCCCGGGAACCTCCCAGAGACGTCGGCCGTGCGCCAGCTCGCCGCCGAAGAGCGCCGCCACCGCCGGACCGCCCGAGAGCCAGCGGATGCGGTGCTGCGCGTCGGTTTCCCAGAACCAGTCGGCCGAAAGCGCGGTCAGGTGGCGGAAGCGCTCCTCGCTCGCGCGCAGCGCCTGCGTCGCGCGCCGGTCGCGCAAGCGCGCGCTGAACCAGACGCCGAACAGCACCAGCCCGCCGGTGAGCAGCAGCACCGCCTCGACGAGGTTCGACCAGACCACGCTAAGCCGCCGCCGACTCCACCGCGGGCGGCGCGGTCTTCATCACTTCCTCGATGGTGGTGTAGCCGGCCGCGACCTTCATCGCGCCGCTGATGCGCAGCGCCTTCATGCCCTCGCGGTAGGCCTGTTCGCGGATCTTCGCCAGGTCGCCGCCGGCGCCGACGATCTCCTTGATCGCGCCGGTGCAAAGCAGCACTTCGTAGATGCCGACGCGGCCGATGAACCCGGTCATGCGGCATTCGAGGCAGCCGACCGGCTTGTAGACCGCCGCCGGGCGCGACGCCTTCCAGGGCGCGACCAGCGCTTCCCAGGCATGCACGTCCTCGGCGCGATGCAGCTCGACCTTCTGCTTGCAGTGCGGGCAGAGGATACGCACCAGGCGCTGCGCCATGATGCCGTTCAGCGTCGCGTTGAGCAGGTACGGCTTGATGCCCAGCTCGAGCATGCGCGTCACCGCGCTGGGGGCGTCGTTGGTGTGCAGCGTCGAGAGCACGAGATGCCCCGTGAGCGAGGCCTGCACCGCCATCTCGGCGGTCTCCAGGTCGCG
>JADLES010000121.1 GCA_020845995.1 Burkholderiales bacterium | reverse complement strand
CGGTAGCGCCGGGCGTAGGCTTCGGGCCAGGGTACGCAGCCTTCGAGCATTCGACTTCCGTCCTCGAGAAGGGTGCAGAATGGCATCCCGGCACGTCCGGGCCTTGAGGCAGGTCAAGATAAGATGGCGCATTCCCGACCGCGACGAGGCGCTGGCGTCAAGGCGAAGCGACCCATGATGAACCTCGAAGGCATGATCGATGCTCTCGGCACGGCAACGTTTCCCGAGCGCCTGTATGGCACGCTCGACTGCCTCGCACCGACCGAACACGTATCCCTGTTGCAATTTGCCCGCGACGGCAGCGTGCGCCTCGTGTGTTCGGCGTCGCGCTCGCACTGGCCGTTCGCCCGCGAAGCGCAGCGCGCCTATCTCGAGCGCTTCCACGCCCTCGACCCCAACCGCAGCGCGCTCGAGGCGACGCGCCCGCCCGCCGGAGCGCTGGTGCAGCGACTACGCCGCGAGCAGGTTCCCGACGCCGATTATCGCCACTACTGCTACGACGCGGCGCGGCTGGTCGATCGCCTGAGCGTGCTTTTCGCGGACGCGGGCGGCGGCTATGCCCTCAACCTCTACCGCAGCCGCGAGCGCGGCCCATTTTCCGAGGACGACGCGGCGCGCTTGCGAGAGAGCGCCTCGCTGCTTGCCGCCTGTTGCGCCAAGCACGGCCGCCTGCGGCAGGCGCCCGAGACCGGACCCGCGGCGGCCGGCCGCGTCGACGCCTTCGGCGAGCGGCTGATGCAGCTGCGGCGCGGGCTGAGCCGGCGTGAGCTCGCCGTCGCCGCGCGCGTGCTCGCCGGCATGACCTCGGAGGGCATCGCCGCCGACCTCGGCATCGGGCTGCAAAGCGTGCTCACCTACCGCAAGCGCGCCTACGTGAAGCTCGGCATCTCCAGCCAGCGCGGGCTGTTCTGTCTCGCTCTGCTGCCGCCGGCGCACTGAAGTCCCTATCGCGGGGGACACCACCGCCGGCATCGCCGCGGTAAGGTACCCGCCATGAACAAGCCTCTCGCCGGCCTCGACTACGAGGCGCTGATGAACGTGGTGCGCCGCCGCCGCAGCGTGCGCGCCTTCGAGAAGGGCCGCCGCGTCGGCCGCGACGTGCTGGAGAAGATCGTCGAATGCGGGCGCTGGGCGCCGAGCGGCGCCAACGCGCAGCCCTGGGACTTCATCGTCGTCGACGAGCCCGGCATGAAGGAAAAGGTCTTCAAGGTGTTCATGCGCCAGTCGCAGCGCCTGATCGACCATGCCAAGGGCTTCCCGGCGGTGAAGAAAAGCTACATGGCGAACACCGTGGCGATCATCGTCGTCGTTGGCGATCCGCGCTGGAAGTCCTGCTTCCCGCAGGGCACCTCGCCGGAGTTCGTCGACGAGTACGCCGCCAACAACGAGAAGATCTACCTCGTCTCGCTCGGCGCCGCCATCCAGAACCTGCAGCTCGGCGTCACCGCCATGGGCCTCACCTCGGCCTGGCTTTCGGGCGGTGGCGAGGCGACCACCAACCGCGACCTGTCGGAGCTGCTCGGCTACCCGCCCAACCTGGAAGCCGTCGGAACCATCCCGGTCGGCTACCCGCAGAAGAACGTCTCGCTGCGCTATCGCCGGCCGCTCGCGCAGGTGCTGCATTGGAATCGCTACGAGCCGGAGAAATTCCGCCGCCAGGCGCAGATCGACTATTACCTCGAGAACCTGCGCCCCTTCGCCATGTACCGCGACGTCGAACGGATGCAGGAGTGGGAGGACACGGACGAAAAGCTCGGGCCCTGGAAGGACGCCTTCACCACGGCGACGCCGAATCCGGGCGGCAAGCTGGACAGGTAGACGCTAGGCGAGACCTCTCTCCAGATCGACCTTCAGATCCTCGATGGCCTCGAGGCCGACGGCGAGCCGGATCAGTCCGTCGCCGATGCCGGCGGCGGCGCGCGCTTCGGGCGTCAGCCGGCCGTGAGTGGTGGTCGCCGGGTGGGTGATGGTCGTGCGCACGTCGCCCAGGTTCCCGGTGATCGAAATCATCTCGGTCGAGTCGATCAGCTTCCAGGCGTCCTCCCGGCCGCCCTTGATGTCGAACGACACCACCGCCCCGCCGGCGCGCTGCTGGCGCATCGCGAGTTCGTGCTGGGGATGCGAGGGCAGCCCCGTGTAGTACACCCGCGCCACCTTCGAATGGCCCTCCAGCCAGCGCGCAAGCTCCAGCGCGCGCTCCGACTGCGCGAGCATCCGCAATTCGAGCGTCTCCATGCCGCGATGAATCACCCAGGCGTTGAACGGGGAGATCGTCGGCCCCGCGGTGCGCAGGAACCCGACCAGGCCGTCCATGACCGGTCCCTTCGCGCCGCAGACCGCGCCGCCCAGCACCCGCCCCTGTCCGTCCAGGTGCTTGGTCGCCGAATGCACGACGAAATCGGCGCCGAGCGCGATCGGCCGCTGCAGCGCCGGGGTGCACAGGACGTTGTCCACCGCCAGAACGGCGCCCGCCTGCCTCGCCAGCGTGGCGAGCGCGGCGATGTCGGCGACCTCGCCGAGCGGATTGGAAGGCGTTTCCAGGAACAGCAGCTTCGTGGTCGGGCGCAGCGCCCGGCGCCACTCCTGCGGCTTCGAGGGCGGCACGAAGCTCGTCTCGACGCCGAATTTCGCCAGCAGCGTCGCGTACAGCTGCACCGTGGCGCCGAACACCGCGTTCGAGCAGACCACGTGGTCGCCCGCCTTGAGCAACACCATGGCGAGCGAGAAGATCGCCGCCATGCCCGAGGCGGTGGCGACGCAGGCTTCCGCGCCCTCCAGCGCGGCGAGGCGATCCTGCATCATCGTCACCGTGGGGTTGGTGTAGCGCGAGTAGACGAACTCGTCGCCGGTGCCGCCGAACCCCGCCGCGGCCGCGGCGGCGTCCTCGAACACGAAACTCGAGGTGAGGTACAGCGCTTCGCTGTGCTCGTGGCACTGGCTGCGCGCCGTGCCGGCACGCACGCCCAGGGTGGAAATCTCGAACCGTCTGGCCATAAAAAAACCCGATCCTTTCTGTCAAGCGGACCGGGTTTCCCTGGCACGCTTTAGCTGGATTTGTAGCGCGCCCGCAAGCTGTGGCTCAAATCGGCGCGGAATGCGGCACTATAGCACAACCGGACTCATCCGTTTGCCACCAGGTTGAGGTCGAGTTGTGCGCCCGCCTCTTCCTCGTCGCCGTCGCGCTGCGCATCGCGCCGCGTTTCGACCACGTGCAGGTAGTCGGCGGTGACGTCGCCGGTGACGTAGACCCCGTCGAAGCAGGAGGTCTCGAAATGGGTGAGCCTCGGGTTCACCTGACGCACCGCCTCCTTCAGATCCTCCAGGTTCTGGTAGATAAGCGCGTCGGCGCCGATCTCGGCGGCGACTTCCTCCTCGCTGCGATGCGCCGCGATCAGCTCGGCGCGGGTCGGCATGTCGATGCCATAGACGTTCGGGAAGCGCACCGGCGGCGCGGCCGAGGCGAAGAACACCCTGCGCGCGCCCGATTCGCGCGCCATTTGCACGATCTCGCGGCTGGTGGTGCCGCGCACGATCGAATCGTCCACCAGCAGCACGTTCTTGCCCTTGAACTCCATGCCGATCACGTTCAGCTTCTGGCGCACCGAGCGCTTGCGCACCGCCTGCCCGGGCATGATGAAGGTGCGGCCGATGTAGCGGTTCTTGACGAAACCCTCGCGGTACGGAACCTCCAGCCCGAGCGCGAGCTGCATCGCGGCGGGGCGGCTGGAGTCGGGAATCGGGATCACCACGTCGACCTGCAGTTGCCGGTACTGTCGCTTGATCTTCTCGACCAGCCTTTCGCCCATGCGCAGGCGCGTCTCGTACACCGAGGCGCCGTCGATGATCGAGTCCGGGCGCGCGAGGTACACGTACTCGAAGATGCAGGGGTTGAGCGAGGTGCGCTCGGCGCACTGCTGGCTGTGCAGCCTGCCGTCCTCGTCGATGAAGACCGCCTCGCCCGGCGCGACGTCGCGCAGCAGGCGAAAGCCCATCGCGTCGACCGCCACCGATTCCGAGGCCACCATGTACTCGATGCCCGCGGCGGTCTCGTTGTAGCCGATCACCGCCGGGCGGATGCCGTAGGGATCGCGGAACGCGAGCACGCCGTGCCCGGCGATCATGGCGATCACCGCGTAGGCGCCGCGCACGCGCCGGTGCACGTTGGCCACCGCGGCGAAAATCGTCGAGGGGTCGAGGCGCAGCTTGACCGAAGATTTCTCCAGTTCGTGCGCCAGCACGTTGAGGAGCACCTCGGAGTCCGAGTTGGTGTTGATGTGCCGCAGGTCCTGCCGGAACATCTCCTCCTTCAACTTGTCGGAATTGGTCAGGTTGCCGTTGTGGCCGAGCACGATGCCGAACGGCGAGTTGACGTAGAAGGGCTGCGCCTCGGCCGAGTTGGAGGCCGAGCCGGCGGTCGGATAGCGGCAGTGCGCGATGCCGATGTTGCCCGGGAGCGAGCGCATGTTGCGCGTGCGGAAGACGTCGCGCACCATCCCGGTGCTCTTCTGCATGTAGAAAGACTTGCGCTCGCTGGTGACGATGCCGGCGGCGTCCTGGCCGCGGTGCTGCAGGAGCAGCAGGCCGTCGTACAGGAGCTGGTTGACGGGCGAGCGAGCGACAATGCCAAGAATGCCGCACATTGGGTCCGACTCCCGGCGTGACTAAGGATCAATCATAGCGCAAGCGCTCGGTGAGCGTCTGCGGCAGGAGCGGCCGCAGCGCGCCGACCGCCCCGGCGAGCAGCGGGCCGCTTGCCGACTCCCGCCACCACGCCTGGCGCGGCGCGCTGGTGAATCCTGCCAGCACGGCCGCCGCGATCACGAGCAGCAGTCCCCGCGCGGCGCCGAACGCCGCGCCCAGCGTCCGGTCCGCGCCGCCCAGCCCGACTGCCTTGACCAGCTTCGACAAGAGTAGCCCGGCCAGCGAACTGAGGATCAGCGCGCAGAGAAACACGGCGACGAAGGCGGCGGCGACGCGCAGTTCCGCCGTGGGAATCGCGCCCGGCATCTCCGGCCCCAGCGGGCCCGCGAGGAGGTTCGCGGCGAGGAACGCGATGACCCAGCCGAGGATGGCCACCACCTCCCGCACCAGGCCGCGCCACGCGCCCAGAGCCATCGAGACGGCGAACACGCCGAGCACGGCGTAATCCAGCCAGGCCATTCTTCAGGACTTGGCGGCGACGTTGCCGGGTTTCAGGCCCAGGTTCTTCAGCTGCTGCAGCGCGCGCTCGGCCGTCTCGCGGTCGGGAAACGGACCCGCGCGCACTCTCGTTACCGGTCCCTGCTTGGTGGCGATCGGCTCGGTGTAGTACGGCAACTTCGCCGCCTTGAGCGTGGCGATCAGGTCCAGCAGCTTCTCCTGGGTCGCAAATGCGGCAACCGGGACGAAGTACTGCTCGCCGGCAAGCGCCGCCTCGGCCTTGGCGCGCTCTGCGGACGCTGGCGGCGTGGGGGTCGGGGCAGGCTTCTCCGCCGCCTTTTTCACCACGATCTCGATCTTCGGCGCAGCCTTTTCCGGGACTTCGACCGGCGCTGGCGTCGAAGCGTGCGGCTCCACCGGCTTCTCCTCGCCCTTGGCGAGCTTCCCGGACGGCTTGGCGGCCGGCTCCGCGGCCTTCGGCTTCTCGCCCGCCTTCTTCGCGGTGACCTTGGGCACGAACGTCGAGTCGTCCTCGCCGGGAATGCGCAGGTTCACCGGCGGCGTGCCGCGCCGCGGCTCCGCGTCGAACACCATGGGAAGCACGATGACCGCGGCGAGCACCAGCGCAATCGCGCCGACCAGCCGTCGGCGGCCGCGCCGCTTCAGCAGATTGACGTCTTCGGATTCAGCCATATGCGTCGGCGACGGTGAGGAACGAGCCGAACACGATGATTTTATCATTCTCCTTCGCTTCGTTTCTCGCGGCCGCGAGCGCCGCGATCACCGTCGGATGTGCGGACACCGGTTCGATGATTTTCAGTTCGGAAAAAACCCTTGCAAGTGAACCCGAATCCATCCCCCTCGGTCCGGGCAGCGTCGCGAGGTGCCAGCGCGTGATGCGAGGCGCGAGCGCGCGTACCACGCCGGCGACGTCCTTGTCCTTGAGCATGCCCAGCACCGCGATCGTCTGCGGCGCGTGGCCGCAATCGCCGAGGTTCGACGCGAGCACCGCCGCCGCCTGCGGATTATGCGCGACGTCCAGCACCACCCGCGGCCGGCCGGGCAGCACCTGGAAACGGCCCGGCAGCGAAACGTCCGCAAGGCCCCTGCGCACGTCCTGCATGGCGACGGGCAGTCGCTCGCGCAGGCTGTCCAGCGCTGCCAGCGCCGCGCTCGCGTTGCGCAGTTGCATCGCGCCGCGCAGCGCGGGATGCGCGAGGCCGGCGCGCCGCCCCGGAGGACCCCACCAGGCCCACTGCCCGCCCGCGGCCGCGTAGCCGAAGTCGCGCCCGAGCAGCAGCGGCGTGGCGCCGATACGCCGAACCTCTTCATGGACGCTTGCGGGAACATCCGGTTCGGCAATCACGGCAGGCGCGCCAGGGCGGAAGATCCCCGCCTTCTCGCGGCCGATCGACTCCCGGTCCGCGCCGAGGTACTCGACATGGTCGATACCCACGCTGGTAAGCACCGCGCAATCGGCGTCCACCACATTGACCGCATCCAGCCTGCCGCCAAGCCCGACTTCCAGTATCGCCGCCTCGATCTCCGCTCTCGAAAAGAGAAACAGAGCCGCGAGCGTGCCGAACTCGAAATAGGTGAGCGGCACGCCGCGACGCGCAGACTCCACCGCCGCGAACGCCTCGCAAAGAGAGGCGTCATCGACCTCACGTCCGGCAAGGCGCACGCGCTCGTTGTAGCGCCGCAGGTGCGGCGAGGTGTACATGCCGGTGCGAACACCCACGGCCCGCAGGATGCTCTCCAGCATGGCGCAAGTGGAACCCTTGCCGTTGGTCCCCGCCACCGCAAAGACCGGACAGGCAAGGCTGGCCTCGAGCCTGCCGAGCACCTGGCGGACGCGATCCAGGCCGAGCGCGATGGGCCGCGGGTGCTGGCGCTCGACGTACACCAGCCAGTCCGCGAGCGACCGCACGCTCACGGAATGAGCGTCCTTACCATCACGCAGCCAGGTCGGAGGGCCTTCCCTGCAGCAGCGCGAACAGCGCATGCAACCTGTCGCGCATCTGCCTGCGGTCGACGATCATGTCGATCGCCCCCTTTTCCAGCAGGAACTCGGCGCGCTGGAAGCCCTGGGGCAGCTTCTGGCGGACCGTCTGCTCGATGACGCGCGGGCCGGCGAATCCGATCAGCGCCCGCGGCTCGGCGATCACGACGTCGCCCAGCATCGCGAAGCTGGCCGACACGCCACCCATGGTGGGATCGGTAAGGATGGTGACGAACGGCAGCCTGCGCTGCGCCAGTTCGGTGAGCGCGGCGGTGGTCTTCGCCATCTGCATCAGCGACAGCAGCCCTTCCTGCATGCGCGCGCCGCCGGTGGAGGTGAAGCACGCGAACGCCAGCTTCTGTTCGACCGCGACGCGCACGCCGCGCACGAAGCGCTCGCCGACCACCGAGCCCATCGAGCCGCCCATGAACTCGAACTCGAACGCCGCCGCGACCACGCCGAGCGACTTGATGGCGCCCTGCATCACCACCAGGGCGTCGGTCTCGCCGGTCGAGGCCTGCGCTTCCTCCAGACGCTCCGGATACTTGCGCGAATCCTTGAATTTCAGGCTGTCCACCGGCAGGACCTCGGCGCCGATCTCGAACCGCCCCTCGGCGTCGAGCAGGGCATCCAGGCGCGCGCGCGCGCCGATGCGCCGATGGTCCCCGCATTTCGGGCAGACGTTCAGGTTCCGCTCCAGGTCAGTGCTGTAGAGCACCGCGCTGCAGGCGGGGCATTTCGTCCACAGACCCTCGGGCACCTGCTTGCGCGGCCCGGAGCCACGCTGAATCTTGGGCGGCAGCAGCTTCTGCAGCCAGCTCATGGCTAGGCGAGCACCTTCGCCGGCCGCTCGTCGAGCGCGGCCCGGATCGGCGCGAGGAGGGCCTGGACGCGGCTGACCGCCTGTTCGGCGCCAGCGGCCTCGATCTCCTGGATGACGCGGCTGCCGATCACCACGGCGTCGGCCACTTCGGCCACGCGGCGCGCCGAGGCGGCATCGCGAATGCCGAAGCCGACGCCGATCGGCAGCCTCGAGGCCGCGCGGATCCTCGGCAGATGCGCCGCCACGTCCGCGATGTCGATGTTGCCGGCGCCCGTGATGCCTCGCAGCGATACGTAGTAGAGAAAGCCGCTCGCGACCTTCGCCACGCTGCGAATGCGCTCCTCGGTCGAGGTCGGCGCCAGGAGGAACACCGGGTCGATGCCCGCCGCCTTCGCCATCCGCGCGAACTCCGCGCACTCCTCGGGCGGATAGTCGACTACGATCACGCCGTCCACGCCGGCGACCTTCGCCGCGGCGACAAATTTCTCCACGCCCATCGACTCGATGGGATTCGCGTAGCCCATGAGGACAACCGGGGTTCCGCCGTCCTTTGCCCTGAAATCCTCCACCATGCCCAGAACATCGGCAAGCCCGATGCCATTCTTCAACGCCCGCTCGGAAGAGCGCTGGACCACCGGACCATCGGCCATCGGGTCCGAGAACGGCACGCCGATCTCGAGGAGGTCCGCGCCCGCCTCGACCATGCCGTGCAGCAAAGGCACGGTGCTCGCCCGCTGCGGATCGCCGGCGGTGACATAGGGGATCAGTGCCCTGCGCCCGTCGGCCTGCAAGGCGGCGAACCGGCCGGCGATGCGCGACATCAGAGCCTGAGACCCCGGCGTTCGGCGACGGTATGCATGTCCTTGTCGCCCCGCCCCGAAAGGTTGACCAGCAGGATTGTTTCTCTCGTCAGCGACGGCGCGATCTTCGCGGCGTGCGCGGCCGCGTGCGCCGACTCGAGCGCGGGGATGATGCCCTCGTAGCGGCAAAGGCTGTCGAAGGCGGCGAGCGCCTCGTCATCCGTCACCGCGACATACTCCGCCCGGTGCTGGTCCTTCAGCCAGGCGTGCTCGGGACCGACGCCCGGGTAGTCCAGGCCCGCCGAGATCGAGTGCGTCTCGAGGATCTGGCCGTTCTCGTCCTGCAGCAGGTAGGTGCGATTGCCGTGCAGCACGCCGGGCCTGCCGGCGCACAGCGACGCCGCGTGCCGGCCGGTCGCGAGACCCTCGCCCGCCGCCTCGACACCGATCAGGCGCACGTTCTCATCCTTGACGTAGGGGTAGAAGATGCCCATTGCGTTCGAGCCGCCGCCGACGCAGGCAATCACCGCGTCGGGCTGCCGTCCCGCGAGCTCGGGCATTTGCACCCTGCACTCCTCGCCGATCACCGATTGAAAATCGCGCACCATCATCGGATAGGGATGCGGGCCGGCCACCGTGCCGATGATGTAAAAGGTATCCTCGATGTTGGTCACCCAGTCGCGCATCGCCTCGTTGAGCGCGTCTTTCAGCGTCTTCGAGCCCGACGCGACCGGCGCCACCTCGGCGCCGAGCAGCTTCATTCGGTACACGTTCGCCGCCTGGCGCTTGACGTCCTCCGAGCCCATGTAGACCAGGCAGGGCAGCCCGAGGCGCGCCGCCACCGTCGCGGCGGCGACGCCGTGCATGCCGGCGCCGGTCTCGGCGATGATGCGCTTCTTGTCCATGCGCCGGGCGAGCAGCGCCTGGCCGATAGTGTTGTTGATCTTGTGCGCGCCGGTGTGGTTCAGGTCCTCGCGCTTGAGATAGATCTGCGCGCCGCCCAGCGCCTGCGACCAGCGCCTGGCGTGGTAGACCGGGCTCGGCCGTCCTACGTAGTGCTTCAGTTCGTGGCGGAATTCCGCGAGGAACTCCGGATCGCGCCGGAAGCGCTCGTAGGCGTCGCGCAGCTCCGCGAGCGCGTGGCTCAGCGTCTCGGCGACGAACACGCCGCCAAAGGGGCCGAAGTGGCCGCGCGGATCGGGCAAGTCATCCATCTGCATTTCTGACCTCGGTGATGAAGTCCGCGATTTTCGCCGCGTCCTTGACGCCCTTGGACACCTCGACTCCGCTGGATACGTCCACCGCCCAGGGCCGCACGCGCCGGATCGCCTCGCGAACGTTCTCTCGCGTCAATCCGCCCGACAGCACCACGGGTCGCATTCCATCGCGCACGCGCGCGGCCGGCACCAGCGACCAATCGAAGCTTTCACCGACCCCGCCATATTCCGCGACGTGACTGTCGAGCAGCCAGCCAGCCGCGCTGGAAAACGACGAGAGATATTTTAGCAAATCGACCCCCGGTCGGACCCGGCAGGCCTTCACGTAGGCGACGCCGAATTGCGCGCAGAACTCGGGCGTCTCCTCGCCATGGAACTGCAGCAGGTCCGGGCGCACGCTACCGATCACCCGTTGCACCTCGTTTCTTGACGCATTCACAAAAAGGGCAGCCGCGGCGACGAAGGGCGGCACCGCCTCACGCAGCGCTCGCGCCTTCTCCAGCGACAGCATGCGTGGACTGGGCGGATAGAACACCAGTCCGATCGCGTCCGCGCCCGCGCGCGCGGCCGCCTCGATGTCCTCGCGGCGGGTCATGCCGCATATTTTGACGCGCGTTCTCACGGCGCGACCGCAAGCGGCCGCGCCGCCTGCCGGGCCGCGGGCAACTCCCACTTCGCCTCGTACTCGACCGCCTCGAGGTACAGTCCCTCGGGCGCGAAGGTGGGCGCGGCGAGCGCGCGATCGCGCGAGTCGAGCACCGCGCGCGCCCACGCCGGCGGCTGCTTGCCCGCGCCCACATAGACGAGCGTTCCGACGATGTTGCGGGCCATGTGCTGCAGCCACGCGTTCGCGCGCATGCTGAATTCGATGCGCTCGCCGTAGCGCTCGATGCCGATCACCTGCAGCGTGCGCACGGGGGTCTTCGCCTGGCACTCGGCGGCCCGGAAAGCGGAGAAGTCGTGCTCGCCCAGAAGCTGCGCCGCCGCCTCGCGCATCGGCGCAAGCTCCAGCGGCGCGTGCACCCAACCCGCATGGCGCGCGACGAGCGCGGGCCGCACGGACCGGTTGACCAGCAGGTAACGGTAGCTGCGCGAACGCGCCGCGTAACGCGCATGAAAATCCTGCGGCACGCGCTGCGCCCAGAGCACCGCCACCGACTCGGGCAGAAGCGCGTTGACGCCGCGCACCCAGGCGGAGTCCGGGCGCTCGGCGGCCGTGTCGAAGTGCGCCACCTGCGCGAGCGCATGGACGCCGCGATCGGTGCGGCCGGCGCAGATCACGGAAACCGGGCCGCCGGCGATGCCGGACAGCGCCCGCTCGAGCGCATCCTGCACCGTGCCGCCGCCCGGCTGCGTCTGCCAGCCGAGGAAGCGGCTGCCGTCGTATTCGATGCCAAGCGCGATTCTGCTCGCCATAATGAAAAAGCCGCGGTCGCTTACGCGCCGCGGCCTGTGGGGCCGGCCTCCGCCGCGGCTAGCCGAGGGCCGAAAGCATCTGCTCGGCCTGGCTCTTTTGCGCGGCGTCGCCGTCCTTGAGCACTTCGTTGAGCAACTCGCGCGCCCCGACCTTGTCGCCCATGTCCTGATAGGCCTTCGCCAGGTCGAGTTTGGTGGCCACTTCCTGCCACTTGGGATCGGTGCTGCCGCTGCCGCCGCCCGCTGGCGTGCCCAGATCGAAGGTCAGACCCAGATCGAGCGGCGCCTCGGGTGCGGCAGGCTTCGCGGCTTCGGCGGCAGTACCGCTGCCCAGGTCGAGATTCAGGTCGAAATCCATCGCGACCGTCGCGTCCGGATCGACTTTCGCCGCGGGCGCGGGCGCAGGCACGGCCTTGCGCGGCATGAGAATGGTCTTCTCTCCGTCATCCTCGGCTCCCGCAGGCAAGGTACCCAGGTCGAAGTCCAGGCCGCCGCTGGCGGCCTTGGCCTCGCCGGCGTCCAACTTCAGCGTGCCGCCTGCCGCGAAATCGCTCTTCGGGATGGCTGCGGTCGTCGAGCCGATATCGAAATCCAGCGCCGGGGCGCTGGGCTGGGCGGCGACCGAACCGGTGCTCCCGCCAATATCGAAGTCAAGGGTCGGCGCCGCGGCGGCGGACGCCGCCGCCGGCGCATCGCCGCCGGCGCCGCCGCTGCCATAGAGCCCGTTGTTCGGATCGATGCCATGCCCGAGCGCCATCGCCTTGTCCCATTCCGGACCAGTGCCGTTGGTCAATCCCTTCACCTTGAGCGCGGTCTGCTCGAATGCCTTGGCATCCTTGCGATTGGCGTAGATTTCCAGCAGCTTCGCATGCACGGCGACGCGGTTGGGATCCTTGCCGAGAGATTCCTTGAGGATCTCCTCCGCCTGGGCGTCGCGGCCGTAGGCCATGTACACGTCGGCCTCCGCGATCGGATCGACTTCGTCGCTTTCCGCCCCGCCGACGCTGACGCCGCTGACCGACGCCTCGGAGGCGGCAACGGCTGTCGCCTGGGGTTGCGCCTCCCCGGCCGCAGGCTCCGCGCCCTGGGCACCGAACACCGATGCCGCGCCCGCTCCGGTCGCCGCGCCCAGCACGCTGTCTTGGAACTTCGAGCTCTGAGTCGCCTTCTTGCGGCGCCACTGCCAGGCACCGTAGCCGATGAGCAGAAGCACAACGATGGCCAATCCACCTCCGGAAACCGGGTCGGTCACGAAGTCCAGGGCTTCATCGACGATGTCCTTCTCCTGCGGCGGCGGCGCCTTGACGACCACCGCCTTCTTCTTCGCGGGCTCCTTCGCAGGACCCTTGGCGGCCTCGGGTGCCTTCGCCGATGGCTCGGGTGCTTTCGGCGCCTCAGGTGCTTTCGCCGCGGGCTCCGGGGCCTTGGGAGCGACATCGGGGGCTTTGACGGGCTCCGGCGCCTTTGCGGCCGGCTCTGGCGCTGTTGCCGTTGGCGCAGGCGGAGGAGGAGCGGGCGTCGGGGCAGGCGGCTTGGCACCCGCCTTCTTCTCCAGTTCGGCCATCTGCTGGTTCTTCATCTCGACCAGCTTCTGCAGGTCAGCGACGTTCTTCTCCAGTTCGCTGACGCGCGACTGTGCATCCTTCATGGCGCGATCGCGCGCCACGCGATCGTCCTCGCGGGCTGCCTTCGCGGCGGGTGAAGTCGGCTTGGACGGATCCGCCTTGGAAAGCCTGAGCTGGTCCTTCTGCTCGGTGGGCGCGGGTGCTTGCGGCTTCGGCGTGATGCGTCCGGAAACTTCGCGCTCGCGAACCGGCGTGGCGGGCGCGGCCGCCACCGCCTGCCCGAGCTTGCGCTTGTACTCGGCGAAATCCGCCATGTGCGCCTGGACCTGCTGGCTGGCCTCGGCGGCGCCGACCGCAAGAATGGCGTCGCGGTCCGGGATGTTCAGGATGCGCCCTGCGCGCACCAGGTTGACGTTGTCACGGATGAATGCCGACTGGTTGGCGCGGAACAGCGCGATCAGCATCTGGTTCAGCGACACGCCCGGCGGCAAATTCTGGCGCGCGATCGCGCCCAGCGTGTCGCCTTTCTTCACTTCATGCTGCTTGGCGCCTGCGTCCGTGGCCAGCGGCGCCGCACGGCGCTCCGCCCGTGGTGCGGGCGCCACCGCCGGCGCCGGCGCGGGGGCGGGCTTGGCGGCTGGCGCAGGCGCGCTCGCGACGGGCGCCGGAGCCTTCATTTCGGCCGGGTCGAGCAGGAAGGTGTATTCGCGCACGAGACGCCCGGTCGACCAGGAAAGCTCGACCAGCACCTCGAGGAAGGGGTCGTTGACCGGCTGGGAGGTCGTCATGCGGATCACCGGCCGCGCTCCGCGCCGGTCGATCGTGAACGTGAGCCCCACCAGCGACGGCGTCATTTCGATTCCGGCCTGACGGAATGCGTCCAGGGTAGCGAGTCTTGCCTGCAGGGAGTCGTCCTCGCCGGGTTGAAGCGAGACGATCTCGATCTCGGCACGCAGCGGCTGGCCCAACGCGGAAAGCACCTGGAGCCTGCCTAGCCCCGCCGCATCGGCCGCCAGCGGTAAGAACAGCAGCGTCGCGAGGGCAACACGAATTGCGGTGACCAAATTAGCCACTGAGCCCACCCTGAGCGTTTCTTCTGGGACTGACTACCATAACATCATGACGTTAGCCCTGCAACCTGAGAGACAATCTCGATATTGGTGCGATTGCGCCTTGGCCGACAAGGAAATTTTCCCTGTCGGCACCGGACCTAGCGCACCCCCGCATCCAATAGCACGCGCACCATCCGCCGTAGCGGCTCGGCTGCACCCCAAAGGAGCTGGTCACCGACCGTGAAAGCCGCAAGGTAAGCGCCGCCCATCGGCATCTTGCGCAGCCGGCCGACCGGCACCGAAAGCTTGCCGCTCACCGCCGCGGGCGTGAGCGCCGCGAGCGATTCCTCGCGCCGGTTTGGCACCACCCTCACCCAGTCGTGCGCCTCGGCGAGCATGCCCTCGATCTCGCCCAGCGGCACGTCCTTTCTTAGCTTTACGGTCATCGCCTGGCTGTGGCAGCGCATCGCGCCCACGCGCACACAGATGCCGTCGATCGGGATCGGTCGCTCGCTGCGCCCGAGGATCTTGTTGCCTTCGGCCTGCGCCTTCCATTCCTCGCGGCTTTGCCCATTGCCCAGGTCCTTGTCAATCCAGGGCAGCAGGCTGGCGGCGAGCGGGTGACCGATCTCGCCCTTCGGGAGCTCACCATTGCGCAGCGCCGCGGTCACGTTGCGGTCGATATCGAGCGCGCTCGAAGCCGGGTTGTCGGTCAACGGCTTCGCCGTCTGGCCCAGGTGCCCCATTTGCAGCACCAGCTCGCGCATCGCCGCGGCGCCTGCGCCGGAGGCGGCCTGGTAGGTCATGCAGGTCATCCATTCGATGAGATCACGCTGCAGCAGGCCCGCCATCCCCATCAGCATCAGGCTCACCGTGCAGTTGCCGCCGATGAAGTCCTTCTTGCCGGCCGCGAGGCCGTCCTTGATCGTCGGCATGTTGACAGGGTCGAGGATGATCACCGCCTCGTCCTTCATCCGCAGCGCGCTCGCCGCGTCGATCCAAAACCCCTTCCAGCCGGCGGCACGCAGCTTCGGGTAGATTTCGTTCGTGTAGTCGCCGCCCTGGCAGGAAATGATCGCCGGCAGCTTGCCCAGCGCCGCCACGTCCCTTGCGTCGGACACCGTCGCGACCGGTTTGCCGATCCGCGGGCCCTCGCCGCCGGCCCGCGAGGTGGAGAAGAACACCGGCTCGATGTGGTCGAAGTCTTTCTCCTCGCGCATTCTCTGCACGAGGACCGAGCCCACCATCCCGCGCCACCCGACGATCCCGACCCTCAACATGAAATTCTTCCCATTTCTATAGCCGTTCCGCGACCGCGAGCGCCATATCCGCGGTGCTCACCTTCCTCGTACCCGCAGTATATATGTCCGCCGTGCGATAGCCGTCACGCAGCGCGCCTTTTACCGCCGCCTCGAGCCTGTCCGCCGCGGCCGGCTGGCCGAGCGAATGGCGCAGCATCAGCGCCGCCGACAGGATCGTCGCGAGCGGATTGGCGATGCCCTTGCCGGCGATGTCTGGCGCGGAGCCGTGGATCGGCTCGTACAGGCCTTTGTGGTTCGCGTCCAGCGACGCCGA
Organism: Burkholderiales bacterium; assembly: GCA_020845995.1. Lineage (GTDB taxonomy): Bacteria > Pseudomonadota > Gammaproteobacteria > Burkholderiales > SG8-39 > RBG-16-66-20. The sequence goes on along the minus strand of JADLES010000121.1, from coordinate 8,634 downwards.
GGGCAGCATGCCGATCGAGCCGGTCAGCATCGAGGCCTCGTCCGAGAGGATGTCGCCGAACATGTTGCCGGTGACGATCACGTCGAACTGCTTGGGATTCCTGACGAGCTGCATCGCGCAATTGTCGACGTACATGTGACTCAGCTCGATGTCCGGGAACGATGCGGCCTCCTGCGCGACCACCTCTCTCCAAAGACGCGAGGTCTCCAGGACGTTCGCCTTGTCCACCGAGCAGACCTTGCGGTTGCGCTTACGCGCCGCATCGAAGGCAACGCGCGCGATCCTGCGGATCTCGGATTCGCTGTAGCGCATGGTATCGAAGCCCTCGCGGCCGCCCGACGCGTGCGGCCGGATGCCGCGGGGCTGACCGAAATAGATGTCGCCCGTCAGCTCGCGCACGATGAGGATGTCGAGGCCCGCGACCACCTCGGGCCGCAGCGCGGATGCGCCGGCAAGCTCCGCGTACACCTGCGCCGGGCGCAGGTTGGCGAACAAACCCAGTTCCTTGCGCAGGCCGAGGATCGCCTGCTCGGGGCGCTTGGCGGATTCCAGCGTGTCGTATTTCGGGTCGCCCACGGCGCCGAACAGGATCGCGTCCGCGCGCTTCGCGAGCGCGAGCGTCTTCGCGGGCAGCGGCTGGCCCGCCGCCTCGTATCCGGCGCCGCCGACCGGCGCCTCCTCGAATTCCAGCGCGATGCCCAGTCGCCCGAGCACCTTGAGCGTCTCGGAAACGATTTCCTTGCCGATGCCGTCGCCCGGCAGAACCGCGATTTTCATGGGAACGTCCTACCGAAAGAGCCAGGGAAGCTGCGCTTTTCGCCGCGCCTCGAACTCGCGGATCCTGTCCGCGTGCCGCAGCGTAAGGCCGATCTCGTCCAGGCCGTTCAGCAGCGAATGGCGCCGCGAGGGATCGACCTCGAAGCGATACGAGGTCGCGCCCTCGGGGGTTGCCACCGTCTGCCGGTCGAGGTCGACCACCAGCCGGAATCCCGGCAGGGCGCAGTCGTAGAACAGCTGGTCGACCTGCGACTCGGTGAGCACCACCGGCAGCAGGCCGTTCTTGAACGAGTTGTTGTAGAAGATGTCGCCGTAGGAAGGCGCGATCACGCACTTGAAGCCGTACTGTCGCAGCGCCCAGGGCGCGTGCTCGCGCGAGCTGCCGCAGCCGAAGTTCTTGCGCGCGAGAAGGATTTCGGCGCCCCGGTAGCGCGGCTGGTTGAGCGCAAAATCCGGATTCAATGGCCGTTTCGCGTTGTCCATTCCAGGCTCGCCGACATCGAGGTAGCGCCAGGCATCGAAGCAGTTCTCGCCGTAGCCGGTGCGCTTGATGGACTTCAGGAACTGCTTCGGGATGATGGCGTCGGTATCAACGTTGGCGCGATCGAGCGGCGCGACGAGTCCGTTCAGGACGGTGAATTTCTCCATCAGCGGACGTCCCGCACGTCGACGAAATGGCCGGCGATGGCCGCCGCGGCGGCCATCGCCGGGCTGACCAGGTGCGTGCGGCCCCCGGCGCCCTGCCGGCCCTCGAAGTTGCGGTTCGAGGTCGAGGCGCAGCGCTCGCCCGGCTCCAGCCGGTCGGCGTTCATCGCCAGGCACATCGAGCAGCCCGGCTCTCTCCATTCGAAGCCCGAGTCCCGAAACACCTTGTCCAGGCCCTCCTTCTCCGCCTGCGCCTTCACCAGGCCCGATCCCGGCACCACCATCGCGAGCTTCACGCTCGAGGCGATGCGCCTGCCCTTCACCACGGCGGCCGCGGCGCGCAGGTCCTCGATGCGCGAGTTGGTGCACGAGCCGATGAACACCTTGTCGATCCTGATCTCCTGGATCGGCGTCTTCGGCTTGAGACCCATGTAGGCGAGCGCGCGCTCCATGCCTTCGCGCCTGACCGGATCCTTTTCCCGGTCCGGGTCCGGCACCGCCGTTGCCACCGACACCACCATTTCAGGCGAAGTGCCCCAGGTGACCTGCGGCGCGATCTCGCGCGCATCGAGCCGCACCTCGGCGTCGAATTTCGCGTCGGCGTCGCTCTGGAACATCCGCCAGGTCGCCACCGCCTGGTCCCACTCGCTCCCGGCGGGCGAGAACGGTCGCCCTTTCAGGTACTGGATCGTGGTGTCGTCCACGCCGACCATGCCCGCGCGCGCGCCCGCCTCGATCGCCATGTTGCACAGAGTCATGCGCCCTTCCATGGTGAGCGAGCGCACGGCGCTGCCGGCGAACTCCACCGCGCAGCCGGTGCCGCCGGCGGTGCCGATACGCCCGATCACGGCGAGCGCGACGTCCTTCGCGCTCACGCCTCGGCCCAGCGCGCCCTCCACCGTGATGCGCAGGTTCTTCATCTTCCTCTGCACCAGGCATTGCGTGGCGAGCACGTGCTCCACCTCCGAGGTGCCGATGCCGTGCGCAAGGCAGCCAAAGGCGCCGTGCGTACTGGTATGCGAATCGCCGCAGACCACCGTCATCCCCGGCAGCGTCGCGCCCTGCTCCGGCCCGATGACATGGACGATGCCCTGGCGCCTGTCGAGGAAGGGAAAATAGGCCTTGGCGCCGTGCTCGCTGATGTTCGAAGTCAGGGTCTCGACCTGCAGACGCGCGATCGGATCCTCGATGCCGGCAAGACCCCGTTCCCAGCCGGTGGTCGGCGTGTTGTGATCGGCCGTGGCGACGATCGAATCCGCGCGCCAGGGCTTGCGCCCGGCGAGTTTCAGGCCCTCGTAGGCCTGCGGGCTCGTGACCTCATGGACCAGGTGCCGGTCGATGTACAGCAGCGCGGTGCCGTCGTCCTCGACGTGCACCACGTGGCTGTCCCAGAGCTTGTCGTACAGCGTGCGGCCCATGGCTTCCGATGCGGCTTGCGCGCCGCGGCAGGAATGCCATTATCCCACAGCAAATCAGCGTTTTGCGCGCGCCGCCTCGTACAGCGGCAGGACTTTCGCGGAGGCCTCGCGCAGCTCGTTGATCCGGTTCGAATGCGACGGATGGGTCGAGAGGAATTGCGGTGGCTGCGACTTGCCCAGCTTCTGCATCTTTTCCCACAGCGTCACCGCGGCGCGCGGATCGTAGCCCGCGCGCGCGGCGAGCTCCACGCCGATCTGGTCGGCTTCCAGCTCGTCCACGCGCGAATTCGGCAGGTTGAAGGTAAGGTCGAGCACGAGCTGCGACAGGTCCTGCGCGCCGCCGCCCAGGCCGAGCGCGGTGCCGACCACCGCGACGCCGATCCCCTGCGCCATCGCCTGCGAGGCGCGCTCGCGGCCGTGCTCTCGCAGCGCGTGAGCGATCTCGTGCCCCATCACCGCCGCGAGCTCGTCGTCGGTCGGCTGCAGGCGCTCGATCAGCCCGGTATAGACCGCGATCTTGCCGCCCGGCATGCACCAGGCGTTGACTTCCTTGGAAGTGATGACGTTCTCCTCCCAGCGCCAGGAGGGCGCGTCGACGCGAAACGTCGCGGTCCGCGCGATCAGGCGCTGCGCGATGCCGCGCACGCGCGCCACCTGCGCGGGATCGCGGTTCAACTGGCCCTTGCCCGCCGCCTCGGCCGTCAGCTTGCGGTAGCTGTTCTCGGCGCTGCTGTTGACCGCGCCCGAGGACACGATCATGTTCTGCTTGCGTTCCACGCCCACTACGCCGGGCTCTGTGGTCGTCACCGTCTTGCAGCCCGCCAGAACGACGAGCGCCAGCACGAGCGCCTTCTTGCCGGTCATCTGTTCTCCATGCATGCCCAAGGCTACACCCTCAGCTTCCAGGCGACCAGAATCGCGCCCGCCAGCGCGAATAACGCGCTGACCGCGAAACTGGCTGACGCGCCCAAGGCCGTCCAGGTCCAGCCGGCGGCGAGCGATCCGACGGCGCCGCCCAGCCCGAAGGCGATGCACGAATAGAAGGCCTGGCCGCGCGCCGCGAGCGCGCCCGGGAACAGACGGTGCACGGTGGCGACGCTCGCGGCGTGAAACACGCCGAAGGTCGCCGCGTGCAGCAGCTGCGCCAGCGCCAGCACGGCGAGCAGATCCACCCCCCAGCCGATGGCCGGAAAGCGCAGCGCGGCGCAGGCGAAGCTCGCCAGCAGCAACGCGCGCAGGGAGAGCCGCCGCATGACCTGCGGCAGTCGCGCAAACAGGAGGATCTCCGCGAGCACGCCGGTCGTCCAGAGCGCGCCGATGAGCGTCGTCGAATAGCCCGCTTCCTCGAGGTAGATCGAGTAGAAGACATACAGGGTGCCGTGTCCGGCGGTCATGCAGAAGCAGGCGCTGAGAAAAGCGAGTACTTCGGTCCGGCGCAGCACCGGCGCCAGGCGTTCGCCGGCGTGCGGAACATTCACGACCGCGCCCCCCGGCAGCGCGAGGGAGACCGCGCAGGTCGCCGCCGCCAGCTCGATCAGGATGCCGGCGAGGGCGCCCGCGCCCGCCCGGTCGAGGCATGCGCCGGCGCCGAGCACCGCCACGATGAATCCGATCGATCCCCAGAGTCGGATCGGGCCGTACTTTCCCGCGCGGCCGTCGATCGCGGCGAAGGTCATCGCCTCCACCAGCGGCGAAGCGCCGGCCGACAGGAAACCCTGGATAAGCAGCGTGAGCGCTATGGTCTGCGCAGACCCGAGGAACGGCAGCGCGACGAAGCCGGCCAGCATCGCGAACGCGGAAAACACCACGATCGCCTTGCGGGCGCCGGCGTAGCGCGCGCCCCAGGCATCGGCGAGCCAGCCCCAGAGCGCGGGCGCGACGACGCGCGCCGCCTGCGGCATCGCCACCGCGAACGCGATCTCGCCCGCGCTCAGGCCGCGGCCCGCGAGGTACAGCGCGAAATAGGAGACGTAGGCGCCGGCGTGCGCGAAGAACGCGAAGTAGTACGCGGCGAGGCGCGCGGCGACCGTCATCTGCCGCGCATGATATAAGCGCCGCCATGGCATCGCTTCCGCCCCCGCGCGCCGCGTTCTATGCGCTGTTCGTCGCCTCGGGATTCGCGGGCCTCATCTACGAATCGGTCTGGACGCACTACCTGAAGCTGTACCTGGGCCACGCCGCCTACGCGCAGTCGCTGGTGCTGATCGTGTTCATGGGCGGCATGGCGCTGGGGGCGGCGCTGTGCGCGCGCCACTCCACGCGGGTACGCAACCCGCTCGCCGCGTACGTGGCGATCGAGGGCGCGATCGGGCTCTGCGCGCTCGTCTTCCACGAGGTGTTCGCCGCCGCCACCGAATGGTCGTACGCGGCCGTGCTCCCCGCCCTGGGCGAGCTCTGGCCGGGTCCGGACGCGAGTGTCGCCGCGCTCGCCGCCAAGCTCGCGCTCTCCTGCGCGCTGATCCTGCCGCAGTCGGTGCTGCTGGGCGCCACGTTTCCCCTCATGAGCGCGGCGCTGGTACGCGCATGCGCTCGCGAGGCGCGCGCCGTCCCGGGCGAGCCGGTGGCGATGCTCTACTTCGCCAACAGCCTGGGCGCGGCGGCGGGGGTCCTCGCGAGCGGATTCGTCCTCATCGCGTGGGTGGGGCTACCGGGCACGCTGCGCACCGCGGGCCTGATCAACCTCGTGCTGGCGGCAGCCGTGATGCTGCTCGCGCGCGCGGGCGGCGCGGGCGCGCCGCCGCTCGCGCCAGAGAATGCGGGCGAGCGGCCGCGCGCCGAGGGTTTGCTGCTCGCGGTCGCGCTGCTCACGGGGCTCGCGTCCTTCATCTACGAAATCTGCTGGATCCGCATGCTTTCCCTGGTGCTGGGCGCATCCACGCATGCGTTCGAGCTGATGCTTTCGACCTTCATCCTCGGCCTCGCGCTGGGCGGCCTGGCGGTGCGCCGCGCGGTGGACCACTCGGACAATCCCGAGCGCCTGCTCGGCTGGGTGCAGGTGGCGATGGCCCTCGCCGCGCTCGCGACCCTGCCGGTCTACGACCGCACGTTCGAGCTGATGGAAACCCTGATGAAAGGGCTCGCGCGCACCGAGGCCGGCTACCTGCTGTTCAACCTGTCCGCGCAGGGCATCTCGGCGCTGGTGATGCTGCCTGCGACTTTCCTCGCGGGCATGACCCTGCCGCTCATCACCGGCGCGCTGCTGCGCCGCGGCGCGGGCGAGCGCGCGATTGGCCAGGTCTATGCCGCGAACACCCTCGGCGCGATCGCCGGCGTCCTCGCCGCCGTGCACCTCGGCCTGCCGGTTCTCGGCTTGAAGGGCACGCTGATCGCCGGCGCGCTCGTGGACGCGTTGCTCGGGCTTGCGCTCCTGCACCGGTATGCCCTCCCCGGCCCTGGCGGGCGCCGCGCGCTGGCGGCCGCCACCGCCGGATGCCTGCTCGCGTTCCTCCCGCTCGCGCTGCTGTTCGAGCTCGATGCGAACAAGCTCACCGCCGGCGTTTTCCGCCACGGCGACCTGGCCAGCTCGGCCGGCGCGCGCATCCTCTACGCGCGCGACGGCAAGACCGCGACCGTGCACCTTGCGGGCTACGGCACCACCTACAGCATCCGCACCAACGGCAAGTCCGACGGCTCGATCAACATGGACCGCGACGGACCGCGCGGCTCCGACGAAATCACCATGGTGCTCACCGGCGCGCTGCCGCTGGCGCTGCGACCTGGCGCGAAGAGCGCCGCGGTGATCGGCATCGGCACCGGGCTGACCATGCACACGCTGCTGCAAAGCCCGGCGATCGAGCGCGTCGAGACGGTCGAGATCGAGGCGGCCATGGCCGAGGCGGCGCGCGGCTTCGCGCCGCGCAACAGCTCGGCCTACGCCGACCCGCGCGCGAGCATCGTCATCGACGATGCGAAATCGTTCTTCTCCACGCGCGGCCGGCGCTACGACATCCTCGTGTCCGAGCCCTCCAATCCCTGGGTGAGCGGCGTGTCGGGCCTGTTCACGCGGGAGTTCTACCGGAGGATCCGCAGCCACCTGGAGTCCGGCGGCATGCTGGTGCAGTGGTTTCAACTCTACGAGATCGACGCTTCGCTGCTCGCGTCCGTGATGCGCGCGCTGGGAGACGAGTTCCCGCACTACGCGGTGTACGCGCCCAGCGACCACGACCTGCTCATCGTCGCGGCCGCGGCGCCGCTGCCCCCGCTGACCGATGCGACGGTGTTCGCGCAGGCCATGCTCGCGCAGGAGCTGCGCAGCGTGAACGTCTACGCGCCCGGCGACCTCGATGCGCGCTACCTGGGCCGTCGCCGCACGCTCGAGCCGCTGTTCGCGAGCTACGGCATGCCGGAGAACTCCGACTACCGGCCGGTCCTCGACCTCAATGCCGTCCGGCACCGTTTTCTCGACCGGAGCGCCGCCGACGTGGTCTCGATGCTCACCGCCGGCGTGCCGGTGCTGGACATGCTGGAGCCCGGCTTGCGCCGCCGTCCCGTCAATCCGGAAAGCAAAGGCGCCGAAGGCTTCGAGCGCATCGAAAACACCCGCCTCGCCCGCTACGCGCGCGCGTATCTGATCGAGCCGCAGTCGCCGGAGCCCGCCCGGGTCGGCACCCTGTTGCAGAAGGACCTGGAGATCGCGAAGCTGCGCCTGATCGAATGCCGCCAGCCGCGCGACCAGGATGTCTGGCTGCACAGCGCGCTGCACCTCGCGCGCGCCGTGAACCCGTACCTGCCGCCCGGGGAGGCGGCGCAGGTCTGGGCGCGCTTCCTCGCCGCGCCCTGCTATCACGACCTGCGCCAGTTCCAGCGCCGCTGGCTCGAGCTGTTCGCGGCGGTGGCCGAGCGCGACGCGCCGCGCATGGCCGCCTTGGCAAGCGAAATCCTCGACGGGCAAAGGGATCTGGGCCGCGAAGCCCGCGAATACCTGGTGATCGCCGGAATGACCGGAAGCATCGCCGCGGGGCGACCGCTGGATGCGAAGGGACTCTGGGCGCGGCAGGAAGGTGAAATGCGCAACCTGAACGCGCCGCTGATGCGCCTCTTGCGCTGTCACGCCGAGCGCGCCGCCCCGGCGGCGGACGCGGCGGCCGCCTGCGCGGCGACATTCGCCGCCTACGCCGACTGATCAACGGCCGCGGCGGCGCGCGCGGGCGCGCCCGCGGCGAATCGGATCGTCGCCAGCACGTCGCTGACAAACCGCGCCTCGCTCCGCCCGGCGCGCGCGGCCTGCGCGACCCGCCCCTCGAGCAGGAGCTGGGCAAGGCCGTGCACCAGCGCCCAGGCGGCGATCGAGGCATCGCGCGCGCCCTGCGCCTCGGGCGAGCGCGCGGCAAGCGCTCCTGCGAGACCGTCAAAGGCCCGCGTCGCGACCTCGCGCAGCGCCTTGTGCCTCGCGATCCGCACCGTGCCGCCGAACATCAGGCGAAAGCGCTGCGGATGCGCGAGCGCGAAACCCACGTAGGTCTCGCCCATGCCGCGCAGCCCGGCTGCGGCGGCGGCCTCGCGCTGCGCCTCGCCCAGCAGCGCGAAGCCCTCGGCGGCGAGCGCGGCGAGCAGGCTCTCGCGATCGGGAAAATGCCGGTAGGGAGCGGCGTGCGACACCCCGGCACGGCGCGTCAGTTCCCTCAGGCTCAGGGCGTCAACCCCTTCTTCTTCAAGGATTTTCCCGGCCGCGCGCAACAGCGTGGCCGGGAGGTCTCCGTGGTGGTATGAGTGCTTTCGGCGCCTTGATGTTGACATTGACTACATACCATACTACAGTCATGTAGACGTTGTCAACATTGAGGAGGCAAGCATG
>JADLES010000120.1 GCA_020845995.1 Burkholderiales bacterium | reverse complement strand
TCTGCCTGGAGGTGGCCGGACGGCTGAAGGAAGTCACGGCGCGGCTGAAGATGCCCTACGTCTTCAAGGGCTCCTTCGACAAGGCGAACCGCACTTCGGGCCGCAGTTACCGGGGGCCCGGCATGGCCGACGGCCTGAAGATTCTCTCGGCCGTGAAAGAGCAGATCCAGGTCCCCGTTCTCACGGATGTCCACGAGGACACGCCGCTCGCCGAGGTGGCCGAGGTGGTGGACGTGCTGCAGACGCCGGCATTCCTCTGCCGGCAGACCAATTTCATCCGGAGCGTGGCCCGGCAGGGCAGGCCGCTCAACATCAAGAAGGGCCAGTTCCTGTCGCCCTGGGAAATGCAGAATGTGGTCGACAAGGCGCGCGGCGCGGGCAACCAGCAGCTCATGGTCTGCGAGCGCGGCTTCAGCTTCGGCTACAACAACCTGGTGGTCGACATGCGCGGCCTCGCGACCATGCGCGCCACCGGATGCCCGGTGGTGTTCGACGCGACCCATTCGGTGCAGCTGCCCGGCGGGCAGGGCACGGCGAGCGGCGGCCAGCGCGAGTACATCCCGGTGCTGGCGCGCGCGGCGGTGGCGGCCGGGGTGGCCGGCGTGTTCATGGAAACGCATCCGAAGCCGGACGAGGCGCTGTGCGACGGCCCGAATTCCTGGCCGCTCGCGCGGATGGAGGAGCTGCTCGAGACGCTGGCGGAGCTCGACCGCGCGGTGAAGAAGAACGGATTCGCTGAGGAGAAGGTGAAAAACGCATGAGCTCGATCGTCGACATCGTTGCAAGGGAGATCCTGGACTCGCGCGGCAATCCGACCGTGGAGGCGGACGTGCTGCTCGAATCGGGCGCCATGGGCCGGGCCGCGGTGCCATCGGGAGCGTCCACCGGCAGCCGCGAGGCGATCGAGCTGCGCGACGGCGACGCGAAGCGCTACGGGGGCAAGGGCGTGCTGAAGGCAGTGGAAGCGGTCAACACCGAGATTTCAGAGGCGATCGTCGGCCTGGATGCCTCGGAGCAGGCGTTCATCGACAAGACGCTGGCGGACCTGGACGGCACCGAGAACAAGTCGCGCCTGGGCGCCAACGCGACGCTGGCGGTGTCGATGGCGGCGGCCAAGGCCGCGGCCGAGGAATCCGGACTGCCGCTGTATCGCTATTTCGGCGGCTCCGGCCCGATGCAGACGCCGGTGCCGCTGATGAACGTCATCAACGGCGGCGCGCACGCCAACAACAACCTCGACATGCAGGAGTTCATGATCGTGCCCGCCGGCGCGAAGTCCTTCCGTGAAGCCTTGCGTTGTGGTTCTGAAATCTTTAATTCTTTAAGACAGATCATTAATTCGAAAGGGATGTCGACGTCCGTGGGCGACGAGGGCGGCTTCGCGCCGAACCTGCCCACGCACGCGGCGGCGATCGAGTTGATCCTCCAGGCGGTGGACAAGGCGGGCTACACGGCCGGGCAGGACGTGCTGCTCGCGCTCGATTGCGCGGCGACGGAGTTCCACAAGGACGGCCGGTACCTGCTTGCCTCGGAGAACCTGAGTCTGAGCGCGCAGGAGTTCGCCGACTACCTCGCCGGGCTCGCCGACAGGTACCCGATCGTGTCGATCGAGGACGGCATGGCCGAGTCCGACTGGGCGGGCTGGAAGCTGCTGACCGCGCGGCTGGGAGCGAAGCTGCAGCTGGTCGGCGACGACCTGTTCGTCACCGACACCCGGCTGCTGCGCGAGGGGGTGAAGCAGGGCGCCGCCAACGCGATCCTGATCAAGGTCAACCAGATCGGCACGCTGTCGGAAACGTTCGCCGCGATCGAGCTCGCCAAGCGCTCGGGCTACGGCACCGTCATCTCGCACCGATCCGGCGAGACCGAGGACACGACCATCGCCGACATCGCGGTCGGGGTGAACGCCCTGCAGATCAAGACGGGGTCGCTGTCGCGCTCGGACCGCACCGCCAAGTACAACCAGCTGCTGCGCATCGAGGAGGACCTCGGCGACTCGGTCAGCTACCCGGGCAAAGAGGCATTCCTGCAGTTGCGATGAAAGCGACAGCGGGATGAGAGCGCTCGCGGCCATCCTCGTCGGCCTGATCCTCGCCATCCAGGTGCCGCTGTGGCTGGGCAAGGGCGGCTGGCTGCGCGTCTGGGACGTCGACCAGCAGCTGGCCGCGCAGAACGCGAAGAACGCCCGCCTGGAAGTGCGCAACGACGCCCTTGCCGCCGAGGTCAAGGACCTCAAGCAGGGCTCGGAGGCGATCGAGGAGCGCGCCCGCTACGAGCTCGGCCTCGTCAAGGGCGACGAGGTCTTCTTCCAGGTCCGCCCGAAGTAGGGCTCAGTTCACCTTCGCGTAGCGCGCCTCCGGCCGGTCGTCGGACTTGTAGACCGTCGTCACGCTCTTCTTCATCGCCCAGGGCCGCAGCTGGTGGTGCAGCGGCACGTAATAGTACTGGTCGCGGGTGATGGTGAGCGCTTCGCGGATCATCGCATCGCGCTTCTTCACGTCCACCTCGGTGTTGATCGCGTCGATCAGCTTGTCGAGCCTGGGATCGCTGACGCGGCCGAGATTGAAGCTGCCCGCCGCGCCGGTGGTTTTGGTGTGCAGCAGCGAGAACAGCGTGTAGTTGGCGTCGAAGTTCGCCACCCCCCAGCCCAGCATGTAGGCGTCATGGTCGAAATTCTGGATCTTGGCGATCCAGATCGGCATCGACTGGGCGAGCAGCTTCACCTTCAGGCCGACCCTGGACCACATGCCGACCAGCGCCTGGCAGATGCGCTCGTCGTTCACGTAGCGGTTGTTCGGGCAGTCCAGCTCGAACTCGAAGCCGTTCGGGTAGCCCGCCTCGGCGAGCAGCTTTTTCGCCGCGGCCAGGTCGGGCTTCAGGGGCTGGTCCAGGTCCTTCGACCAACCGTGCACGTTCGGCGCGATCATGATCGCCGCCGGGATCGACATGCCGCGCATCGTCACGCGCTTGATCGCCTCGCGGTCCACGGCGAGGTTCATCGCCTTGCGCACGCGGATGTCCTTGAACGGATTCTTGCCCTTGACGTTCGAGTACTTGAGCTGGTCGCTGAACTGGTCCATGCCGATGAAGATGGTGCGGTTCTCGGCGCCCTCGAGCAGCTTCAGCTTAGGATCCTTCTTCAGCCGCTCGACGTCCTGGACCGGCAGGTCGGTGACGAGGTCGACGTCGCCGGAGATCAGCGCGGCGACGCGCGTCGCGTCCGACTTGATCGGCGTGTAGACGAGTTGCGTGACGTTGCCCTCGATCTTGCCCCACCAGTCCGGGTTGGCGTGCATGAGGATGCGCTTGTCCGGCTCCCAGAGATCGAGCACGTAGGCGCCCGTGCCGTTGGTGTTGCGCGAGGCGTAGGTCTCCTCCTTGGCCTTGTAGTTCTGCACGTTTTCCGACTTGTGCTTCATGGACCAGGCTCGGCTCATGATGCGGAAATCGACGAGATTCTTCAGCAGCACCGGGTTCGGGCCGACGAGGATCAGGTCCACGGTGTGCTCGTCGATCTTCTTCACCTCTTTCACGCCGGAGACGTAGATCTGCATCGTGCCCTGCGGCTGCAGGATGCGCTGGTAGGAGAACACCACGTCGTCGGCGGTGAACGGGCTGCCGTCCTGGAACTTGACGTTCTTGCGCAGGCTGAAGCGCACCTGCGTGGGCGTCACGAACTGCCAGCCGGTCGCGAGGCAGGGCAGCACCTTGAAGTCCTTGTCGAAGCGCACCAAGCCCTCGTAGACATGCTGCATGATGCCGTTGGTCGTCGCGTGATTCTGCGAGTGCGGGTCCAGCGTGAGCACGTCGTTTTGCGCCGCCCACTTGAGCGTCGCCGCCTGCGGCGAGCCCGTGGCCATTGCCGCCGCCACCGCAAGGGCGCACAAGATGCGCTTCGTTTGCATGCGAGTCCCTCCCCTCAAAAGGCCATGATACACGGGGGAGGCCGGGCCGATGGCGCGGTCATGTAGAGTGGCGCGATGATGGTTTCCCGGACCGCCGTCCGCCTTGCCGTGCTCGCGCACCTCGCGGGCGCGGCAGCCTCGGCCGCGGCGGCGGACAGCGGGCAGTTCTGGCCGGAACTGGATGCCTACGTATCGCTGGACGATCGGACGCGCCTGTTCCTGCTCGCCTCCGGCAGCGTGTTTGGTGGCGAGTTCCAGGACATGCAGGTCGGCGCGCACCTGGATTTCACGCTGGTCCCGGCTTTTCGGTCCCAGCTGAGGGTCGCGGACTGGCAGCGCCACCGCTACCTGTGGATGCGCATGGGCTATCGGTACGGGCGCAGCCTGGGAGATACCGAGCGCGACGATCGTTTTCGCGAGCATCGCGCCCTGTTCGAGCTGACCGGCCGCACGGCGCCGCTGGCCGGCGGCATCGAATGGGTCGGCCGCTTTCGCTGGGACGCGCGCGATGTCAACGACCAGGACTCTGA
>JADLES010000119.1 GCA_020845995.1 Burkholderiales bacterium | reverse complement strand
GTGATGCAGGAGCGGCAGGTGACCATCGCCGGCGAGACGCACAAGGTGCCTTCGCCATTCCTCGTGATGGCGACGCAGAACCCGATCGAGACCGAGGGCACCTACCCGCTGCCCGAGGCGCAGGTCGACCGCTTCATGATGAAGGTGCTGGTCGGCTACCCGAGCGAAGAGGAGGAGTTCGTGATCGTCGAGCGCGTCACCGGCGTGGAGAACGCGGTCGCGGCGGTGTCCTCGACCGAGGAGCTGGCCGCGGCGCAGCGCGAATGCCGCACCGTGTACGTGGATCCCTCGCTCATCAAGTTCGCGGTGAAGCTCGCCGCCGCGACGCGCGAGCCGGCGGCGCACGGCCTCGCGGACCTCGCCAAGTTCCTTTCCTTCGGCGTCAGCCCGCGCGGCCCGATCCACCTCGTCGAGGGCGCGCGTGCCCTCGCCAAGCTGCGCGGCCGCAGCTACGTGCTGCCGCAGGATGTGGTCGACCTCGTGCCCGACGTGTTCCGCCACCGCCTGGTGCTGACCTACGAGGCGCTCGCCGAGGGCATCAGCGCCGATGAGCTGATCCACCGCGTGCTGCGCAAGATCCCGGCGCCCGAGAAGCCGCTGGAAACGCATGTCAACGTCGCCTCGACCTGATCCCGCGAAGCCCGAGCAGGTCCTGCGGCGGCTGGAGTGGACGGTGCTGCGCCGCCTCGATGGCGCGCTGCACGGCGACTACCGGACGCTCTTCCGCGGGCCCGGCGTGGACCTCGCCGACCTGCGCGAGTACCAGTATCACGACGACGTGCGCCACATCGACTGGAACGTGACCGCGCGCATGCAGACGCCCTACGTGCGCGAGTACCACGAGGACCGCGAGGTCACCGCCTGGTTCCTGCTCGACTTGAGCCCCTCGATCGACTTCGGCTCGGCGACCAAGAAGCGCTCGCTGTCGATCGAGTTCATCGCCGTGCTCGCGCGCCTGCTGACGCGCCAGGGCAACCGCGTCGGGGCGATGTTCTACGGCGAGAAGGTGGACACCGTGGTGCCGGCGCGCGGCGGCCGCCGCCACGTGCTGGGGCTCCTGCACCGGCTGCTCGAGCGCCCGGAGCTGCCGCGCTCGGATGGCACCGACCTGCGGGAGTTCCTGCGCACCGCCTACCAGGTGATCCCGCGCCGCTCGATCGTGTTCCTCGTCTCGGATTTCTTCAGCGCGACCGCCTGGGCCGAGCCGCTCGCCCACCTTTCCCGCCGCCACGAGGTGATCGCGGTGCGCCTGTACGACCCGCTCGAGCGCGAGCTGCCCGACATGGGCATGCTGCTGATGCAGGATTCGGAAACCGGCGAGCAGCTGTTCGTCGACACCCACGACAGAACTTTTCGCCGGCGCTTCGCGACGGTCGCCGAGCGGCGCGAACGCGAGCTGCGCGGCGCGCTCGCGCGCGCGGGCGTCGATTGCCTCGAACTCGCCACCGACGGCAACCTCGTCGACGCGGTGATGCGCTTCGCCGACCTGCGCAAGCGCCGCAGCCGGTTGTCAGGAGCCGGCATGCCGGCTGCGGGAGGCGGCGTGCCGCGGCACCTGGAGAAAGTCGCATGAATTTCCTCTGGCCGGAGGGTTTGTGGCTGCTCGCCCTCCTGCCGCTGCTGCTCGCCGCCTACGCCTGGCTGCTGCGCCGCAAGCGCAAGGCCGCGGTGCGCTATGCGAACCTGGGCATGATCAAGGAGGCGATGGGCGCGGGCTCGCGCCTGCGCCGCCACTTGCCGCCGGCGCTGCTGTTTCTCGCGCTCGCCGCGCTGTTCCTCGCCGTGGCCCGGCCGACGGCCACCGTCACGCTGCCGACGCAGAAGCAGACCATCGTCATGGCGCTGGATGCCTCGGGTTCGATGCGCGCCAAGGACGTCGAGCCCTCGCGCCTGGTGGCGATGCAGAACGCCGCCAAGCAGTTCGTGCAGGACGCTTCGCCCAAGACCAAGATCGGCATCGTGGTGTTCGCCGGCACCGCGACGCTGGTGCAGCCGCCCACCGATGACCGCGAGGCGCTCACCGCCGCGATCGACCGCATCCAGCTGCAGCGCGCCACCGCCACCGGCAGCGGCCTCATCGTCTCGCTGGCGACCATCTTCCCCGACGCCGGCTTCGACGTGAGCACGGCGCTGTTTGGCCGCGACGCGCCGCGCAACGCGCCGATCGCGGCGAAGAAGGGCGACGCGAAGAAGGACTTCAAGCCGGTCGAGCCCGGCTCCTACAACAACGCGGTGATCATCCTGCTCACCGACGGCCAGCGCACCACCGGCCCCGACCCGATCGAGATCGCCAAGCTGGCCGCCGACCGCGGCGTGCGCGTCTACACCGTGGGCTTCGGCACCACCACCGGCGAGATCATCGGCTTCGAGGGCTGGTCCTTCCGCGTGCGCCTGGATGAGGAAACCTTGAAGACCGTGGCGATGATGACGCGCGGCGAGTACTTCTACGCCGGCACCGCGCAGGACCTGAAGAAGGTCTACGAAACCCTCAACTCGCGCCTGAGCCTGGAGAAGCGCGAGACCGAGATCACCGCGCTCCTCGCCGGCGTCGCCGCGCTGTTCGCGATGGTCTCCGGCCTGCTGTCGCTGCTCTGGTTCAACCGGATCCTGTAGCCGTCGTGAAAGGGGCCACGAGTCGTCTCGGCGGCGCCTTCCTGCTGCTGGGTGTCCTCGCGCTGCGCCTCGCGCCGGCACAAGCGCAGGACATCGAGCCACGTTCGTATTCCAACGCGCCGGTGGGGGTCAACTTCCTGATCGGCGGCTTCGTCCAGACCAAGGGCGGGGTATCGTTCGACAGCGACACGGGGATCTCCAATCCCAGGCTGAGGACCAACAGCGCGCTGTTCGCGTACGCGCGCGCGTTCGACCTGTGGGGCATGTCGAGCAAGTTCGATGCGATCCTGCCCTACACCTGGCTGCATGGCACCGCCGAGTACCGCGGCCAGGCGGTCGAGCGCAAGGTCGACGGGCAGATGGATCCCCGTTTCCGGCTGTCGGTCAACTTCTACGGCGCGCCGGCGCTGGAGCTTGCGGATTTCCGCAAGTACCAGCAGGACCTGATCGTGGGCGCGAGCCTGCAGGTTTCGGCGCCGGTGGGCCAGTACGACGAGACGCGCCTGGTCAACCTGGGCAGCAACCGCTGGTTCTTCAAGCCCGAACTGGGCGCGTCCAAGGCGCTCGGGGACTGGACGCTGGAGGGGAAACTCGCGGCGATCGTCTTCACCAAGAACGAGGAGTTCTTCAACGGCAACACCCGGGAGCAGAAGCCGATTTACTCGGCGCAGGCGAACGCGATCCACAGCTTCGCCAACGGCGTGTGGGTCTCGCTGGACGCCACCCACTTCCGCGGCGGGCGCACCACGCTGAACGGCGAGCGCAACTTCGACCAGCAGAAGAACTGGCGCGTGGGCGCAACGCTGGCGCTGCCGGTGGACGCGCGCAATTCCATCAAGTTCCAGGCGAGCAGCGGCGTGTCGGCGCGCACCGGCAACAACTACGACCTGTTCGGCGTCGCCTGGCAGTACCGCTGGGGCGGCGGAAT
>JADLES010000118.1 GCA_020845995.1 Burkholderiales bacterium | reverse complement strand
TCTTCGGCGCCGCCGCGGCGCCGCCCATCGCGCGCGCCTCGGCGATGCTGCCCTGGACCGCGCGCGTGAACTCGGTGTCGGGCGGGACCAGCTTGAGGATGCGTTCCCAGTAGGCGATCGCGCCGGCGTAGTTGTGGCGGTCGAATTCCGCCGTGCCGGCGAGCGCCAGCGCCTTGACGTGGTTCGGATCGGCGTCGAGCGCGCGCTTCACGAGCGCGAACGGCTCGCCTTCGAGGCTGCGCCCGCGCGCCATGGCGAGCGCATCGGCGTAATCAGCGAGCACGTCGGCATCCTTCGGCAGCAGCTGCGCCGCCTTGGCGTAGGCGGCGGCCGAGCGCTCGTACTTGCCGAGCGTGCCGAGCGAGCGTCCGAGCAGCGCCCAGCCTTCGGCGAGGTCCGGCTCCTTCTCCATGCGCGCCGCGAGCTTCTCGACCAGCGCTTCCATCTGCGCGCCCGTGACTTCGTGCGCTTCGGCGCTCGCCGATGGGTCGCCGCGCATCGCCTCGGGGTTGCCGAGCTTCCAGTAGCCGAGGCCCGCGACCAGGGGTACCCCCAGCGCCAGCGACAGCGCGACGGCGAGCATCGGGCCGTGGCGCGCGGACTCGGGCGCGCGCGCGGCATGCTCGGCGACCACGCGGCGCTCGATCTCGCGGCTCGCGCGCTCGAATTCCTCCTTGCCGATGGCCCCGCGCCGCAGCTCGGCGGCGAGTTCTTCCAGCTGCTCGCGGTAGATGGCGGCGTTGGCGGCGACCCGCGCGCCGGGGGCGGCGCCGCGCGCGCGCAGGAGCGGCGGCAAGAGCAGCGCGAGCGCCGCCGCGGTCAGCGCCGCCGCGATCGACCAGAAGGCGATCATCGCGGGTCGCCGCCCGGCCCGAGCACGCGCTCGACGAGACGTTTTTCCTCGGGCGCGAGCGCGGCTTCCTCGGGTGCATCGCGCCGGCGCCGCAGTACGATCACGAGGATGACGGCGCCCGCGGCGAGCAGCAGGAACGGCCCCGCCCACAGCAGCGCGGTCGCCGCCTTGAACGGCGGGTCGTAGCGCACGAAGTCGCCGTAGCGCTGCACGAGGTATTCGACGATCTGCTCGTCGCTCCTGCCCGCGGCCACCTGCTCGCGCACCTGCTTGCGCAGGTCGCCCGCCAGCTCGGCGTTGGAATCGGCGAGCGACTGGTTCTGGCAGACGAGGCAGCGCAACTTCTCTTCGAGCTGACGAATGCGTTGTTCTTCATTTGCAATTCCCGCCAGGGAAAAAAGCATGAACAAGGCAAAAAGAACAACCTTCATTTCTTGAGCGTCGCGGCGAGCGGCAGGATCTTCTCTTGCAGCAACGCGGGGGTGATGACGCCGATGCGCTTGTAGCGGATCACGCCCTGGGCGTCGATGAGGTAGGTCTCGGGAACGCCGTAGACGCCGTAGTCGATGCCGATGCGGCCGTCGGCGTCCGCCACCGACAGCTGGTAGGGGTCGCCGAAGCGCGTCAGCCACAGGCGCGCGTCCTCCGGCTTGTCCTTGTAATTGAGGCCGAGGATCGGCAGCGTGCCCTTCCTCGACAGCTCGACGAGCAGCGGGTGCTCGTCGCGGCAGGACTCGCACCACGACGCCCAGACATTGAGCAGCCAGACCTTGCCGCGCATGTCGGCGGGCGAGAAGCGCTTGCCGGGCTGCTCCAGCACCGGCAGGTCGAAGGCGGGCGCGGCCTTGCCGATCAGGGGCGAGGGCACTTCGCGCGGATCGCGCCGCAGGCCCACGGCGAGGAAGCCGACCAGCAGGACGAAAATGGCCAGCGGCCAGAGGAACCGCTTCATGCCGCGGACCCGCGCACGGTGGTCGCTTCGGGAGCGAGTGTGTTGCTTCGAGCGTGGGTGCGATAGCGCCGGTCGCTCGCGGCGAGCAGCCCGCCCAGCGCCATCAGCAGGCAGCCTCCCCAGATCCAGCCGATGAAGGGCTTCACCTGGATGCGCAGCGTCCAGGCGCCGCCGCCCACGTCGTCGCCCAGGGAGACGTACAGGTGCCGCGCCGCGCCGTAGTCGATCGCCGCCTCGGTCATCGGGTTCTTTTGCACGTGGTAGATGCGTTTCTCCGGCGCAAGCCGCGCTACGGCCGCGCCATCCTTGCTGACGGCGACCGTGCCGCGCGCCGCCACGTAGTTCGGGCCGGTGACGTCGCGCACGCCCTCGAAGCGGAACGCGTAGCCGCCCAGCTCGGCCGACTGGCCGGGCGCGAGGCGCACGTCGCGCTCGGCCTCGTAGCTCTTCACCAGGGTGACGGCGAGGACGAACACGCCGATGCCGGCGTGCGCGAGCACCATGCCGAAGAATGCCATCGAGGACCTGGAAGCCGTTCTGGTTCGCAGCACCAGCGCCGAAAGGCTGCTGAACAAAATCCAGCAGCCCAGCAGCAACCCGATCGAGGTCAGCAACGCCCAGCGGCCGAAGGCGAGCGGCAGGAACAGCGCCGCCAGCAGCGCGGCGATCGCCGCCCAGCGCAGGCGGCGCGCGGCCTGCGCGCCGTCGCCCCGGCGCCAGGCCACCAGCGGCCCCAGTCCCGCCAGCAGGATCGCGGGGGCCATCAGCGGCGCGAACACCGATTCGAAGTAGGGCGGGCCGACCGAGATCTTGCCGAGGTTCAAGGCGTCGAGAAACAGCGGGTAGAGCGTGCCGATCATCACCGCGCCGCAGGCGACCAGCAGCAGCACGCTGTTGGCGAGCAGCATCGACTCGCGCGACAGCAGCTCGAAGCGCGCGCCGGGCGCCACCTTGCCGGCGCGCCAGGCGTACAGCGCGAGCGAGCCGCCGATCACCAGCGCGAGGAAGGCGAGGATGAACACGCCGCGGCGGGGATCGGTGGCGAAGGCGTGCACCGAGGTGAGCACGCCCGAGCGCACGAGGAAGGTGCCGAGCAGGGACAGGGAGAAGGCGAGGATCGCGAGCAGCACCGTCCAGGACTTGAACGCGCCGCGCTTTTCCGTCACCGCGAGCGAATGGATGAGCGCGGTGCCGGCGAGCCAGGGCATGAAGGAAGCGTTCTCGACCGGATCCCAGAACCACCAGCCGCCCCAGCCGAGTTCGTAGTAGGCCCAGAAGCTGCCAAGCGCGATGCCCAGCGTGAGGAAGATCCATGCGGCGGTGGTCCAGGGTCGCGACCAGCGCGCCCAGGAGGCATCCAGGCGCCCGTCGAGCAGGGCGGCGATGGCGAAGGCGAACGCCACCGAAAAGCCGACGTAGCCCATGTAGAGCATCGGCGGATGGAACACCATGCCCGGATCCTGCAGCAGCGGGTTGAGGTCGCGCCCGTCCATCGCCGCGGGCAGCAGCCGCTCGAACGGGTTCGAGGTGAACAGCAGGAAGGACAGGAACCCCACGCTCACCAGCCCCATCACGCCGAGGATGCGCGCCACCATGTCCTCGGGCAGGCCGCCGCTGAACGCGGAGACCGCGACCATCCAGACCGTGAGCATCAGCACCCAGAGCAGCAGCGAGCCCTCGTGGCTGCCCCAGGTCGCGGCGACGCGGTACGCCGTGGGCAGGCGCGAATTCGAATTGCTCGCCACGTTCAGCACCGAGAAGTCGTTGGCGTAGAACGACCAGGCGAGGCAGCCGAAGGCGAAGGCGACGAAGACGAACTGGCCCTGCGCGGCCGGGCGCGCGAGCGCGGTGAGCGCGGGCTGGCGCCGCGCCGCGCCCACGATCGGCAGCGTGCCCTGCACCAGCGCGAGCGCGAGCGCGAGCAGGAGCGCGAACTGGCCGAGCTCCGGGATCACTTCGAGCCTCCGGAGCCGGCCACGCCCGGGGCTGCAACGCTGCGTGCGGCTTTCTCCGCCTGCGCCTTCGACATCGCGTGCGCGGCTTCCGGCGGCATGTAGTTCTCGTCGTGCTTGGCGAGCACCTCGCTCGCCTGGAACACGCCGTCGGGTCCGAGCCTGCCCTGCGTGACCACGCCCTTGCCCTCCTTGAACAGGTCCGGAAGGATGCCCTTGTACACCACCGGGATGCTTTTCGCGGTGTCGGTGACGACGAACTCGACGGTGAGGCCGTCGGCGCGGCGCTTGAGGCTGCCCGTTTCGACCATGCCGCCGACCCGGAAGGCGCGGTCGCGCGGCGCCTTGTGCTCCGCCACTTCGCTCGGGCTGAAGAAGAAGGCGACATTGCCCCGGAAGGCGTTCAGCACGAGCGCGGCCGCGATCGCGACGAGGGCCACGCCCGCGCCGATGGCGAGCATGCGCTGGTGGCGGGGTTTCATGGCCGCCCTGTTCTCTTATTCAAGAAATACACCTC
>JADLES010000117.1 GCA_020845995.1 Burkholderiales bacterium | reverse complement strand
GCTTTACAACCCGAAGGCCTTCTTCACTCACGCGGCATGGCTGGATCAGGGTTGCCCCCATTGTCCAAAATTCCCCACTGCTGCCTCCCGTAGGAGTCTGGGCCGTGTCTCAGTCCCAGTGTGGCTGGTCGTTCTCTCAAACCAGCTACGGATCGTCGCCTTGGTGGGCTCTTACCCCGCCAACTAGCTAATCCGACATCGGCCGCTCCAATCGCGCGAGGCCTTGCGGTCCCCCGCTTTCATCGTGAGATCTCATGCGGTATTAGCCAGTCTTTCGACTGGTTATCCCCCACGAAAGGACACGTTCCGATGTATTACTCACCCGTCCGCCGCTCGCCGCCAGGGTTGCCCCCGCGCTGCCGCTCGACTTGCATGTGTAAGGCATGCCGCCAGCGTTCAATCTGAGCCAGGATCAAACTCTTCAGTTTAATCTCTGCTTGGCATTGCTTTTACTGCACCTACACTCAAAGTAAACGAGGTAATGCTTACCTTGTTGCTTACTGCTTGCGTGTACTAATAAGTTGTAGGCTGCTAGATGCTTGAGCCTTCGGCATCGAGCGCCCACACCTATCGGCTGCGAATTGTTAAAGAGCGGACCGCGAAGAGCTTGGTTGCGGGGAGAGGATTTGAACCTCTGACCTTCGGGTTATGAGCCCGACGAGCTGCCAGACTGCTCCACCCCGCGCCCGTAGAGCAAAAGATTATAGCCGGGCCATTGGAAAAGTGTCAACTCTTCAACGCCTCCGCGTCCCGGTGCAACCGCAATTCCAGATCGATCGTGGCCTGGATCAGGCTGCGGTACACCTTTTCGATGCCCTCCTCCGGTGCTCCAGACTCTCTCGCAAGCGACCGAACGTTCGCGACCACGCTCTCCACGCGCTCCGGGGCCGGCACCTCGGCGGCGGAGGTCTTGAACCGTGCTGCCTGCATCCCGTACGCGAACCGCTTCGCCAGTAGTTGCACGATCTGGCGGTCCAGGGCGTCAATGCGCGCCCTCACCTCCTGCAGGCTGGCGCTTTGCGGCGCGGCCACCGGATCAGTCCGGTTTGGCGCCGGTCGCGCGGATGACCTTGCCCCACTTGGCGATTTCCGCTTGCTGCCAGGCCCGGAACTCCGACGGCGATGTGCCGGCGACGTCAAAGCCGGCATTGGTGAGGATACGGCGGGACTCGGGAAGCTCGAGCGCCTTGCGCGCCTCCCTGTAGAGCCGATCCACCACCTCCGGCGGGGTTTTCGCGGGCGCCAGCAGGCCGATCCAGGCCAGCGATTCCAGTTGCGGATAGCCGAGTTCCTTCACGCTGGGAACATCCGGAAGCAAGTTGCTCCGCTTCAGCGCCGTCACCGCTAGCGCGTTCATCTTGCCCGCCTTGATATGCGGGAGCACCCCCGGGATGATCGCGAACATGGTCTGGACATTGCCCGCCAGCATGTCGGTGACGGCCTGCGGAAAACCGCGGTACGGTATGTGGACGATGAACACCCTGGCATCGGCCTTCAGCAGTTCCATCGTGAGATGCGACGCGCTGCCGCTCCCGGTGGTGCCGTAAGACATCCGTCCCGGGTTGGCGCGCGCGTAGGCGAGGAATTCCTTGAAGCTCTTTGCCGGCACGCTGACATGCGTGACCAGAGCCTGCGGCGCCGTCGCCAGCAGCGAAATGGTCGTCAGGTCGCGCTCGGGATCGTACGGCAGGTTGTCGTAGAGCACCTTGTTCGTGGCTACCGCCGCGTTCGTGCTCACGAGCAGCGTGTAACCGTCCGCGGCCGATTTCGCCACCGCATCGGCTGCGATGTTGCCCCCCGCACCGGCGCGGTTCTCCACGACCACGGGCTGGCCCAGCGCATCCTGCATCTTCGGGGCGACGACGCGCGCCACCGTGTCCGGCGTCGTGCCTGGCGGAAACGACACCACCAGCTTCACCGGCCGCGAGGGCCAGGGTTGCGCCTGTACCGCGGCGGCAAGGCATAGCAGAGCAACCAGAAGTACTTGTTTTTTCATGCAATCTCCTTCCTCGATCCAGCGTCGAACATAGCACGGTCAAGCCAGGCAAACGCCGCCTGAAGCGCGCGTCTTCCCGCGTCGCGGCGCAGCGAAAGCACCGAGTCGGGCCGAAACAGCAGCACGCAGGCCCGCGCCGCGTGATTCTCGGCGGCCAGCACCCAACCCTCCGCGGAGACGGCGCTCTCGCTCCATCCTTCCGGCAATGCGCCGCAGCGAATGCCATGGGCAGCGTACCACCCGGCTTCGAAGCTGCCCAGTTCGCCGAGGAACCCTCCCGTAGCTGGCGTGCCGGAGACTCGCCTGGCGAATTGCGGTCGCCCGAGCGCCGTGACACGCCCCCCCTGCCGCTCCAGCAACCAGAGGGCGCCCTCGCCAACGGCGACAATCGGCCCGGGGATCTGCGCAAGCCGCGGGTTGCCCGACACCAGGCTGATTGCCGCGTCCTCGGTGACGGCGATTCCTGCGCCGGCCAGCGTGTTCGACAGTCGCGGCACGGCCTCGTCGTCGCAAGCCACGAGCCGGCAGCGCCAGCTGCGCGTCGGGACCGCGCCTGCCACTGCCGCCGGCTCCGCCCCCTGCAACACGCGGAACAAGGTCAACGCCTTCAGCTGCGATTCCTCCTCCTCCTTCGCGGGGTCCGAGTCGACAAGGATGTTGCCGCCCGTGCGGATTTCTGCGACACCGCCGGCGACACGCGCCGCCCGGAGCACGGTGTATGCCTCCATGCTGCCGTCCGTCGCCAGACGCGCGACAGCTCCCGCGTACCATCCCCGCCAATCCGCTTCCAGCTCGCCGATCGCCCGAACCGCGGACTTCTTCGGCAGGCCGGTGACCGTCGCCGGAGTCGCATGTGCCAGCAGCAGGTCAAAGACATCCAGTCCTGCGCGACGCGTCCCGCGCAGGTGATCGACGGCGTGGATGATGGTGCTGAAAAAGTACGGCCGGCGGTGCGACAGCACGTGCACGGACCCCGGTTCGCAGACCGCCGCGTGCTCGTTCGCGGCGGCGTCCGCGCACAGCGCGATCGCCGCGGCCTCCTTGTCCGATGCGAGCAGCGCAAGGGCCTGGTCCATGTCTTCCACAGGGTCGGAACCCCGCCGCAGCGTGCCGCACACCGGCGCCGATTCCACGTGCGTCGCATCCGCGCGCACCTGCAGATCCGGCGAGGCGCCGAACAGGAATTCGCCGCCGCCCAGGTTGCAGAAGAACATCGCCGGATACGGATTCTGCTCACGCAAGCTCAGGAACGCTCTCGCGGGCGACACGGTCGCGCGCCGGCGGAAAGCCTGGCTCAGGACCAGCGACTGCAACTCGGCGCGACGCAGCATCTCGACGCCCCTGGCCACACGCGCCGCATGCGCGCCGGGCGCCAGCTCGTCGCGTGCCTCGTCAACCTTCGCCGCCGCCACCCGGCCGATGCCGTCGGCGACGCCGCTTGAAAACGCGAATTCGATCCAGCGCGATTCCGCCGGCCCTACGGCAAGAACGCGCTCCGGGAAATAGGCGACCAGGCGGCGCCTGCCATCCGCCGGCAGCGGAGCCGTCTCGGCGAAGCGGTAGTAGTCGAAACTGAACGCGCAGAACAGCCCGAGCTCCGCAGCCTGCGGCTGGAACATCCCGAGGAAGCGCCTCAGAACAGCGACCACTTCGCTCGCCGCGCCGATATCCGCGGAGAGGGATCCGCCCAGCCCCGATAGCCCGCCCAGACCCCGCAGCCGTTCCAGGAGCGCCGCACCCGCGCGGCTCATCGCCGTGACCGTGAGGACGTTGCCCTCGACGCAGAAGCGCAACGCGGGCACGGCGCAGGCCATGGATTGCTTGCGGTACAGCCCCTCCGAGGCCACGTCGCAGCCCATCCACAGGCCGGGCTTCGTATCGAACCTGGCGATGAGCGCCTCGACATCGCCTGAATCGGCGACAGTCACCCGGCGCGCCACAGTGATCATGTCGCGATCCCCTAGATGCGCTCCGTCTCTCCGCTGCGTGGCTGCCAGACCATCAGCCGACGCTCGGCGAGCGCCACCAGCGCATCGAGCGCGAGCGCGAATGCCGTCAGCACGAGGATCCCCGCGAACACCGTATTGATGTCGAACACGCCCTCGGCCTGCAGGATCAGGTAGCCGACGCCCTCCGAGGAGCCAAGGTACTCGCCCACCACGGCGCCCACGAACGCGAGGCCCACGGAATTGTGCAGACTGGCGAACACCCAGCTCATTGCCGAAGGCAGGTACACGTGGCGCAGCAGTTGGCGCCGGGACGCTCCCAGCATGCGGGCGTTGGCGAGCACGGTGGGACTGACCTCGCGCACGCCCTGGAACACATTGAAGAACACGATGAAGAACACCAGCGTCACGCCCAGCGCAACCTTGGAGAGCATGCCCAGGCCGAACCACACCATGAAGATCGGCGCGAGGATCACGCGCGGCATCGCGTTGAGCGCCTTGATGTAAGGATCGAGGATCGCCGACGCAGTGGGCGCCAGCGCCAGCCAGATGCCGATCGCGATTCCGAGCACGGTGCCGGTGGCGAACGCGAGCAGCGTCTCCTGCAGCGTGACCCAGAGATGGCGATAGATGTCGCCCCCGGAGAACCAGTCCCAGATCCTTCCCAGCACCTTCAGCGGCTCGCCGAAAAAGAAGGCCGCTTTATTCGGGTCCTCGAAGTAAAACGGCGGCAGGACTCCGGGTACGGTGAGCGCATGCCAGGCGCAAAACACCGCCAGCAGCACGGCCGCCTGCCACAACCTCAGCTTCAGCCTACCGCCGCTGCTGCGCATAGCCCTTGAGCACCTCGTCCTTCATGGCGTGCCAGATATCGGCGTGGATTTCGTTGAAGCGTCGATCGAGACGGATCTCGGCGACGTCGCGCGGCCGCGGCAGATCGATCCTGTAGTCCCCGATCGGGTGCGAGGCCGGCCCTGCCGAGAGCACCATTACCCGGTCCGAAAGCGCGATCGCCTCTTCAAGGTCGTGAGTGATGAAAACCACCGACTTGCGGTCCGCCGACCAGAGCTCGAGCAGCTCGTTTTCCATCAGTTGGCGCGTCTGCACATCCAGCGCGGAAAACGGCTCGTCCATGAGCAGGATCTCGGGATCGAGGATCAGCGTCTGCGCGAGCGACACGCGCTTGCGCATGCCGCCGGAGAGCTGGTGCGGGTAGCGGTCGCCAAAGCCGCCCAGGCCGACGCGGCGCAGCCAGTCCTCGCCCTGAGCGCGCGCCGCGGCAGGTCCGATGCCGCGGAACTCGAGCCCGGCGATGACATTCTGCAGCGCGTTGCGCCAGGGCATCAGCGCCTCGGCCTGGAAAAGATAGCCGGCGCGCGCATTGATGCCGGCGAGCGGCTCGCCGAATACACGCACAGAGCCGGCCGAGGGCTCGAGCAGTCCGGCGGCAATGTTAAGCAGCGTGGACTTGCCGCAGCCGGTGGGGCCGACCACGGCGACGAATTCCCCGGGGGCAACCGTAATGGAGGTATCGCGCACCGCGGTATGGCGCTGCGCGCGATCCTCTCCGGCAACGAACGTGCAGGTGACGCGCTCGAGCTCGAGCGCGGGCGTCACTTGACCCTGGCGTTCGCCTTCCTCGCGAACTCGTTGGTGTAGGTTCGCCCGAGGTCGATCTGCGCGCCCTTGACATCCTTGTCGAAGGCGCGCAGCGCCGCCAGCGTCGCTTTGGCGCCGGCTTCCGCGATCAGCCCGTCGGGCGAGATCGCCTCCTTCACCTTGTCGAAGGAGAATAGGTACAGGGCCCGGTCGCCGAGCAGGTAGCTTTCGGGCACCACCCGGGCGACGTCCGTGGCGCTCGCCTTCGCGATCCACTGGTCTGCGCGAACGATGGCGCTCGCGAGCGCCTGCGCGACTCCCGGATACTTCTGCACCCAGGCCTCGGGCGCGTACAGGCAGCCCGCGGGCAGCGGCGCGCCCCAGACCTCCTGCGTGCCCTTGAGGTTGCGGGTGTCGGCGACGACACGCACATCCCCGTCCATCTCCAGCTTGGTCATCACCGGGTCTACGTTCGAGATCGCATCCAGCTGGCCGCTCTTCATCGCCGCGATCGCGCCCGCGCCGACGCCGGCGCCGACGATGGAAACGTCCTTGTCCGGGTCGAGCCCGGCCTTGGCGAGCAGTTGTTTCACCAGATTGTGGGTGCTCGATCCGGGCGCCGAGACGCCGATCTTCATGCCCTTCAGATCCTTCATGGATTTGAACGTACCCGCCTTCGCCTTGCCGACGCCGAGCGCGATCTGCGGCAGCCGGCCCTGGAGCACGAAGGCGCGCATATACTGCTTGCGCCCCTGCATGCTGATGGTGTGCTCGTAGGCGCCGGATACCACTTCGGCGCTGCCCCCGACCACCGCGCGCAGGGCCGCCGCGCCACCGGCAAAATCGCTGATCTTCACCTCCAGCCCCTGCTCCTTGAAGTAACCCAGTTGCTCGGCGATGGTCAGCGGCAGGTAGTAGAACGCGCTCTTGCCGCCGACCGCGATGTGCACGTCACGTTTCTCGATCTGCGCCTGCACCAGCGATACAGTGGCGAACAGCGCAAGTGCCAAGATCTTCCTCATGTCCTTCCTCCCGTCTTCCGACTATAGACTGCGGCGATCCTGAATCGCCTGCGAGATGGTACCGGCATCGACGTATTCGAGCTCGCCACCGAGCGGCACGCCGCGCGCGATGCGCGAGGAGCGGATGCCGCGCGCGCGCAGCATCTCGGCGATGTAGTGCGCGGTCGCCTCGCCCTCGTTGGTGAAGTTGGTCGCGAGGATCACCTCCTGCACGGCGCCGTCGCCCGCACGCGCAAGCAGCCGATCGAGGCCGATATCGCGCGGCCCGACCCCGTCCAGCGGCGACAGCCTGCCCATCAGCACGAAGTACAGGCCGGAGTAGCTCAGCGTCTGCTCGACCATCGCCAGATCGGCGGGCGTCTCGACGACGCAAAGCTGGGTCGGGTCGCGCCGCGGCGACCGGCACAACTGACAGACCTCATCGTCGGTGAAGCTGTTGCAGAGCGAGCAATGCCGCACCGTGCGCAACGCTTCGCCCAGCGCGGAGCCGAGCGCCTCCGCGCCGGCCCTGTCGTGCTGCAGCAGGTGATACGCCATGCGCTGCGCGCTGCGCGGCCCGACGCCGGGAAGCACCCGCAAGGCTTCGATCAGGCGCCCCAGACCCGCCGGACCGGGAACGACGTCCCGCTTCATCCTAGAACGGCAGCTTCATCCCGGCCGGCAGTCCGAGGCCTGCCGTCAGAGCGCCCATCTTCTGGCTCACGGTCTCCTCCACCTTGCGCGTCGCATCGTTGAACGCGGCGACAAGGAGATCCTCGAGCATCTCGCGATCGGACGTGAGCGAAGCATCGATGCTCACGCGGCGCGCCTCGTGCTTGCAGGTCATCGCCACCTTCACCGCGCCCGAGCCCGCCTGGCCCTCGACCTCGATACCTCCCAGCTGCTCCTGCATGCGGCGCATGTTCTCCTGCATCATCTGCGCCTGCTTCATCATCTGGCCAATATTGGCTTTCATCGCTGTTTTTCCCGGATCGTGGAATCGACGACTCTGCCGTCGAAGAGATTGACCAGCTCCTGCACGAAATCGTCCCCCTGCACCGCGCGTACCGCCTCGGCCCGGCGCGCGCCTTTCTCGGCGCTCTCCAGCGCGGCGGCCGTCGCGCCGTGCGTCTCCCCGATCGTCACCCGCACCTTCGCCGGCGAGCCGAAGTGCGCCGTCAGCGCCGCCTGCAGCTTCTCGCGGAAGCCCTCGCCGGCCAGGTGCCCCATCGCTTTCTGCACGACCAGCTCGAAAGCGCCGTCGGCGTGGCCGCGCAGTTCCGAGTTGCGCCCCAGCTCCTTCGCCCCGCCCGAGAGCGGCAGCCTCTGCACCAGCGCCGCCCAATTGCCATCGAACGACTTCGGGATTTCTTTTGCGGCGATGCTTTTTCCGGGAGACGAAGACAGATCTCCCGGCCGGAACACCAGCATCCGCAGCAGCGTCATGAGAAAGCCCGCGTGCTCATCGGGGGCGAGCGGCAGGTCCTCGCGGCCCTGCAGCGCGATCTGGTAGCACAGCTGCACCGTTTCCGGGTCGAGCGCCTTGGCCAGCGCGGCGACGCGCTCGCGCTCGGGCAGGCCTTCCTCCAGCGCCTCGG